>JANXWY010000448.1 GCA_025350905.1 Verrucomicrobiota bacterium
CATGCCGCCGCCGACGCACATGGTCACCAGACCGTAACGACCATTGCGCCGCTTGAGTTCGTGCAGAATGGAGACGGTCAGCTTGGCGCCGGTGGCGCCAAGCGGATGACCCAGGGCCACGGCGCCGCCGTTCACGTTGACCTTGTCAGCGGGCAGCGCGCACTGGCGGATGACTGAGAGGGCCTGGCAGGCGAACGCTTCGTTGAGCTCAATCAGGTCCAGGTCCTCAACCTTCAAGCCGGCTTTCTTCAGAGCTTTCGGAATCGCCTCGACGGGACCGATGCCCATGATGCCGGGCGGCACGCCACCCACGGCGTAAGTGACGAAACGCGCCAGCGGCTTCACGCCGAGCGCTTTCATTCTTTCGCCCGACATCAGGATCACGGCCGCGGCCCCGTCACTGCGTTGCGAAGCGTTCCCGGCCGTGACCGAACCTTTGGGATTGAACGCGGGTCGCAACGCGGCGAGTTTTTCCAGCGAAGTGTCGCGGCGGGGACCTTCGTCGGTGTCGAAAATAAACTCAGTCACTTTACGTTTGCTGTTTTGATCCAAGGTAACTTCGCGTCCGCTGACGGAAACGGATTCCTCCTTGAAGCGGCCGGCCGCGATGGCGGCGATGGCTTTTTGATGGCTTTCGTACGCGAAGGTATCCTGGTCGGCGCGCGAAACCTGAAATTGGCTGGCCACATTTTCGGCGGTCAACCCCATCGCGAGGTACGAATCCGGCAAATCAGCTACGAGGCAGGGATTGGGCGTCATCTTGAATCCCATCATCGGCACCTGGCTCATGCTCTCCGTGCCGCCGGCGATGACAATATCCGCCATGCCGCTCAGGATGCGTTGCGCCCCCATGGCGATCGCTTCCAAGCCCGAGGCGCAAAAACGATTGATGGTCACGCCCGGCACGGTGTCTGGCAGTCCCGCCCGCAGAATCGTCAGGCGCGCCAGGTTCATGCCTTGCGGCCCTTCCGGCATGGCGCAGCCTAGGATGACATCGTCAATCTGCTCGGGGGAAATTTGCGGCGCCCGCTGGAGCGCGGCCTTGAACACCACCGCCCCCAAATCCGCCGGGTGAACGGTCTTGAGCCGTCCATTTGGGGCCTTGCCCACCGGGGTGCGCACGGCCGATACAATAAAAACTTCCTTCATATTTTTAGCTGTAGGTATTCCGTCGAACGGACCCCTCACCCCGACCCTCTCCCCATCCGATGGGGAGAGGGAGAATCGTCGTCAGTCGGTCGGCGAATCGAGCGCGGCCGGAATTCACATGAGCCGCACATTTCTTTTCCCTCTCCCCCGCGGAGGGGGAGAGGGCCAGGGTGAGGGGGTACTCCAACATTCAGTTTGATCTCAATTCCGCAACGGCTTGCCCGTCTTGAGCGTGTGCTTGATGCGCTCAACCGTTTTTGGTTCGCCGCACAAGCTCAGGAAAACTTCGCGTTCCAGATCCATGATGTATTGCTCGGAGACAAAGTGCAGCGAGGTCAGGTCGCCGCCACACAGAATATAAGCGAGCTTCGAACCGATTTTCTGGTCATGCTCACTGATCTGGCCCGCCCCCCGCATCTGCTGCAGGATCACTTTGAACAGGGTGAGGCCCGCTTCGCCGATGGCGGGAATGTCGGTGCGTTGCGGTCGGGGCCGATAACCCTGCGCCACCATTTGCAACACCTGCGCCTTGGCTTCGCCGATGACCCAGTCCCGGTTCAACACGACGGTGGTTTCTCCGTTCCGCAAGAAACGCAACTTGGCGGCCTCCGCCGCGCTGGTGGAAACCTTCGCCAGTCCCAAGGTTTCCCACGCGTGGCGGACGCCGGGGAAATAATCCGCTTCGTCATTGCGGATGATCTGCTCGGTGCAGCGGACCAGCATTTCCTTCGAGCCGTGCGCGCCGGGAATGAGGCCGACGCCGACTTCCGGCAGACCCATGTAGGTTTCGGCGGCGATCACGATATGATCGCAACCCAGCGTCACTTCGCAACCGCCCCCAAGGGTGTAGCCGTGACAGGCGGCGACCACCGGTTTCTCGAACTGGCGCAAGGAGCTCGTGGCTTTTTGAAACGTGCGAATGCTCAAGTCGACTTCGTCCCAATCCTGATTCTGAATCTGGGTCGTTAACAGCATCAGGTTGGCGCCGGCGGAAAAATGCGGACCTTGATTGCCGATGACCAAGCCGATGAAATTCTTGCTCACTTCCTCCAACGATTGCTTCAGCAGGCCCAGTTGATCGCCGCCAATCACATTCATCTTGGTGTGGAATTCGAGACAGGCCACGCCGTCACCCAGATCGATCAGACTCGCGCCGGGATTGCTGAGGACCACCTTGTGCGCTTTATGCAGGCGCGGAAGGTGGATGACTTTCGGCGCTTCGACCTCGGCCACGAAGCCGCGTTTGGTGAGGTCGAAGAATGAGCGTCGGCTGGCGCGGTCTTCGTAGAATGAATTTTTTCCGGCGGCGAGCAGATCGCGGACAACAGTGGGAACGGCCCGGTCCTCATTCGCCAGCCGCTCCGCAGTGGCGGCCACGCCCAGCGCATCCCAGATTTCAAACGGCCCGAGTTCCCAGTTGTAACCCCACTTCATCGCGTTATCGACCGTGACGACATCCTCCGCAATTTCCGCCAGCCGGTCGGCGGCATAGCTGAGCACCGCGCTGAGATGGCGCCACGCGAACACACCGGCCTTGTCGGACGCGGCACAAAGGGTCCGGATGCGCTCCGCCCGGTTGGAAATCTTGCTGACCGCTTCCAACGAATCAAACTGCGGCTTCTGCTGCGGCCGGTACTCCATCGTCCGGTAGTCCAGCGTGAGAATCTGGCGGCCTTTGTCCGTCTTGACCCGCTGATAAAAGCCCTGGCCCTTTTTCTCGCCCCACCAACCGCGCTTGACCATGTCTTCGATGAATTCCACCTGGCGAAAGACCGCGATTTGGGGATCGTGCTGGAGCAACTCGCGCAAGTTGCGGCCCATTTGCGCCATCAGGTCAACGCCCACGATGTCGCCCAGCCGAAAGGTGGCGCTTTTGGGTCGCCCCATGGCCGGACCGGTGATGGCGTCCACTTCATCAATGCTCAGCCCTTCATCGATCATCAGCAACGCCACCTGTTGCATGTCAAAACAACCAATGCGATTGGCGACAAACCCCGGCGTGTCCTTGGCGTGGACGATGCCCTTGCCGAGCACCGCTTCACCGAACTCACCAAAAGCTTTGAGCAGCGCCAGGTCGGTGTCGGGCGTCGGGATGAGTTCGAGCAGCCGCATGTACCGCGGCGGGTTGAAAAAGTGCGTGCCGAAAAAGCGACGGCGATATTCCAGCGGCAGACCTTTCGTCATGCCGGCGATGGACAGGCCGGAGGTATTGGTGGTGACCAGGGCCTCGGGCCGGGCGTGCGCGGCGATCTTCGCGTGGATCGCCAGCTTCAACTCCATACGCTCCAACACCGCCTCGATGACCCAGTCGGCGTCTTTGATCTCCGCCAAGTTGTCTTCCACGTTGCCCAGGCGGACGAGGTTCGCCGCTTCGGAGACAAAGAACGGCGCGGGCGAAAGCTTTTTGGCGCGTTCGAACAGGGTTTTGGTGACGCGATTCCGGACCTCGGGTGATTGCAGCGTCAGCCCGCGTTTCGATTCCTCGGGCAGCAGTTCGTTCGGAACAATGTCCATCAGGAGCGATGGGATTCCGACGTTGGCCAGATGCGCGGCAATTTGCGCGCCCATATTACCCGCCCCGATGACGGCGGCTTTTCGTATTCTAAGCATAATGTTCATGCCCCTCGGTGGGGGCCCCCAAAGTGTATCCGCAGCGAAGCGCGTTCGGCGCCGCATCACTGCCCGAGTGATCCTGCAGGATTACGGAACGTCCGGGCATGGCCCGCGCCTCGCGGCCGTGCGACCAAAAGCCGCCGGCAATTGCGTTCGGGCGAATTCAAAGCTGAACGGGCGGCGGTATTTTTGCAACTGCATTCCCGTGCCCGAGCCTGATCACTTATTTCACCAGCCGAAAAAATCTCACGCCGCTCGAAAAAGGATTAGTCACCACATTTTGGAGCCCCAGCAACGCCGGCAGGTTCGTGACCGCCGCCCATGGATTGCCGGCGCTGAGGTCCACGGTGGATTCCAACTGGTAGCCCACCGCGGTGGCGGGCCAGGAAATCACCACGTCATTGCCGGCGCTTTGGATGTCCAAAGTCGGCGCCGGCGGCGCGTAACTTTGACCGCTTTCGGTCCGAAAGGTGACGCCGGGCGCGGAAAGGTACAGGTGGCCGGTGTGCGAGAAGTCGCCGTCCGACACGCCGCCGTTGGCGGCGCTGCCATGCACGTTGAGTTGATAGGTGATCGGAATGGCGACGTCGCCAAAGCCAGGGTAATCCGTGGAGATGAAACGGATGCGCGTCTCTTCGGTGGCCGGGCCCACCCCGAAAAAGTCCAGATTTTCGATCGACACCGACAAGCCGCCCGCACAATCAGCTTGTCCGCTCACGTTGCACCCCCCGTCGAGGGCGAGCGTCACGGCCAGTTGCACCGCCCCCTGCCCACGCGAAAAATAGAGCGTGTCATCAATGAGTGCGAGGGCGCTGCCGCCCACCAACGGGGCGAGCCCAGACGCGTTGGTGCTACCGGTTTCATAAAATGCCCGAGCCGACAGCGATCCATTGCCAGTATTGGCGGAGACAATCCATTGGGCGGTTCCGTAAGGCGGGACGGCGAGACTGCCGCTCACACTCGCGCTGACGGGCGCGACGAAGCTTATTTTCTCGTCCTGCTGCAGGCCGCCCCCATACACAGTGGCCAGGAACCGGAGCGGGGCCGCGTTCGCCCCCAGCGTCAAACTCGAAAGGCAAACCACGACTAACCAGAACGGGTGGGGGCAACTTCCAATCCTTGGTTTTCGCAGCTGGGTGGGAAGCGATAATGCGGCTTTGAGTGTGGCTGGTATCATAGCGATGACTTGGGTTGATTTTGCCCGACCGGTTAAAATACTTTCACCGATTGGTTGTCGGTCGTTTCGGGTTTTGGCTTTCGCGTTTTCGGTGTGGGTTTGCGGCCCCAGTATGAACCATTGGCCCGCGCGAGCAATATTTCATTCCATTATTGTTCCAGGAACGACACAGGTTTCGCACCCCCACCACCGTTGCCCAGGCCGATTTCCAGCGCCTGCAAGAACGCCTCGCCGCGCACCGGCTTACCGGCTTCCAAGCGCTCTGCACCGGTGAGGTGGACTTCGATGATGCCGTTGCGTGGTTCGAGGTCGTTGAAGACCAGGTCCACGGCGCGGTCCAACCCGCCTGCCGTGGCGTGCATATCGAGCCCGGATTCCGCCGCCGGTAGGGTCATCGCGCTGCGATGACCCCGCGCCGTATCAGGCGTGGAACGAGTGTTTGCGTCCGCACCTTCCGGTGAAATTCGTTTCGCCCGCTGCACGCGGGCGAGGTCATCGCAGCGCGATGACCCTACCGCCGTGGCGCACACATCGAAGCGCTCGACGACACGCCGGCCGTTGACGCTGATGTCAAATCTGTTCTTTCCGGTTTGCTGGCCGCGCGTGGCGGCGAACTTCAGCCGGGCGTGATATTTGCCCGGACCGACCGTCACGTTGACCCAGAAATCCGTTGCCTGAACGCCGTAGCGATATAACTCCGGGTCGGGGGTGCCGCGAATCGGTTCGTTCGTCGCGTTGGTCCACCAGCAGCGGGCGACGGCGTCCGCGCCGCCGGTGAGGCGCGTGACGAACTCCGTGGCCGGTCGCCACGCGTGCCCGTGTGAATCACGCCAGTCCGTCCGACCGGTGTAGCCGAAAATCATCCGCTGCGTTTCTGTAGGTCCCGGCCCGCTCGGAAAATGATGGGCGCCGGTCGCCGCCGAGAACTGAACGCCTTCCACATAAACCCGCGTGCCGCTGGCGTATGGATTTTGCGCTCCGCGCGCCATGATCTTGAGTGTGTGCGGACCCTCGGCGAGACCGTTTCGGTAGTGAAGCACCTGCTGGCGGCGGGGTAACGGATTCCAGCAGTCAATGGGGACGAGTTGTTTTTCATCATCCAGAAAAACATCCGCCAGTCCGCCTGATGGATCCGTCCGCCCGATAAGCCGCAACTGATTGCCATCAAAATGCGAGGTCACAGTTGCGCCTGCGATGTCAGCGACGTGACACCGCCCGTTAAACCCGGGTTCCGAATTCGGTAGGGTCATCGCGCTGCGATGACCCCGCGCCGTATCAGGCGCGGAACGACTTTTTGCATTCGTACTTTCCTGGACGATTCCTTTCGCCCGCTGGACGCGGGCGAGGTCATCGCAGCGCGATGACCCTACCAACTCGATTTCCTCGTGCCAGTCACCCGAGAAATCCAGCGCTGCGTCGTCCACCACGCGCAGCGGATCCTTGCCGGTCACGACAACGCGTTTGGCCCCATCGTGGCGGATGGTCACCAGCGTGTCGCCATTCGGCAAGCGCTTCAACGTATAGCCATTGGCTTTCAAGTCGCGGCGGGCGCGCAACGAGCGATCGTCGGCCTGGATTTCCTTGGGCGCGAACGCCAGCCGCAGAACGTCCACCGTTTTCGGCGGCGCATCGAACGTCGTGTATTCAATCCGGCCCGGGCCGTACACCACCGACGTTACGACGGCGGACGAGCGCATGATATGGTTCTCGCGACTGGCCCCCAATTCCTCCGGCAGCCACGCCATCGCCGCCAGCAGAAATCGCAGCGGCATCGGATGGGCGATGTTGAACCAACTGCCGTTGACAATCACTCCGCCGTCAAGGTTGTCTTCGGTCTGTCCGTTCTCGTGTCCGTCGTACGTTTGCAACACGATCTGGCGGAGCGCCAGTTCGCGCGCCCACGCGCTGTCGGCCAAAACGGCGTATTGCGCGAAGACCGGCGCCAAATCCAGCGGCGCGTACCAAAGCGATCGGCCGCAGCAGGAACTGGATTCCGGATAAGCCCACGCCCCGTTGTAAACGTCGCCGCCCGACTCGGGCGCCACGCTGGTGCGATTGAAAAACACCGAGAGAATATTGCGGGCGTCCGTCCGCCAGTTCGGGAAGTGCGTCGGGTGGTCGAGCAAATAACGCGCGGCATCCGGCGTGGTCAGACAGTTCTGCACGGGGTTGGCCCAATCCCAGAAGTAGCGACCCCAGGTGTCATCCACCGCCCAAGCCGGCAGCAGTTTATCCCGCAGGTAGCGCTCGCCCGCAACCCGGGCCGCAATCAGGCGCGATCGAGCGCTGGTCTCCCTATCCCCCACCGAGGGGGAGAGGGCCGAGGTGAGGGGGCTTGGGCGAAAAGGTGCAGCCTCAGCGCCTGAGGTAGTCCCCTCACCCTGGCCCTCTCCTCTGCCGAAGGGGAGAGGGAAACCATCGCCCGCGCGGGTCGGCTTACTCTCAATTGTTTCAGTAACGCGCAGCAGTTCTTCGAGAAACCCCAGGATCATCGTCACGCCACCGGTTTGCTTGTTGTCCTTCCACGGGGACGCTTCCGAGTTCACGTAACGCGGCCAGGGATCGGCCGTCGGATCCAGGTTGCAATGCTCGGCCAGCAGATTACCCCAATGTTGCGCCGTCGCGAGCCAGCGCCGATTGCCGGTGACCTGATAGGCGCGCAGCAAGGCCTGCCCCGTGCACGCGACGAGGTCGAGCTGGATCATTCCGTTCGGATCGCAACGGCCATACGGCTTGCCCTTGACCGGGACGCTGATGAACACGCCGGGCCACGGATGCTCCGGCGGCGTGACGCACCAGTCCACGAGGAAATCCGCCATGTAGGTCAGGTGCGCGATGGCGGCCGCGTCGCCGGAATAGCGGTAGTAATCCACGAAGCCATTCAACACGCTGGTGGCGCGCTGACCGATGTCGCCGTTGTCCCAGTCCTTGAGCGGGGCCGGCGTGATCACGCCGTTGGTATCAATTTTCCACGAGCCGTTGAAAACGTAATGCGGCCAGGCGGGCACGCCATTGCTGACCGAGGTCCAAGGGTAACGTTTCAACGTCTCCGCGGCGATGCGCACCCGCCAATCGCATTGACCGTTCAGTCCGTGATACCAAGGCGCAATGACGCCGTGCGCGTCCGTTACGGTTTCATGCCCGTAGTAACTTGGTTTGACCGTCGCGGCCGCGGGCAGTGAGATACTAACAAGGACGCAAAGGACTAAAAGAACCGAAGGGACCGGGGCACGAAAGGATAACCGGCACGGGGTCATTTCAATTCTTTCCACCGTTTGGCGCGATGGGCCAGACGGGCGCGGGTCATGGCCTCACGCAAGCCGCCCTGCTCAACGAAAGCTTTCTCAAGCGACTTGAGTTGACGGTCCAGCAGGTAGCTCGTCACTTTGACCAAACCTAGGATGACGTTGGCGCAGATGGCGGGGTCGGGGTGTTCGATGCCTTTCTTGAACGTCTCGTAATTCGCGCCAGGGGTGCGGTTGAGGCGGCGGAGGCGGAGGCTGTAAGCATGATCCGGGGTCCATTCAGCCAGACCGCGCGTGCGGAGGAAATCGCGGTAGTCGTCCAGGAGTTCCTCCTGACTGGCGCGGGCCACGTTGGTCAGTTTGAGTTCGAGTTCCTTGGACGTGCCCGAAATCTGGCTGCCTTCGACGATGTTTTGTTTGCCGGAGCGCGCGGCCTGCACCATCTGGTCGTAGGTGCGGTCTTTTTTGGACAGGAAGTGCGCACAGAAATAGACGGTGGCGTCATAGACCATCTGGGCTTTCTGGTATGAGAGAAGGTTCTGGTAGCCGCCGTGCGGAGGGATGAAGCCTTCTGGTGAGGAAGGGACTGAAGTGACCGAACGGACAGCAGAGCCACGTTGTCGTTTTGGCGAAGCGTCCTTTCGGTCCTTATTGTCCTTTGGATTCATGACTCCGAGGCTATCAAGCCACTCATCGCTTCGACAATCGAGAGTTCACCGCCCCGCTGGGCCCGCCACCGATTCAACACACTCCATCAGCTCGCGGCGGAACGCACCGATGGTCGCGTCGTTATTGCTGGCGTCGATCACGCCGCGCCCGAGCCCGCGCGTCATTTCCTCGAGGCTTTGGTCAATCATACCGGGCAGGCTGACCTCCAGCAGATGCTTGATGCGGTCGCGTGTGGCTTCGCTCGACTTCGTCCCGCCGTCCGACGCGAGCAGTGGTCGCAACGCCGCCAGGAGTCGGTAATCCTCGATCCCTTCGCGCACCGCTTCCCAGCGGCGGCTGGTGACGGGCTGGGTGCGGCCCGGATAGACCAACTGGTATTCCATATCTACGCGGCCCCACGGATCGCCGCCCAGGTTGTAACACCAGAAGCCGATGCCGGTGGCCCCGTGCCGGAACGCGAGCAGCGCGGCCGCGCGGTAATCGCCGATGAGGTTCATGTTTTTGAGATTCGGACCGACGGGTCGGGCGTAGGTATAGGCGCAATTGTAGGACCACAACAACTTGCCGTGCTTGCGCACCACCTCCATCAACGGAGTTTTTTCCGCGAGCATGTAGATGCTCGGCGTCCAGATGTCCATGCAGGACGACATCGCCTGAAACATCGGCAACTCGCCGCCGCCATCCATGTACAGCAATACGTTGGGATTCGCCGCGCGCACTTGCTGACCGAACACGACAAGTTGATTGACCGCGTTCCAGCCGTTGCCACCGGGCTCGTCGGACGGGTAGAGCGCGAAATGATTCGTGTCGACACCCGCGCCCGCCAGATGCGCGATCAGTTCAGTGATAAACTTTTTCAAATCCTCGCGGTAGCCGGTGCTGCCGACCTCACCCTTGAAGGCCGGAAAGCCCTGAAGCAATAACACGACATCCTGCCCATGCAACCGGCCCAGCACCGGGTCCAGCTGGCGGTAATCCGATCCAACCAAGCGTCCTTGCGGATCGTATTTCGGGGTGGGGAGCGCTGTGGGAAATACGTTGTTACCATGCGCGAGCAGGTCGGGCAGGTTCGCGGCCTCCGGCGCGGCCCAGGTGCAAAGCCGGAACTCGCCCGCGGGAACCATGGCGAACGCCGGGACGTGGAGCGCAATCTCAACCTGCGTTTCCGGGGGTGGCACCGAGTGCGGATGCGCGGGGGCATCGAGCACGCCCGCGCCGTTGAGCGCCTGCAGCCGTAACTTGATCTGGTGTTCGCCGGGCTTCGCCGCCCCGAGGTCAATGTCCAGCCACAGCTCCCGGCTGGCCAGCGACGGAATCGTCAACGTGCTGGTTTCGTCCAACTCGGGCAGTGCATCCCACGCGACTTCCCCTTGCGAGGTCGGCACTCCCACCGAGCGATGCGGGGTGACTACGACGCCGTTGGTCAGCGGATCCATCTGCACGCGCACCAGCAATTCGTGATCGGTGATATTGAAGAGGTTCAAGGCGACCGGCTCGTGCTCACCCGGAACCGCAATGCGGGCGAGGCGAAACGGGTTGGCCGCGACGGTCGGCAACTGCTCGTCCACTTTGCGGTTCTCCCACATCGTGCCCTCGAAGGCGATCAGGCTCGTCCCGACGCCGAGCGAAGCAGCCTGCCGAACCACGCCGGCGATCGCCAGTGCCCGATTCGCGCGCACCACCAGCGTCGCCGATCGCTCCAACGCCGCGTGTTCCAGCCACGGCGACGCTTGCGCCGCGTTCGCTTCGGCGCGCAACACGGCCTCTTGCGCTGCCGCGACCGGCTTCGCTTCGCTTTCGAGCGAGATTGCCTCGCGCCGGAGCGCCGCAGCGGAAAGCGGGAGCTTTGTTTCCACCGCACTTGCGGTTTCGCGTAGCGTGGCCAAAGCTCGGGTGACGAGGGCAAGGTCGTTGGCAAATGGTTGCAGAAAGAACCAACGCGCACCCGAGGCGACAACTAATCCACCCGTGTCCGTCAGCGACCAGTTGAAGCGATAATCGCCCGAGGCGATGACATCCAGCGGCAAGAGCAACTCGCCCCGCTTGCCGAACACCGTCGTCGTCGCTGCTTGCAATGTGCCGTCAGGGCGCTGGCACGAGGCCGTGGCCGTCAACTCCGGTGTTCCCGACTGGGAATTCGTGATGACAAATCGAATGCCCAGCCCGGTTAGCACTTCATTGGGGCTCAGGTTCGGCGTCCACATCGCGGCTTCGGCCACTCCGCTCGCTCCCGCGGCACGGCGCGCTGGTTTGGAAACCTGCGATACGGCAGGCTTGGAGGTCCGCGATACTTTCTGCCGCAGGCCAAACCACGAGCCGCTGTTGTGCGCGTCGCCGCGGTATGCTTTCCAATGCGCGACCGCATTGGTGGTCGCCGGCGTGCCAAGGCAGACGGTGAGACCCAACTCACCGCCGGTAATGAGCATTTCGAGGCCGGGCGAATCCGCGGACACGTCGCCGAAAGTTGGCGTGACGTTGATTGTCCTGTGCTTGAAGTGGTAGCGGTGGAGGAACTCCCCGGCGGTGTTCAGAACTTGGAGGAAACCGTCCTGTGTGCAAAAGGCGTATTCAAGTTTACCGTCACCATCCAAATCGATCATCGCCCCCGGCGCGAGACTTCGGCCCTGCATGTCAATTTCCCAGATCGCCTGCCCGCGTTCATCGAAGCGGTGGATCACGCCGAGCTGCGTAATCAGACAAATGTCTGCCCGGCCATCGAGGTCGAGGTCGCCAACGGAAATCGTGGACGCCGCCGCGCCGCGCGTCGGCCGTTGCCAGAGAATTTCACCTTGGCTATCCAGGCAAAAGAACTGACCGTCGCTCGACGCTGCCGCGACGCGTCCGCGTCCGTCCGAGCCAGCAAAAATGACCGGAGCGGCCGTCGCCCACGAAGGCGACGTGCCACTGAGGATTCGCTCCCACAGCACCTGGCCGTCGTTCTTGATCGCCGTGATGACGCCTTCGCCGGTGGCCACGACGATCTCCGGTTTGCCGTCGCCGTCGAGATCACCGACCGATGGGCTGACGGGAATGCCCTTCACTTTCGCCTGCCACAAAGGTTTGCCCGTCACCGCCGCGAAAGCCCACACCGTGCCGGTTTCGTCGGTTTGGATGACTTCGGCGTTGCCATCACCGTCGAGATCGCAGACCACGGAAGCGGACCAACTCGACGGACCTTTTAGCTGCGCATGCCAGACTTCTTGGCCGTTGCCATCGAGACAAGTGAGCACCCCGCCGGTGTCGGCGACGTAAATCAACGACGGTTGTCCCGGCCGGGCGAGAACCGCCGGATAAGTCATAAAACGCGTCTTGGTCCGCCAGCCCCACAACGCCTTGCCGTGTCCATCGCGCGCGAACAATTCCTCGCGTCCGGCCACCAGCACCTCGTCGCGGCCAGCGCCGTGGAGGTCGGCCACGGTCGCAGAGGTCTCGAGGAACGACGCCAAATCGGTTTGCCAGAGCTGGGGGAATTCCAAGGCCGGAACGCGGTACTGGGCCACCACTGCCATCAGGATCGCCAAGAAGAAAAGTCTCCACGGCAACGGTGGCGCCACGATCCGGTCGGGCATTGGTCGAACCGGAATAGCCGAATTGGAAGGTAGTGAATGCCACCGCGACCGCCACGGTCGGGTCTGCTCGCGAACGACGTTAAGGCCACTGGCGTTCACTCGACGCCTAGTTTCTTCGCCCACTCCGCCACGGACTTCTGCTCGCTGATATTGGAGACACCAGCCTGACGGGCGATGGCGACGAAGCGTTTCACCAAGTCGGTTTTGGCGTCGCCCGTCACGCGGTCAGTGGCGATTTTCACATACCAAACCGGGAGGCGTGCGACTTGCACGCGGAAGCGCACCGTATCGTTCTCCGCCAACGACTCAGCTTCGTCCAGGATTTTCTCGCCGGCGTTCATCACGTCTTCGCTCAAGTAGGCTGAGGTTGGTTTGTCAAAGATGTGGATGTGCCTGCCCTGTTCGCGCCCGGGTTGGTGGATGATGTCGAGGTAGGCGAAGATTTTCGGCGCGGCCTGGCCATAATAAGCGTTCACGAACTCTCGGGTGTGCTTGGGCACGTCGGTGTCGGGATTCCAGAGCAGCTTCGCCAGGATGTACGCGCGGAGCGGCTCCATTTCGCCGCCGCCGCCGCTGGAATAATTACCCTGCTCGAAGAGGCTCTTCACATTGTGCTTCACGAAGAAGCGGACGTTGGATTGCAGGGCATCAAAATTCGGAAACGGCTGCTGGTAGTGACCGAAGTCGGTCGTGTAGTCCCAAACGTAGAGCCGGGGCGCGATCGGTCCCCAGGCGACGATGTCATCGCGGAAGCGGCGATTCTTTTCCTCGGGACAGGTTTCGAGGGGATGCGCGAAACAACATTCGATGGAGCAGAGGCGGACGATGACGTTGCGGCGCGGGCGGATGGTCTTTGGGGGTTGGCGCGTGTACTGATAGGCCAACGTGTCGATCCGGATATTGGGATGCTCCGGTTCGATCGCCTCGGCCACCGCGTTGACAAACTTCAGGAGCGAGCCGGAGGGACTGCCCTCGGCGTCGTCCACGGCTTTGCACGACTCGCACTGGCAGTTGTTGAAGGTATCGTTTTGCGAGACGCTGATGATCGTGGCCTCCGGGTGTTCCTTGATCCACGCCCGTACCTGCGCGATGGACAGTTTCAGCACGTCGGGGTTGGCCAGACAGCGCTGGACGTAACCGCTTTTACGTTTGCCGGCGATGAGCGGGAAATACTCCGGATGATCCGCGAAGAGCGCCGGCGGCACCAACGCGTCGAAGCTGTGCACAAACGGATGGCAGACCGTGAAAGCGCCACCGTGCTTTTCGGTCAGACCACAGTGCTGCCCGTTGACGCGGTGGCGTGCAGCGAAATCCGCGCTATGCATCATTTCGCTCCAAAAGACATCGCGGTTTTCCAGGGCGGGGATGGTGGTCGCGTTCAGATCTGGCAGCTCGATGCGGTCGAGCTTGGGAACGGTTTCGAGTTCCGGCGTAAACCAGCGGACGCCCAACTGTTCTTCCAGCAGAGTATAAACACCGTTCAGCGTGCCGCGGGGCCGCCCGCCGGCGATGACCACGCGATTGCCATCCACGCGCAGCACAAAACCGTCCGGGCCGAGCTTGGTAAAATCCAAGGCCGGGCGCAGTTGCGCGAGGTGCGTATTGTTTCCCAGCAGAATTTCATGGGCGGTCGGCTGCTCGGCATCGGTCACGATCCGGAGTTTGACGCCGCTCATCTTCTCGAGGTACCGCTGCAACTCCTCGGCGGCGTAGCGTTCCGCCGGAATCGCTTCCGCCGGCACGATGATGCGGTATTGGCTTTCGCCTTTGGCGGCGAGGGACACTGCGGCCAGGGCGCTGGGCGCGACGCTCAGGCACAAAACGGAAATCGCCAGCCAGGTCGGCCAGGGCCGCCGGTGACGGCTTGACGGACGTTCGGTTGGTTGTGTGATTTTCATATTGATCCTATGGTTTCGACGGACCCTTTTGCGATTTTTGCATAGCCGCCGACGCAAGGCGGCGGACTTCCCTTCCGAGCCCAGGTCCGCTTCCTCCAGTCGGCGGCTTCCCGCGCCGGGCTAAAGATTTCGCAACTCGCGGCGGAGATATTTCCCCACCCCGGACTTGGGCAGGGAGTCCCGAAACACAATCATCCGTGGAACTTTGTAGCTGGCCAGGCGTTCGCGACAGAAGGCAATGACTTCTTCGGCCGTCGTCTGGACGCCCGGCTTGAGCACGACGAAGGCTTTCACGGTCTCCCCGCGGTACGCATCCGGGACGCCGATCACCGCCGCTTCCTGGATCGACGGACACTCGAACAATACCTCCTCGACTTCGCGCGGATAAATATTGTAGCCGCCGGCGATGATCATGTCCTTCTTGCGGTCAACAATGTAGAAGTAACCGTCCGCGTCTTTCTTCGCAATGTCGCCCGTGAAGAGCCAGCCATCGCGCAGCACCAGGGCCGTCTCCTCCGGCTTGTGCCAGTAACCTTTCATGACCTGCGGCCCGCGAATCGTAATTTCGCCGACGTCGCCCACGGGCATTTCGCGGGTGCCGGTTTCCAGATCCATGATCCGCGCTTCGGTGTCCGGGATGGGCTGGCCGATGCTGGCGACTTTGGGCGAGCCTTCGGGCGGATTGACGTGCGTGACGGGGGAGGTTTCGGTCAGGCCGTAACCCTCGACCAGTTTGCCGCCGGTCAAAGTTTCGAACTTTTGCCGGACCTCGGCGGGCAAGGCCGCGCCACCGCTCATGCACATTCGCAACGAATTAAATCCGTACCGCTCGACCCCAGGCACGCTGTTGAAGGCGACGTACATGGTGGGGACGCCATGGAACATCGTGGGCCGGTACTTGCGGATAGCATTCAGGGCGGCCCGCAGTTCGAACCGCGGGAGGATCACGACGGTGCCGCCAAGCTCCACCGAACTGATCATCACGCAGGTCATGGCGAAAATGTGAAACAGGGGCAGGGCGGCGACCATCACCTCTTGGCCGTGGCCGCCCCGCGTCAGCAGCCGGCTGGCTTGGTACGCGTTGGTCACCAGGTTCGCGTGCGTGAGCATCGCGCCCTTGGAGGTACCCGTGGTGCCCCCCGTGTATTGCAGGCAGGCGACGTCCGCAGGCTTCACCCCGCTTGGCTTCGGCTGGGGGGAAACGCACAAGAGCTGCTCCCACTCGTGCCGCAAAGGTGAGCCGGACGGAGTTGTCCCCGGCAGGGAGCGCGGGGCCGGCGGCGCTGGCCGGGATGATTTCAGGCGCGTACAGAGCTGTTGGAACGGGCGCGGGTAATATTGCCGCGCCCCGATGAAAATGATATGCCGCACGGAAGGCAATTGGGGCAGGGCCGCTTGGAGCACCGGCAAGAGCCGGCGATCGGCGATCACGATCGTGGCGCCCGCATCACTCCACTGGTGGACAATCTCGCGGGCGGTGTACATCGTGCTGGTCGCCGTGACGATCGCGCCCGCCCGCATTGCCCCAAAGTAACTGATCACAAACTGCGGGCAGTTGGGCATCAGCAACGCCACCCGATCGCCCGGCTTTGCCCCTAGGGATTGCAACCCGGCGGCCAGCCGATTCACTTGCTCCTCGAGTTGCGCATAAGAAATCTTGGTGCCGAAGTAGAGCAAGGCCGGTCGGCGGGGAAATTTCGCGGCGGTCTGTCCCAGGAGTTGCGGCAAAGTGAGTTTAGGGTAAGTCATGCGGCAAAATGCTTCGCGCGCAGACTAGAGGCTGCCTTCCGCGATTGACAAGAATTTTGTTCCCGCGGCCAGAGTTTCTACCATGGGTGACGCGCGGCCGATCAGGTTTGCGCCCGCTCCGATCGCATCCCAAGCCGCGCCCGGTTTCAAGGTGAATCCAACAGCGCGGCGAAGCGCAAGCCGCGCGTGCTCACCCGTAATTCCGTGAAACCAAAACTGGTCATTACCGTTTCGTAGATGGCCGCGCCGGCGAGAATCACATCGGCCCGGTTGCTGGGCAGGCCCACGATTTCCCGCCGTCGGCCGAGGGGCAGACGCCACAACTGTTCGGTGTGCCAGCGTATGCGCTCCAGGCTCAGGCGCGTGGCTTCGATCCGCGCGCGGTCATAGCTTTCCAAGCGGGCCTCCATGCGCGCGAGCAGGCTGGTCGTGCCGCCCGTGCCGACGAGGATTACCGGAGACTGCGCTGAGCTACAATCCGTTTCCCGTTGCAAGGCGGGCTGGAGGGTGGGCTGGATCTTAGTTGCGATGAAGTCCTGTAGCCACCGGCGCGTTTCCGCCAGGCCGGCAACGGTCGGGGGATCCGCGGGCGGAATGGTTTCCAGCAGCCGGACGGTGCCGAGCCGGAAACTTTGGCAGAAGTGTCGCTGGGTGCCGTGGCCGAGAATGAATTCCGTGCTGCCGCCGCCAACGTCGAGCAACAACAGGGGCCGTTCAGCCAGGGCCGGATCGGTGGTCACGCCCTGGAACGCCCAATCCGCTTCCTGTTCGCCGGAGATAATTTCCACCTTCAGCCCGGCGGCGCTTTCGATCGCCGCGAGGAGTTCGTGCGGATTCACCGCATCCCGCGCGGCGCTGGTGGCAATCACGCGAAGATGCTCCGGGTTGAGCCGGCGTGCGTCGGCGGCGAAGCGCGCGACGGCCCGGGCCGTATTGGCAATCGCTTCGGGTTTTAGCTGGTAGGTTTCGTAGAACCCCTGACCCAGGCGAGTCTGTTCACTGTCTTCACACAGCGGACGAATCTCGTGGCCGGAAACCTCCGCCACGAGCAGTTTTACCGAGTTCGTGCCGACATCGATGACGGCCCGCCGCGCGAAAGACATACGTGATTAGAGCAAGATACAGCGGGCAGCCCAAGTCAAAAGCGGTAGACGATCAAACCAGCGGAGGCCGGGCGACCCCGGATTGAATCCCTCCCCCGCTCCTGCCGCACAGAGGGAAAATTGCCCGGCGCCGTTTTGTTTTCCCGACCGCAACCGACCGGGTCGGGCGCGAAATTCGTGATGAAAAATCCGACTCGGAAATATCCCGGCTGAGAGAAAGTAAAAACCCGGCCAGCGGACTACGGGTTCTGCCGTTCCGTTTTCTGGCCCGCGTTCTTCTTCCGAGGATTGCATTTTTCACAGTCCTTGCCGGCTTTCTTGGCGGCGACGCAGCACTTATGGGGGCAGGGCTTGCTTTCAGCCTTGGCCTTTTCGCAACAGTTTTTTTCGGCCGCGAACGCGGGGCCGACCAGCCATCCGCCGAGAACCAGGGCGGCCAACCCAATTTTGATGCGGTTCATTTCTTGACTTTGAGTGTGGTTGGTTATTTCAACATTCCGGCAGGGCCGTTCGATGGTTTTCCGCGGCCGCCCTATTTCAGGGCCGCGGCTTTGGGCGTGATCTGGGTGGCTTCCGCGATGCCGAACCGTTCGAGGACGCGTTGGGTGGCTTCGCGTTCGGCGTCGCCCGCGGCGAGGACGATTCGCTGGAGGGATTCGTTGGGCACAAAGTCAAAGACGTGAAACTTGTCCTTCGGCTGCTGCAACGCGGCGCGTAATTCGGTCAAGCTGGTGACGCGCTGGCCGTTGACTTTGTCCACGGCAAAGCCCCGTTGTTCCTGATAGCCCAGGTTGAAGGCGTCAGGCAAAACCTGTGAGAGAATCACGATCCCGGCTTGGTCGCGGGTGGCTTCCTCGCCGGTGTAGTACGTGAAACGAAACGGCGCGCGCCGTTCCCAGTCATTGCCCCAGCGTTGCAGATAAGGGACGGTCAGCGGTTGAAACACCAGCCCTCCCACGATGAGATAATCGGGCGGCTGATCGTAAACTCCGGTGGGCACCAGCGAGTGGGCAAACTCGTATTTGGGCAGGCGATAGGTGACCTCGAGCGGTTTGCCGTCGCGCCAGATTTTCATTTTCACATCGTCGCCTGCCCACTTGCCCCGCGTGGAGAGATTTTCGAGCATGAGCGAACCAAACTCCGGATCGAGATAATCGCCCTGCAGATCCACGTCGAAGCCGTCAATCTCCAGGATGATGTCGCGCGGCTGAAGTACCTGCTCGCCGGCGTCGGGACGCTCCGGGACATTGATCACGAGCACTCCCCGGGGTTCGCCGGGCAGCCGGAGGTGCGCAAGGGAGGCCGGATTCTCGGCCGGCTGCCAGTAAAAATGAAAATAGCCGAGGCCGCGCGCGTTGCCGGCCTGGCGCGCCGCCAAAATCGTCCGCATGAACGCGGCGGGGATGACCTTGCAGGTGCGTCCCCGTTGCGCCGCCACGATGCCGACGATCTGCGAATTGGCCACGACGGGTTCGCCCAATCCGGCGCCTTGAATCTCCGAGGACAATTCCAATTGCACATGACTAATGCTGCTTAACTCGCTCTGGCGGACTGCAAACTGGGTGAATTCCGCCGAGCGACTTTCGAGTTTGCCTTCCCGCCAGCGGATGATTTGCAGGGCGGCCCCCTCGGCGGGCGCTTGGCCGTTGAGCTTGGCGGGTTGGAGACCGCTCCAAAACGTGGCGTCATCCGTGGTGAGCACAGCCAGGTTGGCGTGGTAGTCCACCCACTCAACCTTGGCATTCGTCCATTTGCCGCGGCCGCCCTTCTGCAGGCGGACGAGGACGCGGTCGGACAAGTCCTGCGCGGTGGTAATGATCTGGCGTTCCCCCACGACGAGGCCGATCTTGATCGAGCGATCATTCCGTCGGTTCCAGGGCTGATAGTAATCGTATAAGTTCCGCGAGACTTCGACTTTGACGACGGATTTTTCCCAGAGCCGGGCGACGGCCGTTGGGTCAGCGGCGGCGAACGCGGGCAACATTGCCAGCCAAGCCCACAACAAGTTCAGGTGCAGGAATTTCATAGCTGTCGGTCGCGGGGGACGCCGTAAGTCTTGAGGATTTTGGTGTTGGCGCGCACGGCTTCGGTGTGTTCGAGGGCTTCGAACTGGTGGCTCTTGATGAACTCAATCACGTCGTAGGTGTTGGTGCTGGTTTCGAAGGCGTGGATGGCGTCAGCCAGCTTTTCGATGCGCGCGCCGTTGATGCGGTCTACCAGCACCCGGCCGCGGACCCGAAAATTCGCATTGACGGCATCGGCGAGGACGCTGCTCAGGACGACCGGTTCTTCGCGGACCAGCGCCGGCTCCTCGAGCGATCGGTAGAACAATTCATAGGTCAGGTCGGTGCCGGAGCCCTCGGTGTTATCGCGGGTGGCGGCGCCCAGGTAATCTCGCGAGAGCGGCGTGAACACCAGCCCGCCGAAAAAAAAGTACCGCGGCTTCACGTCGAATTGATTGCCTTCGGGCTGGTCCTCGTCCGAAGCCGCCACCTTCACGTTTACGTTTTGTTCCTGGCCGGCCCGCCAAATCTTGAGCGGCACCGTGTCGCCACTCTGCCCGAGCTGAAATCCCAAAGCGCAGAAGACCCGGTTGCTCTGATACAATATCGTTCCGTCACTTGCCACGGGAAATTCGCCGACCTGCAAAACGACATCGTCCGGCTGCAACACGTTGCTGGCGCTGGAATGCGGCCGTAGATAATCCACCCGCGTCCCGAGGTTGTTGTCCGGCAATTGAAGCCGAGTACGGTAGGCGGGATTCTGTAGCGGCACAAAATGCACGCCCACCAGCGGCACGCCATCGTAATGTTTGTCCTCCACGTCCTTCAGGAAGCGCTGGATCACTGGTGGGGGGATGAAAAAGCCGGTGTTCTCCAAGCCGGCAATGCCCTGAAAGGCCACGCCCACCACGCGGTCGTCCTGGATCACTGGCCCGCCGCTGTTGCCGGGGTTGATCGCCGCGTCGGTTTGCACGGTCAACAACCGGCGATTGCCGATATGCGAGTACGCGCTCATCTCGATGCGCGACACGACGCCCCGGGTGTAGGAGATTTCCTCGCCGCCCGCCGGATACCCGTACGTGACCACGGTCGAGCGCACCTTGGGCAGCTCGCCGAAGTCCAGGGCTGGCAGCTGATCGAAAAAGCTTTCATCCGCCACCGTCAACAAGGCGAGGTCACAATCGTGGCCGATGTATTCCACGGTCGCGAGGTAGGGTTTCGCGTCCTGATATTTTCGCACGATGATCTGGCGGCACCAGCTGACCACGTGGGCATTGGTCATGATGCGTTTGCCCTTGATGACGAAGCCCGAACCGCCTGCCCGCTGCACCGCGTCGAACCGCCACGGCGCCGACCAGTCCGGTTCCTGGCGATAAGTGAGGATTTGAATGGCCGAACGCTCGGGTTCGGTGGCGAAACCATTGATCACTGAGATAATCAGCAGGGCCACGATCGCATTTTTCAGGAACACCCCCGCAAAATGAAAGCTCTCGCAGAATTGGTCAAGGTATTATCCGGTCACCAGCCGCGAGGCGATGCTGGAATGTGTGCCCCGCCAGCGTGTTTCGGCCCCGAGGCGGTGTGGGCGCAACCACGGTTTACGCAGGGTTGGCCATTCATCGGGGGTCGTTGCCTTCCGTTCGCGCGGCCGCGTTGCCTTATGCCCTCGGGCTGTCAGCTAAAGGCGCAGTCCATTTCGACGGCGACGGCGAGCCGTTTCAAGTATTCTTCGCGCGAGACCTCCACCGCGCCGAGTTGGCGCGTGGCGGGTGTGCGCATTTGGATGTCGAACAACGCGAAACCGCGCGTCCGCAGATGCGCAAGGAGATAATAGAGCGCGACCTTGGAGGCATTTGTGGCGCGGTGGAACATGGATTCGCCGGCGAAGCATCCACCGAGACTCACGCCGTAGATGCCGCCGACGAGTTCGCTCCCGCGCCAGCACTCGACGCTGTGGGCGTCGCCCTGCTCGTGCAACAGCGTGTAGGCTTCGAGGAACTCGGGCGTGATCCAGGTTTCCCCGCGCCCGGGCGCCGGGTCTGCGCAAGCCTGCATGACTTGGCGGAACGCGCGGTTGTGGGTGATTTCAAACGGCTGCTGGCGGATGAATTTCGCGAGGCTGCGCGGGAGGTGAAATTTCTCAAGCTCGAAAATCCCGCGCGGGTCAGGCGACCACCAGGTGATGGGATTCACCGTCCACGGAAAAATCCCGCTGCGATAGGCCAACCGCAGGCGCGGCGCGGACAAGTCGCCGCCGATGGCCACCAATCCATTCCCCGCCGCCGCACGCGGATCTGGAAAGCACAGGGGTTGATCGAGCCGGGTGGGCATGCGAGCAAACGCTCAATCCCCTGCCCAGTGGGGCGACTCACTGATGCCCAGGGCCGTCAGCAAGCCGGACTGGAACAAACCGCAGCTCTCCAAGGCGAAGAAATATTTTGCGTTTTGCTCCGTGACGGCGGGGGCGGCGCCTGATGCCGGTTCGCCCAGGGCCAGCCAACTCCCCACGCGCACATCGTTGAGCACCTGCAGCAGCCACTCGATTTGCAAGGGCGTCAGCTCGAGCTCGAAGCCGGATTTGGTGGCGCGCCAGCGCTGCGGTTCATTCAACAGAGCCAGGACTTGCCGGCGATTCGCCTGGCGCACTTCGGCGAGGCTGGCTTCGAGCAGCCGCTGGTTTTCTTCGGCATGGGGTCCTTGGTCCGCCTGGCTCAACCGATGATGCGCCGCCGGGACGAGCGGGTAATGCTTGAGCGTTTCGAACAGCAGTTGTTGCTCCCCATGTCCAAGCTGAAAGACGGAACCGTCCTGGCCCACGCGGAGCAGCTTCACGGCTCGCGCTCCATGGTGGCGTGCAGCGTGTATTTCTGGAGTTCGTGGACGTAGTGCTCGGCTTTCTCCATCGTCGTGCGCGCCAACACGCTTTTGCCCTGCCGATGGACTTCCAGCATATGGACCTCCGCCTTCGCGCGGTTCCAGCCAAACACCGTTTGGAACACATGCATGACGTAAGTCATCAAGTTAATCGGATCATTCCAACAAATCACCAGCCACCCCGGCGCCAAGTCGGATTTTGAACCGGTCTTCGCCTCGTGTTCGATGTTGGGCAAGACTTCGGTGTCGGCCATAGCAAGAATCTATCGGGAACTGGGGGAATGTCGAGATGGACGCGAGGGTAATGCCACCAACCCCTCAGTGTCGCAGCGAATGCGGGAGATTTTGAATGGCTAGCTCACAAACCTACAAAATGTTTGATTCAGTCGGTGGCGGGACGGCGGCTTCGCAATTGTGGAGTCGAAGAGTGGCGCGGTGGCGTGAAGGCGGGCCGTAACTGTGTCCGGCCCTTTCGGTTGGCGGTAACGACGCTCGTTCCGGTCATCGGTTTGGGGCTTGACGTGACCCACTTGCTGGAGGTCGGCCCAGGTATAATACCGGGGAACCTCTTCGTCGTCGAATGCCCGCATAGGATTACGCACACCGGAGGTCATCGAAAATAATCCCGCCCGTGTCCGCACTTGAGGTGCGAACAAATTGGCTAAAAATCGTGGGTGAGGATCGCTTCAGTGCGACGGCAGAGCTCCCGACCGTAATCCGTCCAAATTCCCTGGCCCCAGTACCGATAACAACTCGTCTGCGAACAAAGCAGGTGGAACAGCGCGTTGCGGTACCGCGGGTCGCTGGTCGGCAGGTTGCGCTTGAGAACTTTTTCGTTGAACAGCGAACTGCTCTTCTCCATCGGGCCGAGGACGTTTTCGTAACCTCGCACCCACGAGATGTCGTTGGTCCAACTGCCGCCTTCCATGTGGAAGCGATGATCCTGTTTTTTCAGCTCCTCGATCAGGACGGCCATTTTCTTTTCGCCGTCACCGGCCTTGAACTTTTCCCAGATGCGCTTCTGGTGAATCGGCTGCAGCGCGGGGAAATCCTGCTCGCCGAGGCCGAGCGCCGCCAGATGATCGAGATACTCCGACACGTTCATCATCGGCGTGCGCGATCCGGAACATTCCCGAACGGCTTCGAGATACTTAGGCGGAAACTCGTTCATCATCACCCCGCCGTTTTCGCCGTCGGCGATCTGCGTGACCAGCGGGGGAACTGGTTTGCCGGCCAGCTCCCAACGCGACAGCCCTTTCGCCTCGTAGTAGGGCTGCATTTGCGCGACGAGTTTGGTGTCGCTGCCCTGGGTCTTGAGGATGGCAATGATGCTGACCTCCTGACCGCGCGAGTTCCGGCAGATGAGCCGGTGCGGGAGATGTTTTTTTTTCGGGCCCTGGCCGTTCCCGGGTTGCTCCACGGTGTGCTCCTGCACAAGCAGCCATTCATAGCCATTATCGCGCAGCGTCTTGATGTATTCGTAGGCGATGTCGGGCTGATTCGGCAGCGCCATTTCGGCCGGCGAGAACCCGCGCACGCGACTCAAGGCTTCCAGCCCAAAGATCGCAGCGAAATGATGCCGCCACGCCCGGACGTGCAGGCGAAAATCCTGCACCGGGGTCGACGGCGCGACGGCGTGGCCCCACGGCATACCGAGCCACTCGGTCGTGTGGCGATAGCGTGGATCACAGGTAATGCGTTTCAAGCTGTCGAAGACATCATGCAGGCCCATGTGGCGCAGCCCATGGAACAACGCGCCCGAATATTCCAACATGACGCGCGGCTGTTTACCCTCATCAATCAATTGAGGGATGAACTCACCCATGCGCTTGTAGCACCAGTGGAACACCGAGGCGTTGTGATTGTCGCCGATGCCAGGATTGTCCCGCATATGCTTCAGATTGCTGATGATCTCGGCGGTGGCCAGATCGGGCCCGCCCGCGGGAATCAAAGGCTGATGCATGTGCAAGGCGATGGCAAAAGCGCTGTTGATCCCGGCAAAATCAATCCCGCCCTCCGGGGTCCGCGGCGGGCGGGCGGTGTCGAGGAGGGACTCCGCGCCGCAGAGGTTGGGCAACTGATCAATGTATTCGGGTAAAGTATTCATGGCGTCTGCGCAAATTTGTGGGGGCCGGACGAACCGGCGAGAACCTGATTCAATGGGTTTCGCCGACGGGCGCTGGGTGGCCGATGCTGGTGCTCACGCCGCTACCGTTAAGCGGCAGCCCCAGTGTTTGCAAGGCTATTCTTGTTTCGGGCGCCAACGAATGGCTGGCAAGGCTGAACGAATCTGGACCGGGCCGAACGATGCGAGCTGGGGTCACCCGGTCGGCCTTCGATCACGTCATCCATCATCACGGACATTTGCGGGTCAAGGATGACGAACGTCAAAATGGTCATCTCACCAATCACTACCGCAGAACGCAGGCTGGCGGTCCGCATCAAACGCCACCGAAGTCCAAGGACAGGAAAAGCCCGTGGCGGGGGAAGGATGGGGAACGGGTATCAGGCTACCGCCGGGGCAACGCTGCTGCCAGACTGTTGCCAGCGGGGGGTGGGGTGAGTAAACCCCGATAAAAGATGGAGCGAGCGAAGGGATTCGAACCCTCGACATTCACGTTGGCAACGTGACGCTCTACCAGACTGAGCTACGCTCGCTTCCAAAAACAGCAGCCGCAAGCTACGGAAATCCGGCCGGAACGCAAGCTCTGTTTTGGCTCTGTTTTGGCCGTGGCAAAGACCGGGTGCTTGGTCACCCGGTTGATCAATTCACGCTGCGAGCGAACGGGAGCTGGGAAATGGATCTGGCTTTGCGGCTTGTCGCGCTGCCGGCGCACCGCTAATTTGCCCGGGTGGAACACGAAGCCAACAAGCGGTTCATCGAAGCGCTCACGCGCTCGCAGATTTATCAGGACTACGAACGCGCCTTCAGCAAGACCACCGGCCTGCCGCTGACACTGCGTCCCGTCGAATCCTGGCATATCGTCCAACGTGGGAAAAAAGCCGAGAACCCCTTCTGCGCCCTCATGGCCGAGAATAACCGCGCGTGCGCCGCCTGTCTCGAAACCCAGCAGAAGATTGCCGAAGCCGCCGGCGCCGGCCCCCGCACGGTGAAATGTTTCGCCGGCTTGTGCGACACGGGCGTGCCGGTTTCCATCGGCGATGAGTTGCTCGGTTTCCTCCAGACCGGACAGATCTTCCTCAAGAAACCCACCCGCGCCCAGTTTGCCCGCGCCGCCAAGCAGCTCGTCGACTGGGGCTGGCAGGTGGATTTGCGCCGACTCGAAGAAGCTTACTTCCAAACCCGCGTCATTTCGCCGAAGGAATACGAATCCGTCGTGCGGCTGCTCACCATTTTCGCCCAACACCTCTCGCTCGTCAGCAATCAGTTGCTCGTCCGCAACGCCAACGCCGAGCCGCCGGCCATTACGCGCGCCAAACAGTTCATCAAGGAGCATCAGGCCGACGAAATCTCGCTCGGCGACGTCGCCAAGGCGGTGAACACCAGCACGTTTTACTTTTGCAAAATGTTCAAGAAGACGACCGGGTTGAATTTCACGGATTACCTCTCGCGCGTCCGGGTGGAGAAAGCCCGGAATCTCCTGCTCAATCCGAACCTGCGCATCAGTGAGATCGCTTTTGCGGCGGGATTTCAATCTTTGAGCCACTTCAACCGCGTCTTCCGGAGGATCGCGGGCGAATCTCCGACCCGCTATCGTGCGAAATTACCGGTCGCGTGACGCGGCCGGGCCCCGGTCACCCACGTGGCATCATTTGGCACCCGGCAAAATCGGGCCGGCACGGTGAAAGAAAGTTACCTCGATGCAGCGTGGGGAGGGCCTCGTCGTGAAAGCTTGACGGAAGTCAATTCAACCCCTGGCCGGCTGCTCTAGGATTCGACCAGGTTAAGGTTCCGACGGCACGCGTTGCGTGCCGACTCACCCTCAGCCATTCATGCTATGAAGCGAAGATTGATGCTCGCAACGACAACAGCGCTGGTGGTTCTCACCGCGCACGTCAACCACGCCCAAAGCACCGAGACGTACGAACAACCGCCGATCAACTATTCCACCACGACCCCGCGCGACGCGCTGGCAAAGATTCAAACCCGGGTGGCGGCGGGCGAGTTGAAATGGACGGGCCGCGGAAAGGAAATTGTGCAAAGCCTGCTGCGGGAACTCCGCATTCCAGTCGAAAGTCAGCTGCTGGTTTTCTCCAAAACGAGCTTCCAACGGCAACGCATCCGCCCCGACCATCCTCGGGCGCTTTATTTCTCGGACACTATTTACGTCGGCTGGCTTCCGTCCGGGCTGGTCGAGATCGCGGCCATTGATCCGCAGCTGGGTCCCGTATTTTACAGCTTCGATCCCAATGCCGACGCGCCGAAATTTGTGCGGGACAACGAGTGTCTGAGCTGTCATGGCGGCACCTTTGTGCGCGGCATCCCCGGCATTTTTGCCCGCTCGGTCTTCACCGACGCCGCGGGGGAGCCACTGTTGCGCTTTGGCTCGGAGGTGGTGGATTTTCGCACGCCCTTCACAAATCGTTGGGCCGGGTGGTATGTGACCGGGCACCATGGAACGGCCTTACACCGGGGCAATGTTCTGGCGCAGGATCAAGGAGGCGAACTGGTGGTGGACTTGAAACGCGGGGCGAATGTCGCGGACCTTTCCCACTACTTTGAAACGCAGTCATACCTCGCGCCCGGCAGCGACATCGTTGCGCTGCTGGTGTTCGAACACCAACTGGCCATGCAAAACACCCTGACTCGCGCCGCCCAGGACTGCCGCCGCATGCTGGCGTATCAAAAAGATCTGCAACACGACCTCAAAGAACCGGTGACCGAGGAACTAAGCTATGACAGCGTCAAACGGGTGTTTGAAGGCGCGGCGCAGGATGTGGTCAACGATCTACTGTTCAAGGACGAAGCCCACTTGCCAGAAGGGCTCGCCGGCGCGGCGGCCTTTCCGGGCGCGTTCCAGACCGGAGTCCCCCGCGACCGCGAGGGCAATTCCCTCAAGGACTTCAACCTCCGCGGGCATATTTTCCGGAACCGCTGCAGTTACCTGATCTATTCGGAAAGTTTTCTCGCCCTGCCCGCAATCTTGAAGCGTAAGGTTTACGGCCGGCTCGCATATGCGCTTCGGTCAACGAATCCCGATCCGAAGTATGCCTACGTGGGCAACGAGGAACGGGCCCGCATCAACCGCATCCTCCAGCAAACGCATCCCGAGTTTCGTCAGGCGCTCGAACAGTAATCCGGGGCTCCGCAACGACGGCGAACAATTACCGCCGCCTATTCATTAAGGCTGCGCGATGTCTTGCCTCAGCTTACTTCCCCGTTTTCACGTCGTAGCAACAGAGAGATTGTTTATCGCGAACATAGAGCTGTCCGTTCGCAATGACGGGATAGGCCCAC
The DNA here is from genome assembly GCA_025350905.1 of Verrucomicrobiota bacterium. GTDB lineage: Bacteria > Verrucomicrobiota > Verrucomicrobiia > Limisphaerales > JADLHS01 > JADLHS01. Next base: position 27,469 of record JANXWY010000448.1, read on the forward strand.
GCCTTCTCCATCGGATTCGCGCGCGACGGCAGGCCGGGCGGCGTAAAGCGGCCTTTCTCGCGATATCCTTCAGCGCTCGGCTCGAATAATGCCATATCGCCGCTCTCAGTGTGGCTGTAGATCCGCCGGTCCGCGACCAGGAGCGATCCCGCCCCGATGCTCCGTTCCTCCCATTTCACCGTGCCCGTCTTGAACTCCACGCACATCGCCGTACTGCCGCCGCTGCCGTAAAAATAATCCCCCACCTTCACCACGCCACCGAGACCGACCGGCAGTTTGCCGTTCGAATAAATTTCGTCGACCGTGAAAACGCCATCTTTCAGCACCGGCTTGATGAGCGCGGTCGTTGCCCGAAACGCGCCGCTGTAAATCATGCCGTCACTCACCAACGGCGTGATGATCACCGCCGGACTGCTCTTGCCGGATTTCTCGTAACGCCAGAGCAACTTGCCGTTGCTCGGGTCCACGCCCATCAACCCGCTCGCGAGAAACTGCACGTATTGCTTCACGCCGGCAAACTCCGCGATGATCACCGACGAATAGCCCGCCGCACTCCCCTCAGGCACGGTGCATTTCCAGATCCCGTCGCCGGTCTTTTTGTTCAATGCGACCACCGTGGCGTTCGTGCCGCCGGGCGTGACGATTAATTTATCGCCGTCCACCAGCGGCGATTCTGAATACGCCCACTCGCCGTATTTCCCGCCGAAATCCGTGCGGAGTTGTTTACGCCAAACCTCCTTGCCGTTCGCCGTTTCGAGACAGACCAGATCGCCGTCCGAACCCAGCGCGAACAGGAATTTACCGTCCACCGTTGGCGTCGAACGCGCGCCGGGATAACTCGGCTGCTGTTCCGGATGGCCAACCTTGCCCAACTTCGCCGCCCAGACCCGGCTGCCGTCCTTCACCGCGAGCGCGAGCACCGATTCCTCCGAGCCCTCGGTGCCGAGCAGATAAATGCGGTCGCCCACAACCGATGGCGTGGAATAACCCGCGCCAACATCGTTCACCTGCCAGAGCAATTTCGGTCCGTCTTTCGGCCATTCCGCAAGCAAACCGGTTTCAGGCGAATGTCCGTCGCGCAACGGCCCGCGCCATTGCGCGAAATCCGTGGCCGGCAATCCGGTCGCGACCAACCCCAGCAGCGCGATGGGGAGCAAAAGTTTTACGCGACAGTCGTGAACGAGTGTTTTCATAGACGTGCCCAATGGTTAACCACAATGGTGGCGAGGTTCAATCGCGATATTCTGAATCAAGTCCCCGTTACTCGACAGCTTCGAACACGGCTTCGCGTGGCGCGCGCAACCGTTGCTTGACCCGGCCAAAGCCGCCGCGAACGTATTGGTGAAGAGTCAGGTCAACGAAATAGTTCCGAGCAGGCAGCCCTCTTATTCCGCGCGCACGCGATAGTATTTCGCGGTGCGAAGTGGCGAATCAACGAAACGATTTGTGAGGTCTGAAGGCGGCGAGAAGGCCTTCAAGGCGGTCCATACCGAAGCCGGCCCTGTCAGATTGGTGCATGTTTCGAGCACTTGGTAAGTATAAGGGTCCGCCTTCCAATCCACGGTCGCATCGGTTGCTCCCACTTTGACCGAAACAATGTTGGGCGGAGTCGGCGGCCCGGACCGAAATGACCGCCCTTGTCGGAGATACGAGCCACGAGCAGTCGGCCAGGGCACTGATAGAGTTGAGGAACCGGGCACATGGTAAACGAAAAGACTGCCTTCAAAAGTCTGCACCACGATTTCCAACGTGCCGTCGCCGTCCAGGTCGCCCAATGTCGGCGCCGCGGGCGCGCCTTTTCCATTTCCATTGTTCCCCTGAATCGGCAATTGGATATCATGGAGCACACCACCCTGGTTATTGAGCAACATCAGATAGCCGTGCGCCTGGCCCGGGGCGATAGAGTCCGGATTTCCGTACGTCGTCAGCACCAATTCATTCGTTCCATCCTGGTTAAGATCGGCGACGAGGATTTCGGACGGGTACATCACTGCCCGGCCATGGCGAATATCAGTACGCCATAGCCGCGTCCCATTGGTGCCGAAGGCGTAAACGTAGCCGTCATTCATGCCCACGATAACCTCAGGCAACCCGTCACCGTTGATATCCACGGTGGTCGGCGCCGGAATACCCGGCGGCGGATAATATGGGTCCGGTTGGACAATCGGCGCATCTCCCGATGGCAGATTCTCCCACCCAGCGAGCCGGCGGGCGCTGCGCGAACCGTCGCCATAACTTCCTTCCAACGCCATCACCGAGTAATGAATCGTTTGGTAGTTGTTACCAGAAGGATCCATGCCGAGTTCGACGTTGGGAACTCCCACCACTTCATTGTGTCCGTCTCCATTCAAGTCCACCACATTGCACGGCGAGGCTGTCCACTGACACCACGGCGTGATGTCCGGGGTGGGATAAATTCCCGAATGATCGTGGTAATGCTGTGATTCAACCACCGGATCGAACCACCGAATCATCTGCCCCCAGTTGAGTCGGTTATTGAGATACGGATTATTCCGGTTGCGATAGTAATCGGATGCCAGCATCGACACTCCATCATGGTGGAAGACGTTCACCTGGTGGTTGTCAAACGTGACGACGATTTCGAGCTTGGGATCGTCGTCCAGATTACCCACGCCGACATTGAGCCCGTAACAGCCATAGCCGTGATTGCCGGGCCCATTGGAGTCCGCGTCGTTGCCCGTTCCGGTAGCAGTGTTGTAGCGAGGCCAGGCGTTCCAAGTCAGGCCCGGCGGTTGATAAAGCGTGCCGTTGGGGTTGAGGACATAAACCTGTGGCTTGTCCGTGCCGGTCTGAGTGTTGGAGGCGATGATCTCGATGGTCCCATTGTTGTCGAGGTCGGCTGCTGCCAGTCCGCGCACTTCGGGGGTTGTGCTGCCGGCAATGGCCGTGTCGAAGGGCCAACCCGCCTTGATGGATAGTTTTCCGTTCTTCCACTCGTAGGCGATAATTTTACTTCCCTGACCCACGACGATCTCGGTGATTCCGTCCCGGTCTAAATCGGCCACTACGGCGGGCGCAAAGATACGATTGCCGGAAGCGGTCTTGTTGAGCAGGTTCAGGTTCGAATCCCACACAGAGATCGAGTAGAAGGTGGTGATCAGTTCCTTGCGCCCATCACCATCCAGATCATAGATCGCCGGCGCTCCAAACCACGATGTCTCAAGGTTGGTGACAGTATTCCGCAGCACCGGGAGTTGGACCGGCGCTGCCGTCGAAGTATTGCCCACGAGAAACGCCGCCCCAAGCGCGAGAAAAGTCAGGCATCCGGTCAGCTTCATCAGATGCCAACTATCTGCCTCTCCGGAGCCGCAAAGCAAGCGGCTTTTCCACAGCTGTGAGCAACCTTAACCGCGGAGGCGCGGAGACGCGGAGCTGCGATAATTCTTTCTCGGCCTCGACCAGGGAGAAGCCGAGGCGATGCTGATTAATGTTTTGGAATTGCTGACCATAGAACGACCCGGGGTGCGACGGGAGCGTTTGTAACTTATGCCGACCGAAATGCCCGCCTAAAGTCCAACAACCAATTTCCAAAGTCGCCGAGTCATGCACTCTGTTCCACGCGGTCGGGGAAGAGCGAAGCCACGGCAGGCGGAAAGTTTTATCCGGAGGTTCGACCGAAACCGCGTGCGTCGGACGCGGGCGGTTCTTATGATGGGGCCGTTCGTTCACTCAGGCTATGACTTCATCCAACGACTTCGCGCCCCCGGCGGTGGCACCAACCGCCCGGCGCAGCGATCTTGAAATCAAAGATGCCCAACTTATTTTTGACGCCGTCTGGCGTGAGTTGGAACGGGAAGTCGGCCAGGACCATCTTCGGTTTCCCAAAGAAATCATTCTGCTCGGCGGGGCCCCCGGCTCCGGCAAAGGCACGAACACCGCCTTCATCGCCCAGGTCCGCGGGCTCACGTGTCAACCCGTGCTCATCAGTGCCCTGCTCAATTCGCCCGAGGCCAGGACGTTGAAGAACGCGGGCAACATGGTGGGTGATCGCGAAGTGGTCGGGCTGGTGTTACGGGCGTTGTTGCACCGCGAGTATCAAGACGGTGTGATCCTCGATGGTTTTCCCCGTACGCAAGTGCAGGTGGAATGTCTCAAGTTGCTCGTGGACAAAATGCACGCGTTGCGCCGGGAATATTATCACACGCTGTTGAGCATCCATTTCCGCCAGCCAACGATCCACATTATGGTGTTGTTCGTGACGGAAGCCGAATCCGTGGCGCGGCAGCTCAAGCGCGGGCGCGAGACGAAGGCGCTCATCGAATTAGCGACCCGCGACGGCAAAGCCGAACGGCCGGAAGACCGGCCCACGGATCACGACGAAGCGCTCGCGCGGCGGCGGTACCGGGTATTTAAGGAACAGACGTGGGAAGCGCTGCAATCGTTGAAGGAAATCTTCCATTATCATTTCATCAACGCGCAGGGGTCACTCGCCGAGGTGGAGAAGAACATCCTCAAGGAACTGGAATATCAAAGCACGCTGGAGTTGGATTCGCGCACGGTGGACCGACTGCGCGGTGTTCCGGTCGCCAACCAGATCATCGTTCACGCGCGGCAGGAGTTGGTGAAGCGGCTGGACAGTTACGAACTGGAACATGCGCGGTTGTTCGGTAAAGTCGTGACCTTCATCGAAGACAAGATCATCCCGATTGTCCTGCGTCACGCCATCTCCGGCTCGGCGCACATCAATACGGAAGACAAGCTGCTGGATAACCCGCTGGCGTTGGCGATGGTAATTGACGTGTTTTCCGAACGCGGTTATCACGCCGGCGTGGACATCCATCGGATCGAAATCCCCGAGCAAATTGATCTGGCCACGGGCAAATTGACGTGTCGGACCAAGAAGGTTTACCGCATCGAAATCCTCTTCCAAGGCTCGGAAATCCGACGCGGGTAGCAGTCACGACTGAAAATCCGGTGTGACAGCTTTAGCCTTCCAGAAGTTTCCTGCTCTCAGTCGCTCAGTCGCCAAACCGGCTCGTCACCCTTGCTTCGCCCCGCCGAACAACAGCCGCAGGCTGTTCATCACGACAATTACCGTGCTCCCTTCGTGACCGACCACCCCAATGGTTAACGGGATCTTGCCGAGGAGGGCAAATCCCACCAACACCACCACCGTACCCATCGAAATCACGAGATTTTGCCGGATGACGCGTCGCGCCCGCTGGCTGAGCCGAAACGCCGCGAGAAAGTTTTCCAGCCGGTCGTGCATCAAGACGATATCCGCCTGTTCCAGGGCGGCGTCCGAACCGCGGGCCCCCATCGCCACCCCCACATGCGCCACCGCCAGACTGGGCGCATCGTTCACGCCGTCCCCAATCATCGCCACGCGATTGCCGCCCTCGCTCAGCGCTTTGATCGCCGCCACTTTTTCCTCCGGCTTCAATTCCGCACGGACCTCGTCCAAGTGCAATTCCGATTTCAAATGCTCTGCGGTGGCACGCCGATCGCCGGTCAGGATGACGGTGCGCAAGCCGCTGGCTTTTAACTCGTCCACCACGCCCTGCGCCTGTGGACGAATGTCGTCGCGCAGAATGATGCGGCCCAGCAGTTCGCGGTTGCTGAGCCAGATTTCCGAGAAACCTGGCGCGGTGGGCAGCACCTGCGCCACGGCTTGATCGCCCCGCGCCGACGCAATCCATTCGCGCCGGCCCAGCAAATATTCCCCCCGTTCGCAACGACCCCGCACGCCCTGGCCAGTTACGGATTCAAAATGCGCGAACTCAATGGCCGTCAAACCCTTTTGCTTGCCGTGCCGGGTGACCGCCCGCGCGAGGGGATGCGTTGAAAGCCGGTCGAGGGAGTAGGCCACTTGGGCCACTTCGGTTTCGCGGCCCGGCGGGAAGCTCGCCACTTGCTCCACGCGCAATTCGCCGGTTGTGAGCGTGCCGGTCTTGTCGAGCGCGACGATGGTGACCTCGGCCAGCTTTTCCACCGCCGCGCCGCCGCGAATCAGCACGCCGTGCCGGGCGCCCCACGCGATGGCGGCCAGCACCGCCGACGGAATCGAAAGCACGAGCGCGCACGGCGACGCCACGACCAGCAGCGTCATGGTCCGGTAAAACGCGCTCTGCGCCGCCGCGGTGGAAGAGAACGGCGGCAAATGGAAGCCCCACCACCAAACAAAAAACATCACCGCCGAAAGTGCCAGCACGAAGTAGGTGTAATAGGTACCGAACTTGTCGGCGAACTGTTGCGAGGGCGCCTTCTGCTGCTGCGCTTCCTTGATCAGTTGGATGATTCTTTGCAGCGAGCTCTGGGCGGCGGGCCGCAGTACGCCCACTTCCACTGCGCCCCAGAGATTGATGGTGCCGGCCAGCACCGTGTCGCCCACGTTTTTTTCGACGGGCGTGGCTTCGCCGGTCAGATTGGATTCATCGGTCGCCGTGCCGCCTTTGAGGACTTCGCCGTCCACGGGAAACTGCGAGCCGGGCTTGACCAGCAAGCGCATGCCGGTTCGGAGTTGGTCCACCGGCATTTCCGTTTCGCCCCCCTGCGCATCCAGCAACGTGGCCACTTTGGGCGCATCGCGGAAGAGCGAGCGGATTTCCTTTTGCGTCCGACCGAGCGCATAATGTTCGAGCGCCCCGGAAAACGAGAACAGGAACAGCAACGTCGCCCCTTCCCCCCACGCGCCGATGCTCGCGCTGCCGACGGCCACCGCGATCATTAGAAAATGCACGTCAATCGCCCGCTGGCGCAACCGCTCCCAGACTTCTTCCGCCGGGAACCAGGCCCCCGCCAGATAACTCAATGCAAACAGAGGGAATCGCCAGGCCGGCGGCGCGACGTAGGCCGCCAATAAGCCCAGCGCGCCGCATAGTATTGCCAACACCAATTGCGGCTTCCACTCATCTTCGTGGTGATGATCTTCGAGAAACTCCACGTCCCGCTGCACGACTTTGGGGAACGGCAGATCACGCCAGCGCCAGAATTTGGGCGCCGTGGGACAAGTCACGCGCGCAATGGTGGTCGCGCCGTGCTCGTGTTTGATGGTGATGTTTTGTCGCTCCGGTCCAGTCAACGGCGATTCGCAAGTGCTGCAATCGCCCGTGCCGCGGAGCAGCTGACAAGCGTCCTGGGTTTCTTCTGCCGCATGGATTTGGGCACTAACCCGCTCGGTGAGTTTGGCCACGTCCGTGCGACCCAGCGTGGCGACCGAAATGGTGTTGCGCGCGCGATCCAGCGTCACGGCTTCCAGCGCCGGCTCCTCCGCCAGCGCGCGCGTCACGGCTCGAGTGAAACACGGACCGGCAGTTTGGCGACGGGAACTGGGAGTTGAAGGCGTGGCACTCATTGTTCGCAATCCAGCGTTAGCATATCGACCACGGACTTGCGACAACAAATCGTGGTCCAGAATCCGCAGTCACCGTCGGGCTTGAAAATTACCCCCAGCCACCGTCATCATTCCCCGGCTTGGGCATTGTCGCCGGGTAGAATATGAACAATCAACAAAGTGGCAGCATCAATACGGTGGCGATTCTCGGTGGCGGACCGGCGGCCAGCACGCTGGCCACGTTGCTGGCCGGCGAAGGCATCCGCGTGGCGGTGTTGCATCGTCCCCGCCCGGCGCCGTTGCTCGTGGGCGAATCACTGGTGCCAGCGATCATCCCGATTTTACGGCGGCTCGGCGTCGAAGACGAAGTCCGCGCCTATGCGAAATACAAACCGGGCGCGATCTTCAACATGAACGCGTTCGGCGACTATCCGTTCACGTTCAAGGATTTTTGCGGTCCGCTGCCGGACTACGCCTACAATGTGCCGCGCCTCAAGTTCGAGTCGACTTTGCTCGCCGCCGCCCAGCGCGCCGGCGCCAAAGTTTTTGAAATGGAAGCGCGAGTCGAACGCGGCGGGCGCCCCGACCAGGTCCGGTTGACGGGCGACACGCTGACGGCCACGGACAATTTTTTTGGCGGCCATCCCGATTTGATCGTGGACGCGACGGGCCGGGCGCGGGTGCTGCCCAAGTTGCTGGAAATTCCCAGCCGCGAAGGCGGGCGCAAAGACACGGCGCTGTTTGCGCATCTCGATCGCACGGAACTTTACCAAGACGGCTATGTTCACTCCTCGCGGCTCGACCACGGTTGGAGCTGGCGCATTCCGCTACCGGGCCGAGTGTCGTTGGGGATCGTCATCGGCTCGGAACATCCGCCGAAGTATGGCGCGACCCCCGAGGAACGTTACGACAATTTACTGAAGCAGGATTCCGTGTTGCGCATCGCCACGGCGGGCGCGACGCGCCTCACCCCCGTGATGGAATACACCAATTATCAACTCGTCTCGGAGCGGCTCGTCGGGGATGGCTGGGTGCTCGTCGGGGACACGGCAGGTTTCATTGACCCTGTCTTTTCCAGCGGACTCCTCATCGGCATTACCAGTGCGACGGCGCTGTTCGATGCGATCCGCGCGGGGACTGCGGTCGCCTACCAACGCTACGAGGCGGAAGTCATCCATCATCTCAAAACGTGGCACGAAATCGTGAATTACTTTTACGATGGCCGGATGTTCACCTCCTTTCGCGTCGGCGAAATGATGCGCGACAATCTGTTGATCCGGCTCGCCTATCCGCACGTCAACAAACACATGGGTCGCATTTTCACCGGGTCAGCGGCCAAAGCGTCGTACAGCATGGGGCTGATGCGGTTTCTGATGAAATACGGACTGAAAGGCGAAGATCCAAAGGAAATGTCTATCCGGTGATGGCCGCGGTGACGGGTTGTCCCGCGGCCCAGGTGCCAGTCGAGGCAGACTGGTTTGGCGGGTGACTAGAAATCATCCAGCGCGGTACATCGTAGCGCGGGCGTGTCGTCCCATTCCTCACCAAAGGGAATCCAGTCGGATGACCTGACCGGCGGGGCGGGGTTCAATTCGAGCAGCAGCGGAAAGAGCAGCGCGATTTCCGTATGCGGCAAGAAGCCTTTCGTCACCGGGTTTATTTCAATGGTTTGCATCATGTTTGCTATGCCTTTCACAAAACCACGTTCCACTTTCCAAAATAAACGCCTAGCAGGCGGAGGGTGGATTGCGGCTTTCGATAGACAGAGAGCGCAGCAGCTGTGCCAACATCGTAGAATGCCAACATCAATTTTACGGGACGAAGTCGTTCACCGTCGCTTGGGAGACAAA
>JANXWY010000453.1 GCA_025350905.1 Verrucomicrobiota bacterium
CGCGTCAATCTTCGCGATGACGTCGGGGGACAACGCGGAGTTTTTGGGCACAGCCCCGTCCGGGGCGGAATCTTTGTAGCTGGCGGGCGTTGATTTTGATTCAGCTCCGTCAGGGGCGGAATATTCCGATGATGTCGCTCCTACGGAGCTGGGACGATTTTTCGTGGGCGGTTCTACAATGATGTCGCGCCTAGTGGCGCTGGGCGAAACGCCAAACTGCGACCTGGGGAAGGTTTCGAAGCCTGTGACAGGCATACAGCTAAATGCAAATTGGGCTTTACGGTTCAATTCAACCAATTTTCGGCATCACATCGGGATAAGGTCCAAGAAACCGTTCGCCGTTGAAATGAATCAGATGTTCCGGGTCTTCGGCAACCCACACTTCCGTTTCCCATGAAAGCTGCGTCAAAAAACTCCGCATAACATCGCGGTTCGAGAAAGCTGTCACGAAAACCAATCCAGCTTTACAACCGACGAACAATTCTTTCAATTCCTTCCGACGTTTCCTATCAACCGGCCCAGCGCTGGTCACAGCCTCAATCAGCAATAACCAGTTCCGCTTTGTATCATGGACTACAACGTCCGGCATTTTCGCTGGAGCGGGAATCGCAACGCCAAGTCGTTCCAAATAGTCAGCGTCCAAGTGCAGGAATTTGTTTTCCGCATCACCGATATAAACCACCGTTCCGCCCGGTACGAAGCATGGGCAGAACTCCTCGATGACGGTTTTGATGAGCTTCTGCTGGCTTTTCCCAAATCGTTTTCTTTGGCTGGCTGGTTGAGTCGGTGAAGACGCACGGACTAATCCAGCCTGCACAAAGCCATCGAGTGCAGCCTGAACGTCAGCGACTGTAATTGTGCGTAGCATTTGCGGGCTGCAATATCCGATTTTGGGTTATCCATTGCAAGCCCAGTATCATCGTCGAGTGTCGAAGACCAGATACACTCAGGCAGACGATGTCTTCCGCGAACTCCTCAAGAAAACGCGGGTCGCAAAGAATCTCACACAGGCAGATTTAGCCAAGCGCTTGAATTTACCGCAGAGCTACGTGAGCAAATACGAGAGCGGCGAGCGCCGCCTCGACTTCGTGGAGACTGTCCTCGTTTGCGACGCGCTTGGACTGAGCATCGAGGAATTCGCGGCTGCTTATTCTGGCAAATTTGGCAAATCGCGTCGCACGAAAGGTGGCTGAAGCCATGAAAAACGAAGTAGTTGTCGCGTTTCAATCTGGTCAGAAAACCGCAAATGTGGCGGTGGCCATTCTCGTCGCCAAGAAAGCGGGATTTATCCTCCCGACGGGCAAGCAAAGGCAGAACCTTCTTGTTGCGTTCGCAAAGAAGGGGAAGGTCGTTTATGGGAAAGCCTTCGACGTCGTCAAGCTCTCCGGGTCTGTAGATTTGAATGACTTAGCAGAGGTCGAAAAGCACTTGGCGCAAATAACAGTCTTTGAAATCAAATCCACGCGGAAGAAGCTACGCCCGGATTTCTCCGGCTATTTCTTCGGACTGACTGCGGCTGAAGTGCTCGTCGCCCAAAGCCTGAAAAAGCAATTTGGGTTTGTGCTCGTGAATACTGGAACACGCGAGCATATCGAAATGAGCTTGTCCGAAATCTTCGCCCGAGCGAAGGGCATCTATCCAACTTGGAGCATTTGCTTTTAGGACTTCGCAGGTCTGTTGCGTTGACTTGGGTGTGCCCGTTGAACTGGCGGAAATAGACATCCACAACCGTCGAGTTCAGAAACGCAGCCAAGCCCTTAGCCAGCGACATCGGCAAACCGTGACCGTTGACGTGGAAATAATTCAAGTGGTTCTCAAAGCCGACGAGCGGGGCGTGAATCTGATGCGAGTCGTAGATGCACGCTACGATGCGTTTCCGCTCTTCCTTGGCCGTGAACCGTTTCACCAGCACATAGATCCCGGCGGGCACGAGCAGCTCGCGCGTTTGCTCGTTGCTTACGATGGCGCTTGGCTTGCGCGGCTTCTCTTTTGGCCAATGCACGAAGCCGCCGTTGGAGTGGCAGGGATAAATCGGCGGCGCTGTATCGCGTTCAGGTTGGCGCCGCAGAAATTCCTTGGCCCGGAAATCCACCACGCGCCCGGTCGATACGGACAAGCCCAACTCAGGCAACGACGCTAAAAGCCGGTCCATGATCGCTCGCGCGCTGTCTTGCGCGTCGCCTTCAGCAAGATGAATGAACTGCTCTGCGTCGTCTGGCGAAACAACCTGGCGGTATGCGACCTCGCGTTGAGTGACTGAACTGCCGGACGCTCCACTGCTTCTGGAAATAATGACACGCTCCGGCTTGGACGTGCGTTTGACCGCGTGGACGATGATGTTTTCCTGAAGCACATCGTTGCGACTGAACGCCGCCGAGCGGGACTCAAAGACGTGTAGCTGCCGCAGCGACATCGATTCGAGAAAATCTCTCCTGAACGGTTTGAAGTAAAGCCCGTTGCAGAAACTTCGCGGCGTGATGGCGACCAATTCTCCGCAATCCGCCAATAGTTTGGTGACGAGCGCGACAAAACCTGTGTACAGATTACCCGTCTCGATGCCCGCCGAGCGAAGCAGCAGGCGCGTGGAGGAATCGCTCCGAATCTTCCGGTAAGGTGGATTCACGATGGCGGCGTTGAAGCGCGGCTGGTGTGACACGAACAGATCCCCGCGCACCATCGGCACGGCGGTGGCGATGAAATCCTGGTTGAGCACAGTTGCGGAAAACTCGATGCCTAAGCGCTCACATTCCTGCTGACAGCCGTGCAAAGTCGCGTGAAGCGATTCGATCAGCGCCTCGTCGAGTTCATAGGCCGTAATGGTAATTCTCTTTGGCCTGTGATGCGAAGCGCAGAGCCGCCTGAGCAACGCAGCCGAAAGCGCTCCGTCTCCCGCTCCGGCATCCAACAAATCCAACTCCTGCATTCGCGCCTCGAACAAAGACGCCATGAAATCCGCCACCGGATGCGGCGTGAGGAATTGACCGAGTTCGTGCCGCCTATCTTGGCCAGGCGTGGCGAACGTCCGCTCATCTTCCAACTGTTTCATGGCGATGGTCATGATTCTGTCGTCATTGTATTGAAGCCGTCTCAGTCAGCAATGTGCAACTCTCGGAACTCGTCGAAGTCGCAGAGCACGACGTAACGCGGGCGATTGGGCACGTGGCGCGACCAGTAATCGAACGCCTGGCGGTAGTGCTTCTGCAAATCCGTGCCGCGCTTTTTCATCTCCACGAGCACGACGGGTTTCCAGATGTAATCGGCGAATGCCGTCCCGCCGCCGTCGGCCTCGGCTTTGCGAATGCGGAGTTCGGCCGTGCCGCCGACGTCCAGCGAGCCGGCTTGGCCAAAGGCTTGGAAGAGGCGGTCGAGGAAGATTTGCGCCTGACCTTTTTCGTCGCCGGTGATGTTCAATTGACACCACGCGACGAATTCGGTGAGTTTTTCCGGGCTCGGCATGACAGCGTTGTAGCCGAAGCAACCGGGCTTGTCAGTCCGGCAGAATGGCCCGGGCCGGCGGCGGCCAGAGTCGCGAGCTTTTGGAATGAAACGGAATTCAGGGCCCGGAAGGAAACTGCAGCCGGGCACCGTTATTTTTTGATGCCCAAGGCGAGAGCGATCGTGGCCAGCAGTTCCGGGTACGGCACGGGCTTCTGAAAGAACGCCACGGCCCCCGCGGCCAGCGCCTTCGCCTGATTTTGTTTCACATCTTCCCCCGAAATCAAGATCACCGGGATGCCGGCCAATTTCGGAAATCTTTGCAGCCACTTTACGCTGGTGTAGCCGTTCCAGTCCGAATTTTCATGGCCCGGGAAATTGACGTCAAGGATGATCAGCTCCGTCGCCGACTCTTCCGCCGCACTGGCCACCGCAGCGGCGTCCAAGATCGTTGTCACGGTAAACCCGCTGGCGCGCAACCTCAGGGCAAACGCCTTCAACACGACGGGATTGTCATCCACGATCAGCAACCTTCGACTCGGGCCGATGGCCGCCGGGGCATGGTTCGCGAGCGCGGACGAAAGCGCATCCACGACAAATGGGGGCTGTTCCTTGAGCGTCCGCTGAGCTGGGGCCGGCTTGGCTTCCGCGGCTAGTTTCAGAGCAATCTGCATAACGGTTGGCGGAGTTGCGCGGGCGCCGGATTCCAGCTAAATCAACCGGTCCACCCGCGCGATAAACCGCCTAGTTGCAGCCGCAAGAGGAGCAGGATTCCTTGACGATCTTTTCGATCGCTTCGCGGGTTTCGCCCGTGCGCTTCTGAATCCGGCCAATCAGTTCTTCCTGCTTGCCCTCGGCATATTGCAGATCGGAATCCGTTAGCTTGGCCCATTTCTGTTTCAGTTTGCCTTTGGTGATGTTCCAGTCGCCTTTGATTTCGAGTGTCGTCATTTTGTTCTTTTTTTGTTGGTTGTTTGTTTTCCTTCGCCGTCAACATGGCGGCAAAAGTGTTCCCGCCACCGGCGGGCTGCCCGACCTTAGGCCACGGAGGCAACTCGTCCTATGGGGTGTTACCCGACCCGGAAATTGCAGCGGCGTGGCGCGCCGGACCCGGCGGAGCCGGGAACGCCGGCTCGAGGCAAAAAGCCGCGCAAGGAGGAGGAGCATTACCGGGCTTTCATTTTAAGGTCACCGCGTCCGCCATCTTTTTCTGGAGCGACAGTAAGCGACGGGTGGACTTTGGCTATGGGGTGAAACCCTGCGTCCGACCCGGTGGTCTTGACCCACCGGCGGCAGTCGGCTTGAAGCGCGGCATCAGAGGTTGGGAAAGTTGTGCTGGGCCATACGTCGCCCAAACCCGAGGATGGGTGGAACACCCCATTGCGGCGGCCAGGTTAATTCGTAACTTGAAAGCGTGCATGGGAGCTTAACCGAAATGGCGGGCCACCAGACCAACGCGCGCATCCGGCAAATGCCCAACGCCCATCCAGCGGCAACCTCCGCTTCAACCGCTGGCGCCGCCACACCGGCCAACGCCGCTCCGATCAACCGACCGGCTCCGGGCCGAAAACTTTCGTGACCAACTACCCAAACGATCCGGCCCGTTGCGTCATCGCCATGGCAGCCTCGGTGGGCGGCTTGAATGCCTTATCCGTCATTCTCGGTGGCTTGCCGGCGAATTTCCCCGCCGCCATTGCCATCGTGATGCACCTCTCGCCCGACCATAAGAGTCTCCTCGCCGAGATTTTGGATGGCCGCTCGGAATTGGAAGTTCGGCAGGCTAATACGGGCGACCTCCTGCGCCATGCCAGCGTTTTTATTGCCCCGCCCAACCACCACTTGTCGGTGGCGAAAGGCGGCCGCCTTGAGCTTTCCTCTTCCGCCGCAGACAAAGTGCATTTTGCGCGACCGTCGGCCGAGCCCCTGTTCGCTTCGGTGGCTGCGGTTTACCGGAAAAACGCCATTGCAGTTGTCCTGACGGGCGGCGACGGCGATGGCTCCTTCGGAGTCAAGATCATCAAGGAAATGGGCGGCAAGGTGCTCGCTCAAGACCGGCCCACCTCGCAAGATTTCAGCATGCCGGAGACCTCGATCGAAACCGGCGATGTTGATTTTATCCTGCCCTTGAACGAGATCGCTCCCAAATTGATCGAGTTGGTTGCTGCGGGCAATGGATAATTGAACGCCCGCTCCGTGGCGGATCATTTTGTTCTCACGAGCAACAGCCCGACCACCTCGTGGTAGCGTTTCTCCATATCCACACTCAGGCCTGCCAGGGCCCGGGCGCGGTCGGGTTGCGGTTCGTTTTCGCCGGCTACTTTCGCCAAATGCCACGCATAACTCAGGGCTTGGGCCTGGGTTAACAGCAAACTCAGTTCAAAGGCGTCGCCGGATTGACTCAACAATTCATGCTTTTTGGTGACCGCAATCGCTGCGCGGGTAGCGGCCTCCCCCGGCGGGAGCCGGAAGTCGTCCAGCCGGATGGAAGGATCGTGCCGGGCAAGTTCCTCGAGGAGTTTCGCGCCGGCGGCCGCATCATTGGCAATTTGTTTGACCAGCTTTTTTACATCATCCTCTTCCCGTTTGATGAAGCGCAACAGGCTCACGTTTTTTTCGTCGTCCAGCAATTGATGGAGCAAACTGTAGCAATTATTCCGGATCGAGGTTGCCGCGCCCCGTTCGCCTGGCGCTCGGGCCCTTGGCGCTTGGCAGCCGATCAAAACCACCACCGCGAGCAACATCGCCGCGAACTTGGGGGGGATCATTTTCATACGCTCATGGACCGCAAAACATCCCACGAAAACCAAGCCAAGGATATGGGGTGAAACCCCAGTTTGACACTGACCCGCAGCGAACCCTTTCGCATCGGCCGGCTAATTTCAAGCATCGCGTTGCAACACGAGCGGTGACGCCTGTCCCCAACGGCCGGTGAACACGAACTTGCTCAGGTGCTTGCGCTGCCGGGGGGTGAGGTCACGCTGCTTCAGGTCCGCGGAAAGATTTGCCGGATCGGCCCGGTAGCCGATGGCCATGGCGGTCCACGCCTCGAAATGCTCCGGGATCTGATAAATCTCCCGCGCTTGTTCGGGGAGGATGCCAATCATCTGATGGACCGAGAGGCCGCGCGCCGTGGCTTCCACCACCAGGTTCCCGGCGGCCAGACCCAGGTCGTGGACGGCCGCCCGATTGTCCTGCTTGTTCTCGGCAAACCGCAAACTCACGACGCTTACGACCAACACGGGGGCGGTCTTGGCCCAGACCTGGTTGGCTTCCACGAGACAGGAAAGGAGCCGTTTGAATTCCGTGGGATTTTCCCGGGTCGCCACCAGATAATTCCAAGGTTGTTCGTTGTAGGAGGACGCCGCCCAGCGCGCCGCTTCAAACAACGAACGGAGATCGGCTTCCGTGACGGAACGGTCTTTGAAGCCATAGGGACTCCACCGTTCCGCAAGCAGTTTCAGGATGGGATGGTCGGTCGCGGCTTGCTTGAGATTCATAATCGCTTGCTTAAATTCCGTGGCGCTTGGGACTTCAGATTCTGGGAACTGGATTCGCGATGATCACGTCGCAAATAACTTGGAGCCGAGCTCATCGCATTGCCGGACCCGGGAGAAATCTTTTTCGTTGGCTCCGAGAAGTCAGGGTCAACGCTCGCCCTCACCCTGGCCCTCTCCCCCGAGGAGAGGGAGAATTGTTGTGCGGCTTCTGGCCGTCCGCGCGGTTCCAGTTTTCCTGCGGCTGCGGGAGCAAAAATCGAAAGCGCGGCGCTGGCCGCAATGTCACCGCAACCAGGGTGGCACGCGCTGGCTTCCCCCTCTCCTCGGGGGAGAGGGCCGGGGTGAGGGCGGGCCAAACTACCATCCGACCGGCGGGGCCATGTTTGACTCACGCTGGGCTCCACCGAGAACAGCGAAGAACCAAAACGAATATCGATCTCCGGATGGTGGTTGGTTTTTTGAGCTTTCCGGGCGATGCGGCAGACAAAGGCGATGCTTTTCAAGCATCCCCTAAACGTGAAAGTTCGCGAAATCATTTGCGCGCGTTTTGACCAGTCCGGAATGGTACTCAGGTGAAGGTTGCTTTGTTTAGCGGTTGGAGCGGGCATGGCATTAAATCCTTTCTGGTACCGGCGGGACTCGCGTCGGCGAGCGTCGGGAAATCCGGGCCGCAGGTTAGATAAGCAACCATGAATTTCTCCTTACCGTTTCGCCTTCGGTTCCGGGGCCGCCTCTTCGGCTTGCGCCAGCCGCGGGCCGGTTCGCTTGGGGATTCCGGTGATCAAACCCTCGTAATCCGTCGATCGTGGGTGGATGACGACCACGCCCTTGTCCGTGATGACATATTCGCGGATGTCTTTGCTGTGATTGCCGCCGCGCATTTTTATCACGACCATCACTTTGCGCAGCTGGCCATCAATTTCCACGTAGCGCAGCCGGATGATGTCATCGGTGAGAAACGAAACCGTGTAGTGGCTGAATTGGAGCGCCGTGAAATTGTCCTCAACTTCGACCGTGGTCAGGATCGTGACCCCGGCACCGGTCAGCGCCACGATCATCCGGTAGAGCGACTCGCGAAAGTCCATGCGGAAACCAGGTGCCAGCGCCATCTCAAAACCGACCAGCGAATCAATCACCAATCGCTTGGCGCCGACCCGGGCGACGGCATCGAGAATTTCCTGGGTGATTTCATCCACCGAAAGGTCGAGCGGACGCAGGTAAAGAATTTCCAGCATTCCCGTTATCAGCGGGTTTTCAAAATACAACCCCAGGCTGTCCGCGCGATTCGTATAGCCTTGCGGGCGTTCTTCGAACAGCGCCATCACGGCGGGTTCCCGCTGGCGCAATCCGGCGGCGATAAATTGCGTGGCCAGCGCCGTTTTTCCCGTCCCCGACGGCCCCGCCACGAGGAGGCTGTCGCCTTGGTGCAGGCCGCCGTCCATCATCCGATCCAGCTCGGGAATGCCGATGGAAAGCCGCCGCGGCCCCCGCAACGGGTTGATCTTCTTGCCGTCCAATCCGAGCGTGCGGGAAAAGGCCTGCAGCCCGGACTCCCGGATGTGAACGGTGTGCAATCCCGGCACCGAAGCCTGGCCGCGCAACTTGAGGATTTGCAATTTGCGCACCACGGAATTGCGCTCCGTCAATTGCGAAAGCCAGAAGAGACCATCGGCGACGCTGAACACCGGGCTGTCGCGAACCTCTTCCGGCACATATTCGCCGACCAGAAAAGTTGTGGCTTCCCAACTGGTGAGGAATTGCGCGAGGCGCTGGATGAACGCCTGCAGTTCCATTTCGTTCACGTCGGCCAAGGCTTTGCGCACCACCGTGCGAAAGGAATCCACCACCACAATCCCCGGATTGACCGCCGTGACTTGCGAGATGATCTCCTTGAGGACCGTGTTCAAATCCTGCTCCACCACCACGTCGCTCAGATTGATAAAGCGGATGGCGTTGCCCAGCTTGGCTGCCTCAAAGAAGGAATACTGTTGCTGATAGCGCAGCATCTTCAGGGCGGGTTCGCCCAGCACGGTGAAATAGAGGGCGGGGGATTTCACCGTGGCATTGGCGAAAACGATCTGATGCGCCAGGGTGGTTTTACCGCAAGCCGGTGCGCCCGCGATGATGTTGAACGAAAATTCCGGGATGCCGCCGCCCAGGATTTCATCCAGCCCGCGCACCCCGGTCGGCAGTTTGCGGATCGTGACTTTGGCCGGTTGACGCGCGACTTGCTTCGGCAATTTGTGCTTGGGTGTTTTAGCGTGTCGATTCATGCATGCCTCCGTTTCCGAAATTCAAATCATCGAGCCGGACTTTCGGCCAGACTTCGCGCACCAGCCGTACGGTCAAAACTCCGCCAATGAAGAGCACCAGCAAGCCCAGCAACTGGGCGAGCAGAACCACACCGCCTTCGCGCAATTCGTCCGCGTCCTGTGGCGCCGGCGGCGCCTCCCATCCGGCCAGCGACCCATCCGCTTTAATCTGCACCGCGCGCAGCCAGGAAACTTCCGCGGCGGACAAGGCGAGCGCGCGCGTCAGGAGCGCGCGAAAACCGGTGGGGCCCATGAATTTTGCCAGCCGCCGATGCAACTTCTCACAAACGTAAAAGCCCGATGCGGGTTTGGGCCCGGAAGTTCGTTGGGGCCCCGGTTCGCAAGCCATGAGCCGGATGGCGAAATTCCGCATGGGTGGCGTGGCGCGGTTCATTTGGGAACACCCGCGCCGGGTGGCGTTGTCAAGGGATGGCGCCAGCTCAGGGGTTTCATTTGTCCTGGGTTGCCGCGGCGCGACTGGCGCGACTCGATTGCTCGAGCGCCGCTTCAGCGATCCCTGCCTCGGTGAGCCGTTCTTGATCGCTGCGCCCTTCGTCATCCTCATCTTCCCCGGGCGCCGCGGGTACTTTGTGGCCGGCGGTGCCGGCCACAGGATCCCAGCGTTCGGATTCGGGGGCGGATTCAAGGATGGCCTCGTTCGGGTCCGGGCCCGGTGCCCCGGCCAAATCCCGTTTGGCTTGTTGCCAATCGGATTGCGCCAGGTCGTGCTGGGAACGGCCGTTGATGACCGCCAATTCAACCGCCCGCGCATGCACCATACTTCGCGTCACCGTCCCGAGGCCGGTGGCATTTTGGGTCAAGACCCCTTGCTTGAGTGGATTTGGCTTCATGGGCTGTTTGTTTTTGCTGTCGCCGGTGCTGATCGTCTGGCGGTGTGGCCGTTCTTCAGCGGGCTGCGATCATTATTGGCGGCCGGTGTTTTGGGGAGCGGCACGTCAATCCCCAGCGCGGCCGCCAGATCAATTTCATGCTCCTGTTCCTGGACAATGATGGCGCGCAAGGTTTCGCTTAACGCAAATTCTCCCATGGCCTCCGCCTGCCGGATGCGCTCGCGATAGCGCCCCACCGTTTCCCGTTCGTTCTCCAGATCCGCGCGCAGCATGGTCACGGGGTCGCTGGAAGTAATGACCGGCTTGGGCGTCACGCCCGGCATGCCCCCAAGATAATCAATCTGTTTGGCCAGCTTCAGGGCATGCTGCAATTCTTCGCCGGCATGCGCCTCCAATTCGCGGGCAATGTCGGTGTACGCGGCCCCCTTGAGGACCTGGCTGTACACCGTGTAGGCAATGATTGCCTGGTATTCCCCGGCGAGATCCTCGTTCAACAACCGAATCATCTGTTCGCGCGTGATATTCAATTCCGCGGTCGTGGGTGCTTTAGTCATATGCTTCATAAAATTAACCGGCTCGTTTCCCGCTCGCTGGCGTTTAGTCTTTCACCGTGAATCCGACTTTGAGGGTCACCTGCCATTGGTGCACCTTCCCCTTGTCAATGTTGCCGCGCGTTTCAACCACCTGAAACCAGCTTAGGTTCTTGATGGTTTTGTGCGCCCGTTGGATGGCTTTGCCCACGGCGTCCTCGATGGAAGTGGTGGAGGTGCCAGTGAGTTCGATGAGTTTATAAACCGGGTCTTTCATGGGGTTCTAGGTTGGCTGCGGTCCGATGAGTGGCGGACGATTGGGGTTTAGATCGTGGTCGGGTCCGAGGAAATCCAGTGGGTCAGCGGGGCGGCCATGCGGGGTTAATCCACCAACAGTTTGACCGTTGTGTCGCCACGCAGGGCTTTGGAATAGGGACAGGTTTGGTGCGCCTCATCCATGATCCGCTGGCCCTGGGCCTGATCGGTTCCCGGAAGGTACGCATGCAGTTCCACCGCCAGACGATAACCTCCCTGATCATCCTCCAGCAGGCTCACCATCGCCCGCACCTTGGATTCCGCGAGCGGCGTGCCCAGCTTTTTGGCCGCGTTGCGCAAAGCGCCGTGGTAACAGGCGGAATACGCGCCCGCAAACAACAGCTCGGGATTGGGGCCGCGTTTCTCGAGCCCCGGCTCCAATGGATTTCCCAGTTGCAGGTCCAACAGCCCGCCGGGAGATGTGATCGTGCCGGAACGACCGTCTTTTGAAATGGCTTCGGCGGTGAACAAGGTTTTCATAAAAAGTTGGAGACGTCCGTGGGCGATCGCGTGCGGCTGGCGGCGAGACGATTCGACGATCAGCGGCGAACCAGCAACACCACCACGAGAATGACCAACAATAGTCCGACCGAGCCCCCACCAATCCAAATGGCACTGCCGAGTACGGGCACGATAGATAGCAACATAATTTTTCTTTCTGGGTTTGGTGGCCAATAATTTGCCATCACTTACTGGCGTGACCATACGCGCCGGACTTGGCTCTGCCTATGGGGTGTAACCCTACCGCAGCAACGGTTGCCTCGCGGAAACGAACGGGTTCCGGGGGCCGCGCCAGGCCCCGGTCCCCAACGAAGGTGCTTGCGGCGGCGCTGCCTCTGGTAATAGCGTTCCACTCGAGCCGTTGGCCGCCGGCGGACCGGGCTCATCCAAAATGGCGGGATCTCGAAAAAAACCATTGCTGCCCCGAAAGGTTTTCGTCCTGCGGGTGCTGCGCAGTTTGGCGCTCGCCCTGGGTATGCTCGGGGTTTCGCTCGGGCTGGGGATTTTCGGCTATCATTTTTGCGCGGGACTTTCCTGGTTGGACGCCCTCTTGAACGCGTCGATGATCCTGACCGGCATGGGGCCGGTGGACCAGCTTCACACGGTGGTGGGAAAATTATTCGCTTCCTTCTATGCCTTGTTCAGCGGAGTGGTTTTCATCACCTCGGTGGCCGTCCTGCTTGCCCCCGTGGTGAACCGCTTCCTCCACAAATTCCATTTGGAATTTGAAAATCCGGAGCTGGAGCGGCCGGCGGCGCCGCGGCGTGCCGGCAAAAAGACAGATGCAGGCGAATAGATTCCTACCCGCAAGCGGACGCGCTCGGACCGGCAAGCTCCACGACGGCCCGGCGCCCGGTTCGCTCCGTCCTGCAAATTAGCCGGCTTCGACTTTGGATGAAACTCGTGCGGTGCCAGCGCTGGGGTCGGGCCCAGATTATTTTAGCGTCGTTTGGCCGCGTTGGAACTCACCGCGCGGCAAGAGTCATTCATGTCCGTCGCGTGGCGAACCGACGTTTTAGCGAGCCTGACCGCTTGGCAGGTTGACATTTTTCCAACTGGGCCGGGGCCGCCGCTCAATCAAAAGGCACGTGGCTGTTTCAGCCGCGTGCCCCTTGGTTTTCTTTTTTAGCCCAGGACTCCGGATGAGCCAACGCCCCGGAAAGTTCCCACTTCCGGGGCGTGGTCCAGGCCCGTGGGTTTAGTGATGATCATCGCCGCGGCGGTGGCTCACGGTGATGCGAACGGCTTTCGAATCCGTGCTCGCGCCCTCATTGTCAACGGCCCGGGCCGTCAAGTTATATTGCCCCGCCGGCACACTGCGCCACACCAGGACGTAGATTGAGTTCTTGACCTGGCGATTCTCACTTCGATCGCCGTCGTCACGGCCCCCTTCCTCATCATGATCATTTTCCTCGTCCTGCTCGTCCTTGGGGACAAACTCGCCAAAGCCCAAACTGGATCCGTCCGCGAAGAATTCCACGCTCGTCACGCTGCCGTCCTTATCGCTCGCTTTGGCCGCCAATCCGATGTTTTTGCCCGCTTTGAATTTGTCACCCTGCTCCGGTGACAAGAGGCGAACGATGGGTGGCAGGTTCGACGAGTTGCGGAGATCGATCACGATGGTGAAAGTCTGCGCGGCATTCGGCAACGTCCCATTGGCGGCGGTGATTGTGCCATTGAAAGTGCCGGCGGTGGTCGGCGTGCCCGCGATCGCTCCGGCGCTACTGATCGCCAGTCCAACCGGCAATCCTGACGCCGTGAACGTGATCGGGGCCATCCCCGTCGCCGTAACTGTGAAGGCGTATGCGACTCCCACCGTACCCGTCGCCGGCGGAGCGGCGCTCGTGATGATCGGGGCCGTTGGCGAACCGGCGCTGATCACGATGCTGAACGCTTGCGTGGCGTTGGGCAACGTGCCGTTGGCGGCAGTGATCGTTCCGTTGAACGTGCCGGCGGTGGTCGGCGTACCGGCAATGACTCCAGCACCGCTGATCGCCACGCCGCCAGGCAAACCCGTCGCCGTGAACGTGATCGGCGCCGTTCCCGTTGCCGTGACGTTGAAGCTATACGCCACACCCACAGTTCCGGTCCCCGGTGGCGCAGCGCTCGTGATCGTCGGGGCAACCGTCCCGGCGCTGATCACAATGCTGAACGCTTGGATGGCATTGGGTAACGTACCGTTGGCCGCGGTGATGGATCCATTGAACGTGCCCGCTGTCGTCGGCGTGCCGGAGATGATACCGGCACTGCTGATCGCCATGCCGCCAGGCAAACCCGTCGCCGTGAACGTGATCGGCGCGGTGCCCGTTGCCGTGACGCTGAAGTTATACGCCACGCCCGCAGTTCCGGTCGCGGGTGGTGCGACGCTCGTGATCGTCGGGGCTACCGTCCCGGCGCCGATCACGATGCTGAACGCTTGCGTGGCGTTGGGTAACGTACCGTTGGCCGCGGTGATGGTTCCGTTGAACGTACCGGCCGTGGTCGGGGTACCGGCAATGATTCCGGCACTGCTGATCGTCACGCCGCCAGGTAAGCCCGTCGCCGTGAACGTGATCGGCGCGGTGCCCGTTGCCGTAACCGTGCGGTTATATGCAACGCCAACAGTTCCGGTCGCCGGTGGCGCAGCGCTCGTGATCGTCGGGGCAACCGTCCCGGCGCTGATCACGATGCTGAACGCTTGCGTGGCGTTGGGCAACGTACCGTTGGCCGCAGTGATCGTTCCGTTGAATGTGCCCGCGGTCGTCGGTGTACCGGCAATGACTCCAGCACCGCTGATCGTCACGCCGCCGGGCAAGCCCGTCGCCGTGAACGTGATCGGCGCCGTTCCCGTTGCTGTGACGCTGAAGCTATACGCCACGCCCACGGTTCCGGTCGCCGGTGGTGCGACGCTTGTGATCGTCGGGGCTACCGTCCCGGCGCCGATCACAATGCTGAACGCTTGCGTGGCGTTGGGCAACGTACCGTTGGCCGCAGTGATCGTTCCGTTGAACGTGCCCGCGGTCGTCGGCGTACCGGCAATGACTCCAGCACTGTTGATCGTCACCCCGCCAGGCAAGCCGGAGGCGGTATATGTGATCGGGGCGGTGCCGGTTGCCGTGACGACGTAGTTATACGCGACACCCACCGTGCCCGTCGCTGGTGGTGCGACGCTCGTGATGCTCGGAGCCGTAACGGCCCCACCACTAACGGTTATGGATGCGCTGCGCGTGTCATTGTCTCCCCCCGTACATCCGGTGCCGCTCCATATTCGCATGGTAAAGTTGAAGGTACCGCTGGTGGTGGGCGTGCCACCGACTCTAACCAGGTAGGTGGCGGAATTGGTCAACCAGAGTCCGGGCGCAATTTCGTAAGCGGTGTTGCAACCGGCTTGCGCCCCACTCCAATTGTTTCGCAACTCCCAGGACCTGGCGGAGCCGGAATGAGAACCCGAATAGGCGACAGCCCCGGAGTACGGCACGCCGGTGGTGGCCGCGGGCGGCGTAACCGAAATACTGGAGGCGCCGGAGACGGCATCCACGCCGCCCATCAATGCCAGCGCGCCCGCGATCCACGTGGCAACAATGGCAAAGCTCGATCCGGTGGCGGAAGTGGATACAACAAAAACACGGGAGAGGGGAAGGACTTGGAGTGCGAGGGCCAATCCCAAGGAGGCAATTTTACGTAGTTTCATAAATATCTCCTGGCTTAATTCTTCAGGGCACCATCACCGGACCCGCCGAAGGCGGCGCCGAAACGGATGGTCGTTGGTGGCGTGGCCGGACCAGCTGCGCAGCGGACGCTCGTTCCGTTCGGAACCAGGGTTGCATACGTGGTGGAAGCAATGGCGCTGCGGCAGGACGCCAGCCTCGCGGTCAACTCGTTAATCAATTGTGGTTTTTTCATTGGTTTTCGGTTTGTTGGTTTTGTTTTGTTTTGTTTTCGGTTCTGGTACTTTTGCAAATCGTCAGGGTTAAATTCTTCACTTCAAATTTCGTCGCGTTCCCAAGGCAACAGAACAAGTGCAGGGCAGCGGTGCCTGCCAGCACGGTGAAGCCGGGTCCGTTGATCACATCCAGGTTCGCACCGGATTTTCGAAATCACGGACGCGGGTCGGGGGCGGAAATAAACCGGCCCCGGAGCAGGCACATTTGTCATCATGCAGCACTAAACTTCACCGACTGGCGCCGCGCCCACAATGGGGTGAATCCCCCGCCTCGCATTTGGGAAACCTCACGAACCATGCGGAAGCCGACGTTCAGAGCTCGCGGTTTCCCGAGGCGGTCATTGCTAAAACGGTGGCTCGGAGCGCGTGGGTGGAGAAGTGCGGTGAACTGCCCAGGGAAGCGATGGATCTTGCAAATCGAGCGTTCGAGCCGGGCGGGGGGAAAACCATACCCGCGGGATCAACGCCCGTCCGGGCGAACCGCGGACTCGGGAAGCGCTTATTCTTGGAACCGTTGTTTTCAAGTCCGCAGCCATGTACCCGGGCGAAGAATGGGCTTCGCCAAGCTTACCACGTCGCAACACCCGCCCGGCCCGGGTGGGGGACGCGGCGACGATTTTCGTAGCCTCAGGGTATAAGGCTTGCAGGATCATCAAGGGATGCGGTTGGATCGGCCGTTGAGTTTCTGAATTCTCCATGCACTGATGCTGACAGACAGAAATGGGATTGGTCTATGGGGTGTATGCCCCGTGCGGCGGCGCCAGCCAAAAGCGGTGACCGACGCTCCGATTTTAATTCAGCACTAGGCCAGCAGCCCGCGGCTGGTCTTGCGAAAATGATGACCGTAGATGGAAAGGGTGACCGCCAAAGAAAGATGGGCGGGGCAGCGGAAGCAGGTCCAGATCAGCAGGCGCCAATAATGGAAACGTTCGCGCCCCAACAGGCCCAGCCGGACATTGGCCCCCAGAAATGCCAGGAAATACCGCCAGCTCAGTCCGCTGGAGATTTTGGGAGGCGCGAATTCGCGCAGCAGCGTGCGGATCCGCTGGCAGTACGGTTCGGGGGCATACAGGTGTCCGATCAGATTCCGATAGCCCACGCGCAAAGTCTCCCGATTCATCCGGGGAATGAAGTTGGTGGTACCATCCAGATTGTTGCCGGTGGTCCGGCCAATCAGTCGTCCTTCAAGCCGCAACCGCTGATAAAGCTTCGTACCCGGGACCGCTTGCAACAGCCCGACCATTGCGGTGACGATGCCGCTTTGCTGGATGAATTCGAGCTGGCGCGCAAAGATGGCGGGCGTGTCGCTGTCGAAGCCGACGATGAAGCCGCCCTGCACCTCCAACCCCGCGCGCTGGATGCGCTTGACGTCGGCGACCAGATCACGCTGCTGGTTTTGGCGCTTGTTGCACTCGGCCAAACCTGCGGCTTCCGGGGTCTCGATGCCCACAAACACCTGGTTAAAACCAGCGGCGACCATCAAGCGCATCAACTCCGCATCGTCCGCCAGGTTGATGGAAGCCTCAGTATAGAACGGCATGCCGCGGTGACCGCGTTGCCAGGCGATCAGCGCCGGCAGCAATTCCGCCTTCAGCCCGCGTTTGTTCCCGATAAAATTGTCGTCCACAAAAAAAATCGCCCCACGCCAGCCGGCGCGGCGGAGGCCGTCCAGTTCGGCAATCATTTGGGCCGTGGTCTTGATGCGCGGGCGATGCCCAAGCATCGCGGTGATGTTGCAAAAATCGCAGTCGAACGGACAGCCGCGCGAGAACTGCACGCTCATCGAGGCATAGTGATTTAGGTCCACCAGGTCCCACAAGGGCGCGGGCGATTGGCGAAGGTCCGGGAACTCCGCCGTCGCGTACACGTGCCGGGCGGTCCCGGCTTCGAAGTCCCGCAAAAATTCCGGCAACGTCGCTTCCGCTTCATTCAGCACGAAATGATCAACGTCCGGCAATTGTTCGGCGCCCAACGTGAACAGCGGGCCGCCCGCGACGATCGTCTTGCCCGCGGCCCGGCAGCGAGCGACCAGCTCGTGCGCCGACTCCTGCTGGGCGATCATTCCGCTGATAAACACCACGTCCGCCCAAGCCAGATCGGCGTCGCACAGTTTCCGCACCTTGACATCCACCAACCGCTTCACCCAGGCCTCGGGCAAAAGGGCGGCCACGGTAAGCAAGCCCAGCGGCGGCAACGAAGCCCGCTTGCGGATGAATTTCAATGCGTGCTTGAAGCTCCAGAACGTGTCCGGGAATTCCGGGTAGAGCAGCAGAACTTTCACCGTCCCATCCTCGCACGCGAGGTGGAGTGGCGCGATGGGGTGTTCACTCCAGGTGAAGTTTGGCGCCCGACCTCGCGGGCAGGACTGGGCGGGCCGCCGGACCAGCCATTCTCACTATGACCCAGCGTGAGGCTGGCGGAGCGGAGTATGGCGGAGCGGACTCCGAGTCAGGGGGTGGCTTCACCTGTTCGTCACGTTTGTCACCCAATTGTAACTTGTACTTTTGGGACCGTACCGGCAT
>JANXWY010000461.1 GCA_025350905.1 Verrucomicrobiota bacterium
AACGCCCGCCGGAGGTCAGGATCATGCCCTCGGCACCGCCGTCCGGCACGGTGAGGTCGGCGGTGATGGTGTAGGAAGCATCCAGCAGCATCGGCGAATCGCCTTGCGGCAGGCCAGTCATTGGCTTGGTGTACACGAACTCGGTGCGGCCCGCCGTGATGTTTGGACGCGGGGCGACAATGCGTCCGGCGACCGAAGCGTCCAGCGGGAAGATCTGATACTTCTTCGCTTCCGCGATGAACATCTTCTTCAACTCCTTCACTTTTTCCGGATACTTGGCGGCGAGATCCTCGGACTGGCTGAAGTCCTTGTCCAAGTTGTAGAGCTGGAGCACTTGGTTGTTGAGCGGGTCGGGATTGGCGGCGCCGAAGGCTTCCCACGGCGCGCGGTTGACCTTCGTGCTCAACAGCCAGCCTTCGTGATACAGCGCCCACTGGCCCATCATCTCGAAGTACTGGGTCTTGTGCCGGGTCGGTACTTTGGCGTTCTGGGCGTCGAATGTGTAAACCAAGCTCGTGCCTTCGATCGGTTTCTGTTTGATGCCGTCCACGACTTCGGGCGCGGCGATGCCGGCCGCTTCGAGGATCGTGGGGACGATGTCAATGGCGTGGCAGAACTGCTCGCGGAGCGCGCCCTGGTCCTTGATGCGCGCCGGCCAGGAGATGGCCATGGACTGCCGGATACCGCCGAGTCGCGAGGCGTTCTGCTTGAACCAGGTGAAGGGCGTATCAAAGGCCCACGACCAACCGGCCGACATGTGGTTGTAAGTCTGCTCCGTGCCCCAGACGTCGTACCATTTCATCTGGACCTCAACCGGCACGGACACGCCGTTGAAGAACGCGACTTCGTTGGGCGTTCCCAGCGGGCCGCCCTCGGCGCTGGTGCCGTTGTCGCCATTGATATAGATGATAAGGGTGTTGTCGAGCTTGCCCATGTCCTCAATCGTTTGGATGACGCGCCCGATCTCGCTGTCGTTGTAGGCGGCATAGGCGGCGAAGATTTCCACTTGTTTGATGTAGAGCTTTTTCTCCTCGGGCGTGCAGGCTTCCCAGTTCTTGATGACATTCGTTGGCCAAGGCTCGAGTTGGGTGTCCGCCGGGATCACGCCGAGCTTCTTCTGGTTCTCAAAGATCCGCTCCCGCAGCTTATTCCAGCCATCGTCGAACAGATGCAGGTCGTGAATCTTATCCACCCATTCCTTGGTCGGGTGATGTGGCGCGTGCGTGGCGCCGGGCGCGTACTTGATGAAGAACGGCTTGCGGGGATCCACTTGGTTCAACCGGTTCACGTGGTCAATCGCGTCGTCGGCCATGCCGGTAATCAGATTCCAGCCGGGCTTGCCTTGGAAGGGATAGATCTGCGTGGTGTTGCGGAACAGGTTCGGCTCCCACTGGTTCGCGTCACCGCCGACGAAACCGTAGAAATACTCGAAGCCCATGCCGGTCGGCCACTGATCAAACGGCCCGATGGCGCTGGCCTCGAAAGCCGGCGTGTTGTGATCCTTGCCGAACCACGCGGTGGCATAACCGTTGTCCAGCAGGATGCGGCCGATGGTGGCCTTGTCCTTGTCGATAATGCTGTTGTATCCGGGGAAACCCGTGGCTTGCTCCGAGATCACGCCGAAGCCGGCGGAGTGATGATTGCGGCCGGTAATCAACGCGGCGCGCGTCGGCGAACAGAGCGCGGTGGAATGAATGTTATTGTAGAGCAGACCGTTCTTCGCGATGCGGTCCATGGTCGGCGTGGGAATGACGCCGCCGGAAGTGCTCGGAACGCCGAACCCAGCATCATCGGTGATGATGAGCAGGACGTTGGGCGCGCCCTTGGGCGGCACGATGCGCGGCGCCCACCAAGCTTTGGATTGCAGCGCGCCGTCTTTGATGACGCCGCCGAACTTCGGATCGGGCGCGGGGAGTTGTTTACCGCTGAGGCTGGTCGTTGCGCTGGGTGAACCGGGCGTACCGGTGGTTTGGATTTCCGCTTTGGCGGAAAGCATGGCCGCCGTCAGGGCAGCGCCAATCAAACTGCTTAGGAGGATTTGGCGGCTTGGTTTCATTGTCATTCGTACTTTTATTTTTTGAAATTGCCTGTCGGTCGATTAATAAGCAACCCTGGCCTGCTGCGTCAAGGCATTCGCGCGCTACGGTTTCTCGACCCAGATGGCGGTCATTTCCGTCACCCGGAAGACGGCCTGATCGCCCAATTTGACCCGGCGCAGATCCACATCATCGCGTATCGGAAGCGTCTGGGTGCTACCGTCTTCAAACCGAAGGGTCGCGGTGCGCTTGCTGGCATCAATCGCCGAAACCTTGGCGGTTATTTGCATGGTCCCGGCCGCCAGCACTCCCGGTTGATCGCCTTTCGGGGCCAGGACCACGGCCGCGGCCGCTCCCTCAACCGCCTTGCTGCCTTCGTTTTCGAGGGCGGCGACAATCTTCTGCGTCACGGTGGCGTTGACCCGGTCGCCGACATGGACCTGGTCAAAATTGACAGCCTCCGGCCCGACCTTGACTTGGAATTTCTTACCGTCCGCTCCTAGCAGCGTCGCCGTGCGATTTGCTTGATCGATCGCCGTCACGGTGGCGGTGGTTTTGAAAGTCTGGACAATGACTCCGCCAGGCACGCCTTTGGTATAATCAATCCTGGCCGACCCCACGCCGGGTGGCAGCGTAGACGTGGATGAGCAAGAGGTGAGGGCAAGCACGGCGGCGGATAGCAGCGACCGGGTGGTGAGGTTTAGGGCTTTCGTCGTCATGGGATTCAGGTTGGTTTTATTTGAGTGATTGGACATTTATTCGCAGGCCTTCCGTTTGGAGCAAATGATCGGCCGCTCGGGTCCTTCCGGTGCCGCTTCCGATTGGAGATAGCCAGTACCGGTTGGAAGCCCACTGGACGCCCTTGGATGACCAGCGAGGAGATTATTTTCACGCGCGCGCTGATTCGGATTACCTTAGCCAGGGTACCGGCGCGCAGCCGTTCAAGACTGAAATCGCCGCGGCCGGATTTGGAAAAGGAAATTTCGATTCGATTACTCATGACACCCATTTGTGTTGCCGCACCAGTTCGGGAAAACTACAGCCGTCGCAGGCGGCATTGGCATGGTCGCAAAAATCCCGCACGATTTGAAGCAGCCCTTGCTGCTCGACAGCCGTCCTTCCAACCCGTCCGCCCAGCGTGGCTCGGCCGAGCAAACGCTGACGCGCCAGGCGTAACACCGCGTTGTCTTCGGCGGCCGGCCAGACCGCATGGCGCCGCTCGATTTCGGTGCGCAGTTTTTCGTTTTTTCCGACGACGGCCCGCGTCCACAGCCACGGCAGAATCACGTTGACCGCCAGGTCCGTAACGCGCTGGGCGCCGAGCAGGGGCTGGGCTTTTTTCAAGCGTGCCGAACGGCAGGTCCAGTGCCACGACCAATAATCGTCGGCCTCCACCTGCAGAATTTGCGTTAGCGAGGAGAGTAATTTTTTGTCGGGCGTAACCCCGGCTGACCAGCGTTCGATGCGGGCGACCAGCTCCCCGGAGTGCGCCCAGTGCGCCGCCAGCGCGAGCCGGCGTTGGGGATGATTCGCCGGGCGCAGACCGTGGAAGCGCCAGAGATTTCGCGGCAGGGTGCAATCCGAGAATTCCTCACGTTCGCGCCACCAACAATCCCAAATCCGACGCCAGTAGTCATCCGCACCCGCAGCGCGGCGGCTCAGCTCGACGGGCAGCAGTCCGCCAAGCCCCAGCAGCCGGGCCTGCAAGATCAAGGGTGAAGACGCGCCGTGCGCCCAGCGCGCCCGTGGTTCGGCCAGGCATTGCATCGGCCAGACATTGTGCTTGTAGCCGAGCGCGCGGAATAAGCCTTCCCACAGCGATTGTTCCCAACCGACGTGCTGGGCCCGCGCGCGAAAGGCCGCCGCCTTGTTTTGCAACCGGACGTGGGCCGCCTGCTGTAGCAGTTCCCGCAATGCCGCCTCCGGCAGCTCCCGCAGCGGGGCGGCGCATTGGCCACGAAATTTTTCCGGCAACACGCGCAACGACGTCTGTTCGAGTTGTGAACTGAGTTCGGCAAGCGATGCGTCGAGCGCCGAGTGCAGCGGCAGCGTCGCGGCGACGCTCACTGCGCGGTCGGCGTCCCAAACGACATGGAGCACAACATTGCGGAACGCCGGATTCCGGTCGTGCCCGTGGGCGCGCCAACCACTCGCCTGCAAATCCACTTCCACGTCGCCCGAGACGGCGTCGGCCTCGCCGAATTTCAATACCGCCCCGCGGAAATCGGGCCCGCCTTCGACATTGGCGAAACCGGGGTGAAGCACCCGCAGGGTTTGCCCGTCCAAAGTTCGCAGTTGATCACGCCGCAAACGTTGCTGCTGCCAGACGGCTTGGAGCAACCGCTCCGGCGGCGGGTCCGGCGCGTCCTGAAGCCCCGGGGCCAAACCGTGCCGGGTCCGCCAGGCGGCGTAAAAGCCATGAGTATGCAGAGTCACCGGGGATTGCTTTTGCGCTGAACCTTTCGCAAAGTCAAGCGTTGGAATTGACCCGCAAAAATCAATTTGGCATTTAATATGAGAAGGAAATCGCAGTCTTGCCACTTGGCGGCCAACCGATTCGGCCGGGTATGGGTTTACCCAATCGGCCTCATCGCCGCGTTGGGCACACTGCTGGCATGGCACGCGAAAGCAGTGGTCGAAACCGATCTCCGGCGCGACGCGACCGTGGACGCGGTGGAGCAAGTGATGCCCAGCGTCGTGAACATCGCTACCTCCCGTCAGGTGCAACGCGACAACCCGCAGGATGAGGCGTTTCGCCGTTGGCTGGAGCTCATGCGCCGGCTGGCCCGGGGGGATGGCGCTCCGCCGGTTGAGGAACCAATCAAAGGCATCGTCGGGTCCGGGGTCATCATTGACGAGGAGGGCTACGTCCTGACGAATAACCATGTGGTGGAGAACGCGGATCGCATCCAGGTGCAACTCTGGGATGGGCGGGAGTATGAAGCCCAGCGCCTGTTGCGAACCGACCAAAAGGATCTGGCGTTGTTGAAAATTGTGCGGCGGCCCGGCGACAAGGCATTCAGGCCCATCCGGCTGGCCAAGGACGATGATCTGCTCCTGGGCGAAACGGTAATCACGGTCGGCAATCCTTTCGGTCTGGGGGGCTCGGTCTCGCGCGGCATCCTGAGTTCCAAAAACCGGCGCGCCATGCCGGGGAATGAGAAACTTTATTTTCCGGACTGGTTGCAAACCGACGCGGACATCAACCCCGGTAACAGCGGGGGTCCGCTCATAAATTTACGCGGTGAGGTAATCGGCATTAACGTCGCGATCTACGGCCAGGGCCAGGGCATGGGCCTCGGCTTTGCCATACCGGTGAAACAAATTTCCGCCGCCCTGTCGGATTTCTTCACGCTGGAATGGACGGCCTCCCTCTGGTTCGGGGCGCGCTTGAAGGCCGCGCCGTATCCCCTGACCGTGCTGGAGGTGAAACCCAACAGCCCGGCCGAGCGGGCGGGACTGCAAGTCGGCCAGGAAGTGATCGAGGTCAACGGGAAACCGGTCCACGGTCTGGTGGAATTCAACGAACTCGTCGCCGGCAGCGCCGAGCATCGAGCAAATCTGACGGTCCAGGAGAACGGCGCTCGCCGCACGCTCCGCGCCGATCTGATGCCCATGCTGGAATCCCTGCAACTTCTGCTCCAACGCCAGCTCGGCCTTTCAGTGCAAACGCTGGTTGGAGCAAAAGCCGAACAGTTGCAGCTCAAGCCCGGCGAGGGATTGGTGGTGAGCGCGACCGAGAAAAACAGTCCGGCCGAACGCGCCCAAATCCAAACCGGATTTCTCCTCACGACGATTGACGGCAAACCCGTCAGCGATTTGGTGAATGCCGCCAACGCCCTGCGCAGCAAGTCCGCCGGTGAACGCGTCCAACTCACCCTCCTCGTACCGCGCCTGGTTAACGGCCAACTGGTGCAACTCCAACCGGCGACGGCCATTGTCGTGGTCCGCTGAGTACCGAAACACCGGCAGCCAACCGGCAAGTCGGCAGGCCATCGCGCGTCTCTTTCTGGGCCGCGAAGTTGGGATTCGCGATCCGCCGTCGCCCACGCCCGCGCTCCATTTACGGCACGGACCGAGCTCGATAGAAGCGTTGCTTCGACCCGGACGCAGTGGTGTCCACTACATCAAAAGCGAGGTCGGAAACCACATTCGTTTTGAGCGCCGTCCAGTCGAGGAAATTCGTCGTCGCCTCCACCGCCCAGCGCGAGCCCGTCAGAGCGAACACGCGCAACAGCGCCCAGCCTTCCATGCTGCGACCGAGAAATTCCATGCGGGCGGGCGGCACCGGCAAGCCTTCGGCGGTGACGCGGTAGTTGTCGAACAGCATAAAATTATCACCGGGCGCGTTGGTGTGGTAGATCAGCCAAACGGCATCGATGTCGCCGAGCGCCATAGTCGCGTTGGTGGTGGTGATCGGTTGGTTCGTTGCGATCAGTGCGTTATCCAACGTCGCGCTCCAACGGTTGGAAGCAAAGTTCATCGTGACAAGCAAGGTGTAATTCGAACCCGGGGTGTAGGGAAGGTCGGCGAGGACGAGGGTGTTAGTGCCATCGAGGAGATAGCTGATGTCGGCGTAAAAATTGTCGAAGTCCAGGGAGAAAAAACGGTGGCCCTGGGGGTTGTAAACACTCCAGCGAAAGTTATCCCAGCTAGCGTTCATCGAATCCGAGATATTCATCAACACGGAAAACCGGACGACCTCGCGGTGGGCGGCTAGCGGGTCGAAATTCAAAGGCGGCCAGGCCACTAATTCATCGTAGCCGGCAGCGGGCGCCCCGAAACCGAGATACGCCTGCTGCCCCTCGCCACTGATGAATTGGTTCACGATGCCGTTGCCACCAGAGCCAAATCCCAGCCAGCCGTTTTGACCGATCAAATCGAGGTTGGTGCTGTAGCCTTCGCTCGCCTCAAATTGGGTGGAAAAAATGTTGGTCGGGGTGGCCATCACCGGGGTAACGGCAAGGCAGGCAATCGCGGGCAGGCCGAGCGTCAGCAGAAATCGTCGAAAGCCCGAACGCGATTTCATCAGCATAAGTCCGCCGCCGCCGGCCTAACGACTGCGCGTCCCCGGACTGACTCCGGGTACTGCCGGCGACCGGGCCGGCACCATTGCCGGACTGGTCGGCGCCGGGGCGGAACGGGATTCAAAACGCGACTCGTTTGGCGCCGGTCGCGGAACAACGGGTTGCGGACTAAAGCTCGGTTCGGGGCGGGACGGCACGGAACGCGAAGGTGCAGCCGGCGCACTGTAGGCCGGCCTTGAGGAATTTGAATACGCATCGCGGCTGGTGACCGCAAGGTCCGCTTGGCCCCCCGAAGCCGGGACCGGTGACGCACTGGCGGCGGTCGACAGTGCCGATCGTGGAGGACCGGCCACGCTCGACGCGCTCACTGAAGCGCTGGCGACCGGTGAAGGCAAAGTTGTGCTCCACACGGAATAATCACGACCACCGGATCGCGCGGGACTCCGGCCGCCGATGACGACCAACGAACTGGAAGATGCGGCGGAGGTCGGGCGCGAGTTATTTTGCGGAACACCTTGAATAATGCGCGGCTCGTAGACTTTTGGGGCCGAAGCCGGCGCGGGCGGTGTGGAGCGGGTGGGCGGGCGAACGGAACTGGGCGAACTTGCACGACCCGAGTTAGGTGGATCACCAACGACCCGTGGTTGCGGCTCGCGGCCAGAGCGAGGATCAACCCGTGGGGGCGACAAGGTCGGCGCTCTGGTCACCTCGATTCTCGAAGTACCGCTGGGAGCGGGCGGAGTCACTCGAATCGCCGTCGGGTTTTGTGCCGAGCCGGATACGATTGGCAAGCTGGCTCTGGGCGAAGCACTACGAACCGGGACGTCCAGCCGGCTGGCGCCACTGCCCGTGAGCGGGGTCAGTTGGGGACGATGCACGGCAAGCGTTCGGCCATCGCGTGCGAGTTGCTCGCTGCGCGACCCGCCCGCCGCCTGATCACGAATCTTAACCGTCCGCACTTCGGCACGCGAGTACTGGCGAACGCGGTCGGGGGAGAGGCCATGGTTGGCGACCGTGTTGTTATGACCCCGGGCATAATTATTCAGGACCGTGGAGTTGTTATAAACTTGGTTGGCAGCATACGTCGAGACCCGATATTGGTAAGGCCGCGCGCCGCAAAAATTTCCCCACGGCACGAACGTGTAACAATTGGCCGCAAGGCCAAAGCTAAAGCCCATGCCCACGGAACTGCCATAAAACGAGAAGCCAAAGCCCGGTTGGTAGCTGGCCCCCGGCGGCAAGGGCGCCCAGCCACAGTAAGTGCCGCTGTAACGCCAGTTCACCCAGGACGACGCCCACACCGTGTCCGGCCACCAGCACCAACCTACGGACGGATGGCTGAACCACCGTCCATAATGAAAAGTGGTGGCCCCCCACGAATAATCCGAAAGCCAATACCATCCGGCGTCCGTATACATCCAGCGACCGCGATCGCAGTAGGGTTGCCAGTTGCGATTGGCAACCACGACGGTCGGTTGCCAGCAGCGGCCGTAACCTTCGAGCTCGACCCAGTTGCCGTACGGCGCCAGCGAGTTGTAGAAATAATTATTGGATACGATTGGCGGCTGCGTTTCCGCCACCGGCGCGGCGACCGGTGCGTCCACATAACTCGGCGCGGCGGCGACTGCCGGCGGCTCCGGCGCCACGGCGGGCGCTGGGTTCGCAGGCACTGGCGTCAACCCTTGGTCATGCTGCATCATCGTCGTGATGACGCTATCCGGGACCCCGATGTCGTTGAGGTAAACAATTTCCTCCGAGCTGAGGGTGAACGGTTTAGTCGAGTTGGTGATGAAAGCAAGCATGACGCCCTCGCCGACGCCGGACTGGGCGAGTTTGACGACATCCGCAAGCGGGGTTGCGGGGAGAATGTTCGGCGGCAAGACGGGTTCAGCGGGCGGCACGGGCGGCGGGGTGGCGGCCTCCGTCGGCGCTGGTATTATTGTAGCGGACTCCGCGGCGGACGTAACCGTTGCGGGAGAGACATTGGTGAGGGCAGGTTCCGCGTTGGTAGCACTCGACTGGGTGCAGCCGCCCGTAAACGGCACCGCCAACAGCGCCAACAGCGCCAGCAACAGAGTCAGGTTGGTAAGCGAGAGGGTTTTCATAATGTATTCCTTAAGACTCGCAGCATGCGTTGGTCAATCTATTCGACGAACGGCTACCGGCGTTATTCAGCCGTGGAATCCCGCCGCTAACGCCCGTGCGCTAGGGTCGTTAACTGGTAGCCCCACCCCGAATTGAACGGGGATCCACGGTTTAGGAAACCGCTGCTCTATCCATTTGAGCTATGAGGCCAAAATATTGTTATTTAGTATTGTATGACCAAAACAACCGCGCATCAATATCCTATTGGTAACCCATGTGTGTGACCCGCTGGCTCGGAGGTATGAAAGGGGTCTTTTCAAGCAATAACTCGGCACCGGCTCAGCCTAGTTTTTGCCAAGGTCGCAAAGTGCCTTCATCGCAACGCGTCATCAGGCATTTACTATGCCCTCGTCAATGGTCACAGCAAGCAGTTTCGCCGGTCGCTCAAGACTTCTGAATGCACGCTTGCCAATCGTCGGCTTGCCGAATTCCGGAAGAAAGTCACGCGACTCAGCCAGTCCAAACATGTAAGCAAGCTGAACTTCGAGGAACTCACTGACCGTTGGTTGGAAACAATCGAGCAGGGCCTCAAGCCATCTTCCTTCCGCCGCCGGACCCAATGCGTCGCAAACCGTAAGCCCCATTTCAAAGACATGTCCGTTCGCAACAGCTTGGCCCGCGCGTCCAACATCGAACGCGAAACCCTTCACTCGATATTCGATTATTCGCGCGCGGCGCTTCCCACCAATGATCTCGCACCCGAGGGGATCCGGATCATCCACAAGGGATAAAGCGTACGATCAAGCCGCGGCGCCGAGATGCTTGACCGCGAAATTCAATTGCTCCCCCAGTGCAAGAAACGCTTTGGTCCACTCGCGCGCGTCCGGGTCAGCCGGGCGGGCTTGCGGTCTAAATATAGCAAATTCCGACTGCAGCATTCCCCAGTACGTATTCTGCACCTTCCACAAATTCAAGTCCAGCGGCGTCCCGCGTACGAGCGCCGCGAGCGCCGCGATGTATTGCAGGAGTTCCACGTCGCCGGGATTGGCCTTTAGTTTCTGCATCATCCGTTCGAGCGTGGTTTTCACGACGTAAGCCAGTTCGGCATCGAAAAGGTGGCTCTGCCGCGCGTGGACTTGTTCCAACAGCGGTCGGACGCGGTCCAGGTCCGGCTTTTCCGCCGCAAGAGCGCGACACACATCGGCGTGAAGGTTAAATTCCGCCGCCCGCTGCAGCGGCCCGGGCGGCGGGATGTGCAGGTCACGCAGAAAGTTCATCAGGGGCAGATGGCGCTCGATGGCGAGCCGATAGCCACGCTCCACGTCGTCGCGCGCGGCGGCGATGATTTCGTTGAGGATCTTGCGCTGCTCGTCCTTGAAAAGTGTTTTGAGCGTGTAGGACGGGCTTTCCAGATGATGATCAATCAGCCGGATGACCTCGGCGTAATCCGAACGTTCAAACGCCGCCCGCATGGCTTCGGTTGCCTGCTGAAAGGCTTTCGCGACACTGTATGAATTCACACCGCAAATAACGCTGTGCTCGCCCAGATAAAGTACGGCGTAAATCATGACCGACGATTCGCGCGCGATTTCAAAACCCACGCGCACGCGGCCATAGGCGAGCTTGGTTTTGCCAGCTACGTGCACCTGACGCTCCTCTGATTCGAAGTCGTAGAGGTAGATGTGTGTCCGCTGTTCGTAGGCTTCGAACAGGGAGCTCATCGCGTAGTGAGCAATGACGATTTCCCAGTTGAGCATGGCCGGACGCACAAACTTCTCGTAAATCACCCGGCCATCCTGATGCTCGGGAATGTTGCTGCGCGCCTGCTGCAATAAATCGAGAAAGCCAGGCTCAAGGTCTTGCTCGAAGACGTCGCGGGCCAGTTGGAGCGCGCGGCCGGCATATTGAATTACCTGGACGGTCTCGATCCCGGAAATCTCATCAAAGAACCACCCACAGCTGGTATACATAAGCATGGCGTGGCGCTGCATTTCGAGGAGTTTGATGGCCACGATTTTTTCCACCTCGTTGAGCGGATGGTTGGCGTGCTGCGCGAAGAACTTCGCAACGTTCTCGGGCGAGCGGTCCAGGATGACGTCAATGTACTCATTGCGTGCGACCCACGGATCCTTAAAAAGCCCCGCGCCATTCTTCTCGTAGAGCGGAGCGAGTTGATCGCGCAGCCAATCGAGTGCCTGCCGGAGCGGCGCCCGCCAATCCTGATGCCACCCCGCGTGGCCGCCGCTGTTGCAACCGCAATTTGCCATCCAGCGCCCGACGCCGTGGGAGCAACTCCACGCGCTCCCTTCGTGAATTTGCGCTTCGTGGGTGGGCGCATGCAGCTCCAGATATTCTGCATAGTTCGTGAGCCGCGCGAGGTGGTTGCTCTCGATGTGCTGCAACGCGTGGGCCAGCGCCATTTCGCCGAGGCGATGATGATGGCCATACGATTCGCCGTCGGTCGCGACGTGGACCAGTTGATCCCAAGGGCGCTGGTCGGAGAAGCCGCTCATCAACCGCCCGGCAAACCGCTCGCCGCTTTCGAGCAGATGCTCGAACGCGATCGCCTGCGATACCGGTGCATCGTAGAAGAACAAGTTGATTTCCCGCCCGGAAGGCAGTTTGCGGAGATAAGCGCGAGAGGGATCAATGCACCCGACGTTGACATCTTCCCAATGCTGGTTCGAAGCCAGCTCGCGCACGCTTTTCGCCTGAAACGGCGAGAGAATTGTGAACCGAATCCCGAGTTCGGCGAGCACGTCGAGCGTTTCGGAATCGGCGGCGGTTTCCGACAGCCACATCCCTTCAGGTTTGCGGCCAAAGCGGAATTCGAAATCGCGAATCCCCCAGAGCACCTGCGTGTATTTGTCGCGCCGATTCGCCAGGGGCAGGATCACATGGTTGTACACCTGCGCCAGGGCCGAGCCGTGGCCGGCAAATTTCTGGCGACTGCACCGATCCGCTTCGACCAAGGCTTCGTGAATCTCCGGCAGGGCGCGCTTCATCCACGTCAGCAGCGTCGGGCCGAAGTTGAAGCTGATGCGCGAGTAAGTGTTCACGATGCTCGCGATCTTGCCCTCGCCATCGAGCAGCCGCGCAGTGGCATTGGGCGCGTAACACTCGGCGGCGATGCGCTCGTTCCAATCGTGATAAGGGGCGGCGGAGTCCTGAAGTTCAACCGATTCGAGCCATGGATTCTCCCGCGGTGGCTGATAAAAGTGCCCGTGAATGCAGACGAATTTTTGCATCGGTCAGCGGTGCCCAATAAACTGGTTGTACGGTTACGACCGTCACGAATACTTGGTTGCGAATCGCCCCGCAAGCGCAGAATCGCCCGCAACGGAATTGCCGCGCCACGACGAGAGCCGGGTCGCGGTGGCATCCCATTGCACGGGGGTTTCACCGGACCCGCCAGCGATTGAGCCCCGACTTGAATTCAAACCAAAGCCCCCGTTTCCGCCCGCGCCGTCCTGGAAATTTAGTTTCTTGATCCCGACCCGAACCTCAGGCGTTTTTCCTTGCGCACCCATCCGACCTTTGCCGACATATGTGGCGATGAATTTATCCCGAACCCATCTGCTGGCAACGTCCCTTTTCCTGATGTGCGGCTGGGATCTGGTGGCCAATTCCAACACTCCGACAATACTCGACTTGACCCGGACGACCGTTGTCATTCGATCCGGCAAGCTCCCCGCCGCCGAACAAACGGCGGCACACGTCTTGGTGGAAGAAGTCAAGAAACGCACGAGCTTGAATTGGCGGATCTCCACCGTCTGGCCCAAGCGCGGGGTCGTCATTGCCATCGCATCGGGCGCGAGTGACCCTGGTTTTCCCCAAGCCATGCCCCGTCGCCAAGGGATTGATTTGCCGGAACTTCGTCCCGAAGGTTTTCGACTCGTAGTCGATGGCGTCGGCACGGGCAATCCCATCGTCTGGATCCACGGCGCGGACGGGCGCGGCGCTTTGTTCGGCGTGGGCCAATTGCTGCGATCGCTCAACTGGGTCAAAGGTTCTGCGAATGTTCCATCCGGACTCGACATCGCCACGGCGCCGGCCCACCCCATTCGCGGCCACCAACTTGGGTATCGGCACACGGCCAACAGCTACGATGGTTGGGACGACCGCCAGTTCGAACAATACATTCGTGAACTGGCCTTGTTCGGGGCGAATAGCATCGAGGGGATCCCGTTTCAGGACGATCGCCCAAGCCCGCACATGCCGCTGCCGCGCGCGGTGATGAACCGCAAACTCAGTGAAATCTGTGCCCGCTACGAAATGGACTACTGGATTTGGTCGCCGGCGGATTTCGATCTCAAGGATACCAAGAAGCGAGCGGAGCATCTGGCCAAACACGAAGCCCTGTTTCGTGAATGCCCTCGCCTCGACGCCATTTTCTTTCCAGGCGGCGATCCCGGCGACAATGCACCGGAGCTGGTGATGTCCTATCTGGCAGACCTGTCCCGGTTGCTGGCCCATTCCCATCCGCGCGCCAAAATCTGGCTCTCGATGCAGGGCTTCGAGCAGCCGCAGGTGGATTTTGTCCACCACTGGATCAACGAACAAATGCCCGACTGGCTCGGCGGCCTGGTGGCCGGCCCGAGCAGCCCGCCCATTCCGGAAACCCGGGCCCGCCTGCCGCGACGTTACGGGCTCCGCGATTACCCGGACATCACGCACACCGTACGCTGCCAATACCCGGTGGCCTGGTGGGATCCGGCATTTCATCTCACGTTG
This sequence comes from Verrucomicrobiota bacterium, assembly GCA_025350905.1. Taxonomy (GTDB): domain Bacteria; phylum Verrucomicrobiota; class Verrucomicrobiia; order Limisphaerales; family JADLHS01; genus JADLHS01. The sequence goes on from JANXWY010000461.1 coordinate 13,883, forward strand.
GGCCGGGAGTCAGCCAACCCACGCCCGGCGTTTTACAAACTCATTCAGGACTATTTCGGCCCCTACACCAGCGGGTTCATCAGCTATTCGGACGGCGTGCATGACGACGTAAACAAGGCCGTCTGGAGCCGCCTGGGCTGGGAGCCCGACGCCGATCCGCGCGGAATTGCGCTCGAATACGCGCGCTGTTTCTTCGGGACTGCCGTCGCCGAGTCCGCCGCCGACGGCATTCTCGCCTTGGAAAAAAACTGGGACGGGCCGCTGGCCGAAAATGGCAGCGTGGCTGCAACGCTCGCGCTCTGGCAACAACTCGAACGCAAAGCCCCGGATTTACGCGGCAACTGGCGCTGGCAACTTTGCCTCCTCCGCGCCTACTACGACGCCTACACCCGTCAACGGCTGATCTACGAGTCCGAGTTGGAGCGCGCCGCCAACCAAATTTTGGCGAAGGCGCCAACGGACGGAGCGGACGCCGCGATGGACGCTGCCCTCGCCGTTGTGCAACGTGCCGTCAAACAGCCCGTAAATGAGGAGTGGCGTGCCCGCATCGGTCAGTTATGTGCGGACCTCTTCCAGTCCATCAAACTGCAAACCAGCGTACCGCTTTACCAGGCCAGCGGCTATGAACGGGGCGCGGTCCTGGATTTCGTGGATCACCCGCTCAACAATCGCTGGTGGCTCGAGGATGAATTCGCCCGCATCCGCCAGCTGCCCGCCGAAGCCGAAAAGCTCAAGCGCCTGGAGTCGATCCGCACTTGGGAAACTCCCGGGCCGGGCAGCTTTTATGATGAGGTCGGGAACATTGCCAAGTCGCCCCACGTCATCCGCGGCGAGGGACTCAACACGGATCCATTGATGGAAAGAAATCCCGGCCCCGGCTTTTGGTGGTGGGACGAAGGCTCAAGTCGCAAGCGCTTGTCCTGGCAGACCAGCATGGATTGGCCGCTAGGGCTGGCGTATCACCATCTCGATCCGCAATCGTCCTATCGGGTGCGGCTGATTGGTTACGGCCAGGTGAAATTGCGAGCGAATGGCCGGCTGCTGACTCCGACTCGGGACGGGCGGCAAAATCTCGGCGAGCCGAAGGAATTTCCCCTGCCCACCAACCTGATCCAGGACGGCAAACTGCAGTTGACCTTCGACCGACCAACGGACGAAGGCCAGCTCAACTGGCGACAGCAATCGCGGGTCAGTGAAGTGTGGCTGCTGAAGGATTAGGGGGAATTACGGCAACAGCGCCGGATCCGATTCGGGCGAGGCGCTCATGTTTCCGACCCGTGTCGGTTCGTTACAAGGTGAACTCAGCGACGGCGGCCACGCGGCGCGGCGATGGTAACCGCGCCCGCTCGCCGCCGATCGCGACTGGCCGCCAGTGCCTGATCTCCGCGCAGAAATATTTTGGCGCCCTTTACCACCGCTGGAAGGCGCGCCTGGAAACACTCAAGGCGCTCACGGCCGTGGCGCTCAAACTGGCGCGCATCCTCTGGCATCTCTTCAAATACGGGGAAGCCTTCAGCCCGGAAGTATTCCGACTGGCGGAGGTAAAAATGCAACCCAAGAAGCTCACCCGCCTCCACCAAACTACCACCGCCCTCGGCCTAAAACGCATCGCTATCCACTGACAAATCCCATCAGCTCATCAGGAGGCGGCTGGTCCCTCATTGTGTTTTCAGTAGAAAAAACCGCTGCACATCCGTCCCTTCAACCTCAACGCTGAATTCGCTGCCTGCCATCGCAGGAATATTTGTAACCGCATCCCAACTTGTAGCGGTCGGCGAGGCTGCGGACTGGAGTCTGTAGCCAGGATAATTCGTGGACCATGAAATCCGAAGCCCCGTCGGATTCACCGATGAGATCTGAAGCTCGGGCACCGCGCGAAAAGTAAGATCGTCAATCGCGAGTGTATGCGCGGTAGAGAACGGATACGCCACGCCGCTCCATCGAATCCACAAGTCTTGATTTGGCAACCACGATATTCCGGAAACGGTGCTGGCCACGGATTGCCGGTTCGAGATCGCATTGCCATTCACGGCTGCAGCGACTCCGTCGCCATCCAGAATGCTGTGCAGGTCCAGCGCAGGCACACTCACGAACAATCCATTGGTCAGCGAGGTCGCCAGAAGACTGTAGGAAAATGGAATCGCCTGGTGATTGGAGGACACCGCGCCCTTGCGCCACTGTTCTACAAAATAGCTCAAGGAAAAAGCTGTCAGTGTAACGCCGCTCGTATTGCGAAAACGAGCGCCGAGATAGGCTGGCCCGGTGCTGCCGATAACGAGGCCAATGGACTTGTCCGGGTCACTGGCCGTCAACGAAAAACAATACTTCCCGTAGTTGTTGCTGTAGCCGTTCGTTCCGGTCGTCCAAACGTAGGAACCGGAATTGTAGGTTGAGCTAACAGTCCAACCCGTAGGAAAATTCGTGTATTCGGTGTATATCGTGCCACTTTGAAGTGCGTCGAAATCTTGCGCGTAGATGCCACCATTGTAGCGGATTTGGGCAATAGCCGCCAAAGGCAGCGTTGCCGTGAGGAGTGCGGGTAATATTGTGTTCAAGCGCGTGGTGTTGGCAATGCCCTCTAATTCCAGGGTTGGGTTCGATCGGGTCGGAACCGAGAACTACGGCTTGATTTTTCGCCGGCCAACGACGAGTTGAACCTCGCGCATGTTGGTTTCCGGGTGCGCTGGAAAGTTTACCTGGATCCGGGGCGCGTACGGATCATCCAGGAGTTTGATGATGGTGCCGTCATGGGGGCCGTAGTGGATGGCTTTGCCGACCTTGCACTCCGAAATCGAAAGCGGTTGGTCCGGTAAATACTCCAGGCCACCGAGGCGCTTCCGCAACTCCGGGTGAGCGCTTGCCGACGGCCCTGTGGTTTCCCGGGATTTCTCAGCTTCCGGGAGGCCATAACTTTTGCGAGTGAGAAACTCGATGTGCGGTTCCGGCGCCGCGGGCATTGGCCGCGGCCGGGAAGGAATCGCGACCGGCTCCTGAAAACCATTTCTTCGAGCGGACGCACTTGGATTGGCTTCGGGTCGCGCCCGGTTGGGGGGGAGCGGTTTCGGAACGGCAGATGCGCTACCGACGGGTCCTGGGCCTGGGTAGCGAATTTTGGGCACGAAACAATTGCGGTTCCCGTTTTGCACGGGGACGCGATTCCCATTGGAGATACTTTCCGCCCGGCACACTTGCAATCGTTCAAGGTCCGCCGGGTTGACGCGCAATCGCTTGGTGAGATCCACAAACCCTTCGAGCTTTCCCTTCTCGCACCGCGCTTTCAGCGTTCCATCCTTGACCGTGGTAAGCGCGCTGGCTTCCTGCAGCGTCGGCCACCCGAACAAGGCATATTTGTGTAACTCCGCCAGCCGGAGCGCCAGCGCATGCGGAATATAGTTCGTTCGGCCGACGGTCTGCACCTCGACCCGTTCACGACGAAATCTGGCGTTCAAGGTGGTCGTCTTAACGCCCAGCAGTTTTGAAAGGGCCGGGACAGAAATATTTGAGCCTTTATGTTCTTCGATCACCGAAAGAACCCGCTCGTAAATTTCAGGTCTTGGTGCCATAACTTAGGAAACGGGACCGGGTTGAAGGTTCTCTTGTCGGCAGGGCACGAGAACGAAGTTGTGCCGACAGTCATTCGTGCCTGCGGCAGCACCGGTCGGTTTCCACTTTTCAGGCCTGGAGTTTCGTTGGCGTTGGGCTCGTGCGCGACATGTCATAAAATGCCTATTACACCGTAGGCTAATGGCGTCTGCGCGGTTTGGAACTGTGCGTTTGACCGCACACTCCGGCCTTTTTCGCCCGATCGCGCCACCTCTCGGCCAAGGCCCGCCACCGCAGTTGGGGACACGGCGCTCGGGAACTGAAACCAATTGCTCACCGCGCGGGTGAAAAGGTGTCCTCCGGTCCACGCTATACCCCTTGCCGCTGAACCATTACACCGGCAAACAAACGATTCTGAGTGACGCTCTTCTGCCTGATGAATTCCTCCTCAACAGCCGCGAGCCAAATCGCGGAGGCAGGCGGCAGGCGTTGCGGGATCAAAACCAGTATGAGCCATGGAGCGGGCGGGGCTATGGAGGCGTTGCACCAAGCCCGTGCCCGGTTTGTGACCCGGAGTTGCATCCCGACGACCGCGGCATTATGACTAGGGAATGTGCCATGGCACCGGCAGTCCATCCCAACCGCCTTCACCTGGAGCCGGTGACTCCGACGCGCAATTGATGCACCAATTCCAAGCGACAATTGATTCGTGGGCCGAGGCCACTTCGGCCGGCCAATTGGAAGCGGCCAACGCCGTCGCCCTACAGGCATTACAGCTCGCTGGGGAACACGCGCTCAAGCATCCCACGCCCAGCTTGCTGCTGAAGTTGGAAGCCGAGGATTTGGAAGGCAAAGGCGACTGGGCCGCCGCGGAAGCTGTCCGCCGCCAGGTCTTGGTGCTGGAGGAGTCCGGCGGCAATTCTGGAATGATCGCTAAAGCCCAGATGGATTTGAGCCAATTGCTGCAGATGGTTGGCCGCGGGGCAGAGGCCCTGCAGGTGGCGACCACGGCGACGGCGTCCGCGCGGCGGACTGAAATGTACCCACTTATTTACCAAGCATTGGAAAGGGAGGCGCGCGCGGCCCTTGATCAAGGGGATTTGCCGCAGGCCTTGGCGGCGACGGCGGAGGCGCTGCAGATCATTGAGCCAGGCAAACTGACTGAGGGCATGCGCGCCCGCGCGCTGACCGCCCGCGCCCGATGTCTGCTGGCCAATCATGATTTTACTGGCGCCGATTTACACCTGAGCCTAAGCTGGGAACTGCTCCAATTGCATGCCGGCACCAGGCTGCTGCCGGGAATGATCGCTACGTTTGCTCATTGGTGGGAAGTCAAAAGCCAGCTCGGCGAACAACAGGGCGACGGCGACGGCGCGCGGGCGGCCATAATCCAGGCCATCGATTTTCGACGCCAATGCCAGGGTCCGTACGCGCTTTGCGCCTTGGCCCGGGCGCTCGACCGGCTGGCTTCGATCTCAAGCGCGACGGGTGATTTCGTGGTGGAGCAACAAGCCCGGAACGAGGCCCGGTCCCTTCGCAACGACCTTAAGTTGGTCGCCGATGATTGACTTGCCGCCGAATGAATCTGCAGCCATGACTGATGACGAAAGCGCAAAGCGGCCCAGCGGTGTCGAGCAGCCGATTCCTAAGCCGAGGCCTTGGTGGCAGCGGTGGATCAAACGCGCGCTTTACGTGTTGCTTGCGCTTGTGGCGGGGGGCGCCGCGTTCATCGGCGCCTTGGTTTTCGAACACCAACGCATTGTCGGGGCAAAGCCGGGCCAGTTGCAGACGAAGGTTCAACCAACGGAATTAGGGCGCTGGGTAAATCCCTTCATCGGGACCGGAGGCATTCCCTGGGTCTGCGGACATAACTTTCCCGGCGCGATGGTGCCGTTCGGAATGGTTCGCCTCGGCCCCGAAACGGCCTCGATGCTGATCCGCAAGCGGGCGCTGAACACTTCCGGTTATTATTATGGCGATGATCGGATCCTGGGATTCAGCCACACGCGCTTGAACGGCACGGGCGCAACCGATGGCGGACATTTTCTCGTGGTGCCGGCCATCGAGCCGATTCCGACGCAGGTCTACCGCAGGGGCCACCCCACGAGTTTCTCGCACGGTGAAGAACTCGCGTCGCCCGGTTATTACGCGGTCAACCTCCCGCAACTCGGGACCCTCGTTGAACTCACCGCCACACCCCGGGTCGGCGTTCATCGTTACACTTTTGGCCAGGGTAAAACGCCGCATCTGCTGCTTGATGTGATGAATGCTCTCGGCGGCCACAAAAGCCGCGAAGGAAAATTGCGGGTCCTGCCCGCAGCCAAGGAAGTGGAAGGAGCGGTGCGGATTTGGGGGACTTTTTCAAGCCGCTATGGTGGCATCAAAGCGTATTTTGTGGCCCGATTTAGCCAGCCATTCGCCGCGTTTGATACGTGGCAGAATGAAACGGTTTTCCCAAATCAGACGACGGCGGAGGGCGATGGCGTAGCCGTCGATCTTGGCTTTGCCGCCACGAACCAGCCACAGGTGATCATCCTAAAACTAGCGATTTCGTACGTCAGCATTGAAAACGCGCGCGCCAATCTGGAGACCGAAGCCGGCGCCAAAGATTTCGATGCGGTGTTAGCCGAGGCCCAGCAGGCGTGGGACGCCAAGCTGTCGTTGATCAAAGTTTACGGCGGTACCGAACCACAAAGGCGGATTTTCTACACCGCGTTGTACCGCGTTTTCCAGATGCCTACGGTTTTCAACGACGCCAAAGGTGAGTATTTGGGGTTTGACCGCAAGGTTCATCAGACCTCGGACTTCCAATACTTCACGGACCTTTCCCTCTGGGACACCTTTCGGACGGTGCACCCGCTCTACACGTTGATCGCGCCGCAGGATCAACGGGACATGGTGGTGTCGCTCGTGAAAATGCTGGAGCAAGGCGGCTGGCTGCCGCGCTGGCCTTCGGGCCATGGCTATTCGAACTCCATGTTGGGCACGCCCGCCGATATCGTGATCGCCGACACCTACCTGAAAGGCATTCGCGACTTCGACGTGGCCGCGGCGTATCAAGCGATGCGGAAAACCGCGCTGGGGCCGACGCCACCGGGCGCGGCCTTTTCGGGTCGGCAAGGCGTCGAGCATTATTTGCAGTACGGGTATTGTCCGGCGGGGTTAGTGGAACGATCTGTATCCCGAACCCTGGAGTTCGCCTGGGCCGACGATGCAATCTCGCGTTTGGCGGAAGCTCTCGGCCATCCCGAAGACGCGACACTCTTTCGGGAACATTCGCAGTTCTACCGGAATTTGTGGAATACCAATACCCAGTATTTTCAACCGCGCGATGCACAGGGGATATTCGTCGAGCCCTTCAAACCATTGCTCCTGACTTACATGGATCGCGGAGATAAGTTCACTAAAGACTACGTCGAAGGCAGCGCGCTCCAATGGCGTTGGGCGGCGCCGTTTGATGCGCCGGGATTGATCTCCCGGTTCAAGAGTCGTGAGTATTTCGTTGAGGAACTCAACAGTTTTTTCGCCCGATCCGATCCGGCCATGGGCACATGGACACCCGGCTCATACTATTGGCACGGCAATGAACCCGATCTCCCCGCCGCCTATTTGTTCAACGCCGCCGGCCGGCCGGACCTCACGCAAAAATGGGCGCGCTGGATTCTGGACCACAAATACAGCGATGCCTACGACGGCTTGGACGGCAACGACGACGCCGGCACGCTCTCGGCGTGGTATGTCTTCAGCGCGCTGGGATTCTACCCCATTGCCGGCTCCGACCGTTATCAACTGGGCGCGCCTTTGTTCGAGAAGACGGAAATAAAATTGAAGGATAAGCCGCTAATGATCATCGCCGAGAATTACGCGCCGAACCATCCGTATGTCAGCAGGGTATCCCTGAATGACGTTCCGCTCGACCGCTCCTGGATCCGCCATGCGGAAATCGAGCAAGGTGGAGTTTTGAAGTTCGTGATGAGCGCAGAACCCGGCCGAAATTAGACGGCACGGAGGCTGGGAGCGCTCGCATCCTGGCCGGCGAGTCTCAGGGCTCTTGGTCGCGACCTGCTGGCCAGGAGGCCAACGCTCCCAGTCGAAGATTACGGTTCCAAAATCTCAAAATGGCGCAGTTCCATCTCGACTGCCCGTTCAACTTTGTGTGGTGGCTGCAACACAAAGTTGAAGTAGGAGTCCAAGCGGCTCCTGGAGAGCAGAACCTGATGGACGCCGTGCTGGAACGCGTGAAACAACAGGCGTCTCCGAAGTTGTTCCAGATGTTCGCCATTTACGCGCTCAAAGGCTGGCCGGTCAAGGATGTAGTCCGGACACTGGCCGTCAGAACGACGCAGGGTTACCTCGCCAAGCATTGCATCGCCGCCTTGATCAAAAAGGAAATCAAGAATCTCCGGCGGAAAAATAATTGAGATCTATTCCGCGGGAGAATCCGTGAAGGGTCAGACTTCGGCGGGCGGGACAACACTGAGAAAGATCTTGGTTATTTCGGTCAGGATCCCACTTCGCAAAGTGGGATCCTTCCTACGATTGTTCGATAACTTGATGGAGGCAACCTACGCTCAACGTTTCATTGCGGGACAATCCGCAGTTCCACCCAGACGATTTTCTGTTCCGGCTCACCGGGCAGTTGCTGGATCTGGATTTCGTTGCAGCCGTCACGGAGCGATGGGGACGGGTACGAGTGCTGGACCGCCCGGGCGACACCGGAAAACTGCGAGCGATCGGTGAGATCGGTCGTCGGGAGGCATGGCTTGCCGTTGATTATGATCTTGAACTTGCTGGCCGCCATGCCGTCGGCCTGGGCCAGACCGGCGATGACCGCCACCTCGGCCTTTTTCGGTGCGGGTCCAATGTAAACTCTGAATGTGCCGCCCGTGAAGCCATCCACCGGCAGCACCACGTCACTCGACATGCCGGGGGCGACGGTGTCGCGGTAAGTGATCACATGCCGCCGCGGTTTTTGGGTGACGGTCTCAAGGCTCAACCCTTCCTGCAACAGCATGCGGTAAGCATCCTGACCACCGGTCATCGGACCGGGATCCAGGTAGTTAAAAAGGTAAATGGTGTCCGCGCCGCGATAGCGGCCGGCAGCGGCGAATCCGCGCGTAGACGTGAGATCCGCTTCGATGGGTTTCGCCGCCGGATACGGCCGCACGAGAATTTCCGCGCCCGCCGCCAGCACGATGTTCTTCGCGGGACTCCCGATTCGCTCACGCCACAGTTCGATCGGGATGTCAAAATCGGTCGTGGCCCAGAACGGCGTCGGCACGAGCATATCCACCAAGCCTTCACGAACCCAGGAGACGCCGTCCATACCTAATCCCTTGGCGGCATCCGGAAGCGTCGGCACGCGCGCGCCGAGCTTGATGGAATGGCCCCGTTTCCCCGCCCATTGTCGCGTCAAGCCGCGCACCTCGCGCATGAATTGATTCAAGATCACCACGCCTTCCGCTTCCTGGCCGGGCTGGAAATGATAGCCGAACCGCATCCAATCCAGTTCGAGGCCGTCAGGATCGTAGCGTTCGAGCAACTCCCGGACATAAGCCATGGCGTGTTCGCGCACTGCGGGGATGCCGTAATCCAACGCGCGATCGGTCCAGCCTTTGCCGCCGGGCACGCGCCAGTAGTCGGGATGCTTACGCCAAAACGAACTGTGGATGTAATTGTCCACGTCATCCACGTTGTGCACATCGTTCATCCGCATGGACAGCCAAGGGGAAATCTTTTTCTCGCGACAGCGCGCGATCCATACGGAGTAGGGATCGAGGCCACGTTCATCCAGCAAGCGCGCATTCGCACACCACTTCTTCGCGAATTCTTCCGCCGGCGGATTCTGGCCTTCTCCCAGCTCCCAAATCGCATCCCGCACCTGGCTGCGATAACTGGCCTTCATCGCGTTGGGACAAAGAAAAAGGTGGGACACCGCCGTGTTCGCGTATTGATCAACGAACGCGTGCAGTCCTGCGAGGGTCATTTCCTCTGCAGACCGCGAACCGAAGAAATGACTGTCGTCTTCATTGAGTGCCAGCGCCCCGGGCGAATCGTACGGCATTGCACACGCCACCCAGAGCCAGAGCAGGAGCGAGAGCGCAAGCGGCAGCCGCCGACCACTCCGGGGCGTGACTGCGCACGGCCGGCTCCCGGTGATGTGCCCGCGCTTACTCTGAGTACTGGCCTGGAGTTCAGAAGCACATTGTTTTGGGACTAAAGCGTCCTTCAGGCGTGGGTCGAAGCGAAGGCGTTCATGGCCCCAACTTGTAATATTCAATGGTTGCCGGCGCAGCGCAGGAAAAAAACAACGGATCACGGACGAAGTTGTATCCCTCTCGAGCCCTAAGTCCAAACCCAAAGACACAGACCCGGCAAAGCGATCCCGGCCCCCGGCGACCCTTCGGTTGAATCGGCCAGAACCAAACGCAAAACCAGGGACCATGACAGCGCACGAACGATTCGAGCGGTCCGTTCCAAAAATCCCGACGCGGAAAAAGTTTCGATCCGCAAACCGCAGCTCCCAGCCGGCAACGATGGTGCCCGCGGCCCCGTGCCGCATCCTTGCTCTGCGCGCCGGCCCTTGGCAACATGCGGCCAGATGCGCGAATCATTCCGGGCCTGGGTGGAAAATCTCGAGACGTTTGTCCTGGAGGTCATCTTCGACGAGCGGCGCGGGGCCAGCGCGAGCATCGTCCGGGCACTGCTATTCGGCGCCTCCAAACTTTTCGCCGTACTGGTCAAGCTGCGCCGATTTCTTTACAACGTCCGCATCCTGCGCGATGCCACGCTCGGCGTACAGGTCATCGCCATTGGCAATCTGACCGTCGGCGGGACGGGCAAAACGCCGGTCGTTGAAAAATTCGCGCGCGAACTGCGCGATGCCGGACGGAATGTGGCCATCCTGTCGCGCGGGTACCGTTCCAAGCCCCCGCCCGTGCATGAATGGTTAAAGAATAAACTCCTGTTCCGCGAGGACACGACCCCGCCGCGCATTGTGTCCGACGGCAAATCGCTCCTGCTCGATTCCGAGATGGCCGGCGACGAACCGCACATGCTGGCCTCGAATTTGAAGGATGTTGTCGTGCTGGTGGACAAGGACCGCGTGAAGAGCGGGCGCTACGCGATCGAGAAGTTCGGCTGTGACACCTTGTTGCTCGATGATGGTTTTCAATATTGGGATTTACGCGGCCGGCGGCACGACGTGGTCCTGATTGACCGCCAGCAGCCCTTCGGCAATGAACATCTGCTGCCCCGCGGCACCTTGCGCGAACCCCCGTCGCACCTGGCCCGGGCGCACACGATCTTCATCACCAAAAGCGACGGCCAGACCGGGGAATTGCGGCGCCGGATCGCGACCCTCAACACCACCGCCGCCATCATCGAGTGCGTGCATCACCCCATGTATTTCGAGGATGTTTTTACCGGGGAACGGCAGTCGCTCGATTTCATCAAGGGCCGCAAGGTGGGTTCGTTTAGCGGCATTGCGCAACCGGAAAGCTTCGAACAAAGCCTCGTGCAACTCGGCGGCGAACTGGTTTACGCCAAGCGCTTCGCCGATCACCACCGTTTCAGCCAGCAGGAAATCCTGAACGCCATCAATCGCGGCAAGAAGCGCCAGGCGGAACTCATCATCACCACCCAAAAGGACGCGGTGCGCTTCCCGAAGCTGGACCGCCGCGACCTGCCGATCCTGTTCATGCGCGTGGAAATTAAGATTGTCAGCGGCGCTGATGACTTCCGCGATTGCGTGCGGAAGATTTGTTTCCGCTGAAGCCGCCCTATCGTCATGGCCGTGAGTTTTCATCCACCCCCGCGCCGGATTCTGGTGCGCGGCGTGAACTGGCTGGGCGATGCGGTAATGACCACGCCGTCCCTGATCCGGTTGCGGGAGCACTATCGCTCAGCGCACATCACCATCCTCACACCCACCAAGTTGTGCGACCTGTGGCAGCACCACCCAGCGGTGGATGAAGTAATCGGCTTCGAGGCGGGCGAAGGGTTGCTTTCTGTGAGTCAAAAATTGCGCGCCGGCAAATTCGATCTCGCGCTCGTGTTGCCCAACTCGCCACGCGCGGCGCTGGAAACCTGGCTCGCCGGAATCCCGCAGCGGATCGGCTACGCGCGCTCGTGGCGGAACTGGTTGCTCACGCGAGCCGTGCCCACGCGCCCGGGCCATGTGGCGATGCGGAAACGGACCCCGGATGAAATTCGCGAACTCGTGCGCCGGCCCGGAGCAAAGGCTGGATTCCATGAACCTGATCCGGCCTCGGCTCACCAGATTCACGAATATCTTGAACTGGCGGGGGCGCTTGGGGCTTCGTCCGCGCCCGTGGCGCCAAGCCTCCACCTCAGAGCTAACGAGCTTGAAACCGTGGCCAGCAAGTTTCGGTTGGTCTCACCGACCAAGTGGCTGGGGATCAATCCCGGCGCCGAGTACGGTCCGGCCAAACGCTGGCCCGCCGAGCGATTTCTGTTCATGACGCGCGAAGCCGCCGCGTGGCCGGAGTGGGGGGTGATTTTGTTCGGCGGAAAAGCGGATCTGTTGACGGTGGAAAAAATCGAACGGGAATTCTGGACCGTGGCGCGGCAATGGTCGTTTCGTCCCCAACTCGTCAACGTCGCGGGCCAGACTTCGCTGCGCGAATTGATGGCGCTGCTCAAGCTTTGCCGGGTGCTGCTCACGAACGACAGCGGCCCGATGCACGTCGCGGCCGCCCTCGGCACTCCCGTGGTGGTGCCGTTTGGCAGCACCTCGCCGGAACTGACCGGGCCGGGGTTGCCCGGTGACCCGCGCCATCGCCTGTTGAAATCCGATGCGCCCTGCGCCCCCTGTTTTCTCCGCGAATGTCCGATTGATTTTCGTTGCCTGAATGGCATTGGGGTCGAGCGCGTGGCGGCGGCGGTCCTGGAAGCGGTGACGGCCGGCTCCGGCACGGAAAAGCAATCTGAAAGGTAGCCGCCGACGTGCGGAGGCTTTGGCTATTGACCGGAGCGCTTGGCTCCAGCCGGGCGATTCGAGCCGCCTAACTTAAGCGGCCACGACCAAAGTTGGTATTTTTAATCGGCTCAAAAGTCCAGAACGCCTAGCGAACTTGATCCTCGCTGGGGTGGGGCTCTTCGCTCCGGTTTGCTTTTGAACTTTGAACTTCGTGCGGCGGGCTGCTACTCTGGCCGCATGTCTCGGAAAGATTCCTCGGAATCACAGCACGGTTGGGCGGATGTCATCGGCGTTGTCCTGCTGGCCACGGCGCTGGCGCTGGCGCTGGCGCAATGGACTTTCGACAAGTACGACCTTGCTTATGTTCGTGTTCCGCCAAACAGTCCGCCGCATAACTTGATTGGACCGTTTGGCGCGCATTTCGCGCATTGGTTTTTCCTCGTCTTTGGCGTGACGGCCTACCTTGTGCCGCTGATTCTTGTGGCGTTCGGTCTGGCTTACCTTTTCAATTTTCTCGGCTATTTGCGGGCACGGATCAAATGGTCGGTGCTCTGGACGTCGCTGTTACTCGTGTCGGTCACAGGATTGCTCCACATCGCCAGCGGGTGGAGTTTTCTCAGGAGTTTGTATGAGCATATCCACGCCCAAAGCGCGGGCGGTATTCTCGGGTCGGTGACCTACGGACAAAATGACAAATATGAATGGGGCTTGAGTCTGGCCGGGGCCGTCGGCGCAACGATCATTTACACCGCACTTTGCTGCGTCAGCGTTCTGATCCTGACGAATTTCCGGCTCGGCGAATGGCTGCGGGCGTTGTTTGACGGCGAAACCAGGCCGGCGGCAGCCCCGAAGGCCGACCCCCAGGAAGCCGTGCTGGAGCGCAAGGCGCGGGAGTTGGAAAAGAAGAAGCGGGAACTGGAACAGGAAGTCGCCGCCGTCACCCGCTCGGGCCTCGGCCAGGATTTGAAACCGGTACCGGAACCGAACGTGCGCGACCTGAGCGTGCCGCAAGCGAAGGCCAAGAGCAGCAAGCGGCCCCCCGGCGAGCCCGAGAAAGAAATTGAACCGGCGGATGAAGTCATCGTTATTTCCCCCCGCGAATTCGGCGCCGCTTCGACGGCGGAGATTTTGCGCGGGCCCGCCGAGGCGGCCGCGAAGCCGGAGGACAAAAAATCTGACGAAGATGCCAAGAGCGAGGCCCCGCCGGAAGCGGATAAAAAGTCGTCCGAGGCGCAGGTCAACATTACTGGCCTCACGCCAACGCGACCCAAACTGAAGTCCAAGAAGCCCATTACCGTCGCGTCCACGCCCATCATCGGGAATTACCAGTTGCCCTCGATTGATTTTCTCCAGTTGCCCGACATGACGGTGAAACCCACCGAGTCGCGAGAGGAATTGCTCGCCAACGCGCGCCTCATGCAGCAGACGCTTGCGCAGTTCGACATCCCGGTGGAGTTGGGCGACATCACCAAAGGCCCGACGATTACGCGCTACGAATTGCATCCCGCTCCGGGCGTGAAGCTGGAACGCATTGCCGCGCTCTCCAATAATATCGCGGCCGCACTCAAGGCCGAACGCATCAACATCCTGGCCCCCGTGCCCGGCAAGAGCTCCGTCGGTGTCGAGGTGCCGAACTCGATCAAGACCAAGGTCATCATGCGGGATCTGTTCGAATCCGACGAGTGGCGCAACACCAAGGCGCGGATTCCTGTCGCACTCGGCAAGGATGTTTACGGTCACCCGATCATCGCCGACCTCGCCGAGATGCCGCACTGCCTGATCGCGGGCAGCACGGGTTCCGGCAAATCCGTTTGCATCAATGCCATCATCGCCTCGCTCCTCTACCGCTTCTCGCCGGATCAATTGCGGTTCGTGATGATTGATCCCAAGGTCGTCGAGTTGCAGCAGTACAACGCCCTGCCGCACCTCGTGGTGCCGGTTGTCACCGATCCCAAAAAGGTCATCCTCGCGCTGCGCTGGGTGGTGAACGAGATGGAAAAACGTTACCAGATTTTTGCCCGCGTCGGCGTGCGCAACATCGCCACGTTCAACGCCCGGCCGAAAAACAAGCCGTTGCCGGTGGCGGAACTGGAGTTGCCGCTGAAAGTGAAAAAGGAAAAAGTCGAGCCGGGCGCGGAAGGTTTCGCGGTGGAAGTGGACGAGGAAATTGTTGTGCCGCGCGAGGAAGACATCGTGATACCCGAAAAGCTCAGTTACATCGTGGTCATCATTGACGAGCTGGCGGATCTGATGTTGGTCGCGCCGGCGGATGTGGAAATGGCCATCGCGCGCATCACGCAGATGGCGCGAGCCGCCGGCATCCATTGCATCGTGGCCACCCAGCGGCCGAGCGTGGACGTCATTACCGGCGTCATCAAGGCCAACATCCCGGCGCGCATTGCGTTTCAGGTCGCGGCCAAGGTGGATTCGCGGACGATTCTCGACGCGATGGGGGCCGACAAGCTGCTCGGCAAAGGCGACATGCTCTATCTGCCGCCCGGCTCGGCGAAGTTGATTCGCATCCAGGGCGCGCTCGTCACCGACCACGAGATTCAAAGCGTGGTGGATTTCATCGCCAAGCAGGCGAAGCCCAGCTACGAAATGGAAATTCATCAACAACTTTCCAAACCCACGCCGAGTTACGGCGACGAGAGCGGCATCGATGAGGATGAGGAGATCATCCAACAGTGCATCGAAGTGATCCGCAGCGAACAGAAAGCCAGCGTGTCGCTGTTGCAACGGCGCCTCCGCCTGGGCTATGGCCGCGCGGCCCGCATCATGGACGAACTCGAGAACCGGGGCCTGGTCGGCCCGAGCAAGGGCGCCGAACCGCGGGACATCCTGATTGATCTCGACGTCGCGCCGCAGCCGGAAGCCACGCCGTAGGGTGGCGCCCCGCTCAGCGCGGGAGCGCCCGGGCGGCGGCGTAGGCCGCGAGAAATTTCTGCGCCATCAACTCCGGGGCCAGATACGCCCGCATCTGGGCGAGGGTTTCCGGCGCCACCTGCCCCTGGCGAAACAGCGGATGCGCACAGGCGGCGCGGAGCGCCCGCCCGAATTCTTCCAGATCGCCAGCTGGAGCTAACACACCATTCTTCCCCGGGATCACGTAATCGGGAATGCCCCCGACGGTCGCCGCCACGACCGGGACGCCGGCCACGACGGCTTCCTTGACGGCGTTCGGACTGTTATCGGCCCGGGTCGGCATGAGTAACAACGTCGCAGTTTCGAGTTCGGCGGCGACTTCGTGAGGGAGCAAATGCTGCTTGAACTCGGTGCGGCGCCAGGTGCGTTCGGAGACCGTGGGGCGGAGCGACTCGATGAGTTGCCGGGAAGCGTCGGTAATGATCTTGAGTTTGAAATCAAGCTCCGAAGCCAGCCGGTCGAGCGCCGCGAACAACAAGTCCGTTCCTTTCAACCGGGTCAGGCTGCCGATGCTGACGAACTCGAAGGGTTGGCTCGACGGCCGACGGCACACTCGGCCAAATACGGGGTGGGGAGCGTGTTCGACCTGAAACACTTTAGGTCTTGGAAAATGGTTTCCCAAAAACTGCACGGCGAAATGGGATTCCGCTGTAACCACCCGGGCGCGCTGAAGACTGATCCGCTCCACGCCTTCGATGAAACGGACATAAGGGCTGAGTTTGACGTGCTGTTTAAGCCAGGCGAACAAGCCTTGAATCGTCATCACGTAGGGATAGGCCAGGCGGGAAGCAATCAGGCCGGCCCCCTTCTCACTCCCCCAGGCATGCACCAAGTCCGGCTGGATTTGCGCGCAAAGCCGGCGGATCCGCAGGGTGTCGAGCCAGAAGCACGACGCCACCCGTAACTTCGGAGAGGCCTTGAGCACATGGAACGTGACGCCCTGACGGCGGAAAGAAAAATCTGCGGCCAGCTGCCCGCGAAACAGGATGACATGGCAACGCAAGGCGGGATTCTTTTCCAACTCCGCCAAGAGGACCATCTGCCACGTGGCCGGATTGCGCCGTTCAAGCTTTTGCAGTTGAGCCGGAAGGTCCGACAGCCACTCAATCGGGAAATCGGAAATCCAAGCGATGGTTAAAGGTGTGTTGGCGGCCATGAATACTTAGCTGCCGCTTTATCGGCGCGCACAAATTGGAAACCGAACCGGAGGGTGTAAAGGTAATTTCGCAACCGACCCGGCGGGCGGACCTGCCGCATTCTCCCAATCCACCCGTGCCGCCCGCGGCGCGGAACACAGCCGGAGTTCAGCGCGGCATCGACAAGGCCGTGGCGTACGCCGCGAGAAAATTTTTCGCCATCAATTCCGGGGACAGATATTCCCGTTGCACGGCCAGCGTGGCCGGATCCACCCGACCGCAACCAAACAAGGGATGGGCGCAAGCGGCCTGGATCGATTGGATGAACGCCTCCAAATCCCCCGGCGGAAACAAGAGCCCGTTTTTTCCCGGCACCACATAGTCGGGAATTCCGCCCACGGCGGCCGCGACGACCGGCAGGCCGGCGACGACCGCTTCCTTCACGGCGTTCGGACTGGTATCCGCGCGCGTCGGCATCAGCAACATCGTCGGCGTCTCCAGTTCGACGGCGACCTCGTGCGGCAACAAGTGATGTTTGAACTCGACCCGTTCCCAGGTTTGCGCGGACACCGAACGGCGCAGCGACTCGATGTATTCCGACGACGGCCCGGAGATGACCTTGAGCCGAAAATCCAGTTGGGGCGACAAGCGATCCAGCGCCGCGAAAATCATATCGGTGCCTTTGCGATGCCCCAACCAGCCTACGGTGAGGAACTGAATCGGCGCCGTTTGAGGCCGGCGCACGAGGTGGCGAAAAACCCCGTTCGGGGCGTGTTCGGCCTGGTGAATTTTCGGACCCGGGAAATTCTCGGCGAGAAACTGGACGGCGAAGTTGGACTCCGTGGTCACCACCCGCGCCCGCTTGAGACTGATGCGCTCGACCATGGCAACGAACCGATCGTACGGCGCGAGCTCGATTTTTTGCTGGTACCAGGTAAACAACCCCTGAATCGTCATGACGTACGGCCAGCGCAACCGCGAGGCGATCAAAGCGGCGCCCTTCTCGCTGCCCCAGGCGTGCACCAAATCCGGCTGCAGGCGCTGGCACACGCGCCGGATCCGCAACGTGTCCAACCAGAAGTAGGTTGCCAACCGCAGTTTCCCCTTCGCTTTCAAGACATGAAAGGTCGTGCCGTTGCGCACAAAGGAAAAGTCCTGCGCAATGGGGCCGCGCAAGACAATCACGTGCGTCCGGATCGCCGGATTTTTTTCGAATTCGGCCAGCAAGACCATTTGCCAGGTCGCGGGTGGCCGCCGCGGCAGGGCCCGCACGGTTTCGGGAATATCCGGCAACCACTCAATCGGGAAATCGGAAATCCAGGCGACGGTGAGCGGGGGGGTCAACACAGTGAGATCTCGCAGTCGTTTTCGCAAAGGGCGCGGACAAAATGGTGAGCGACCCAGACAGAGTAAAGTTTATTTGGCGGCCCCAAGAGCCCGCGAAAGTCGGATCGCCTTCGCACGGTAGCTGACCTCCCGCGTACCGCAGCCAATGGGGTGCGACTGGAAGTGGCGGTCCGTGTGGTAGAACGGCTCGCGCTGCGAGCCGTCGTGCCGCGTCCAGCGGCACGTCCGAGTCACCGCACGTTCCGCCCGCTCGGCGCGGGCGGAGTGTTCGCAGTGCGAACACTCCTACCACCCGGGTTGACCGCCACTTCTGGTCGCACCCCAGCCAATGCCGTCGGTGGACAAACCCGCCCGCGCCCGTCATGCTGGCGGCGTGAACAAGCTGAATTTCGGATGTGGCCACCGCTACGCTCCCGGCTGGGTGAACATTGATTTTCACTCGGAACACCCCGAGGTGCTTCGGGTGAACCTGCTGCGCCGACTGCCCTTCGCGGACAACGCCTTCGAGGTCGTTTACAGCAGTCACGTCCTCGAGCATTTTGCCCCGGCGACCGCGGAAGGCTTGCTTCGTGAGTGTCACCGGGTGCTGAAGCCGGGCGGCATCCTGCGGACGGTGCTGCCGGACTTGGAGAGCGCCTGCCGGGAATACGTACGCCTGCTCGACGAGGTCCAGACCTCGGAGGCGGCGCGGCGACGTTACGAGTGGATCATCTTGGAATTGCTGGACCAACTGACTCGCACCCAACCCTCCGGCTTGATCGGAGCCTACCGGGAAAAACTCCTGGCCGCCAACGATCAGGAAATGATTGCCTACGTCCAGTCCCGAACCGACACGATCCCGTGGACTTCGCCCGCTCCGGCCACGCTGGCCAATCGCGTCCAGTCCCTCACCTGGAACAAACTCCGCACCAAACTGGTCTACGGTTACGTTGGTTTGGTGAAACGCCTGCTGCCGCCGGGTCTGCGCGCAACGCTGATGGATGACACTCGCATTGGGGAGAAGCACAAGTGGATGTATGACCGGCACGGGCTCTCGGGGCTGCTGCACCGCTGCGGCTTCGACCAGATTGTCTTCCTGTCGGCCGCGGAATCCCAGATCCCCGAATTTGCGAGCGACCACCTCGACACGGAAGCGGATGGGCGACCGTACAAGCCCGGCTCCCTTTTCTCCGAAGCGCGGAAGCGATGAAGCGGCCCGGCGGCAAAATGGTGGGCCGCTCTGGTTGCAATCCGCGCGGAGCTTGCAGGTGGATAGGGAGACACCGGAGTTAACTGCGCGAATAACGCGAACCAAGTCCGGAATCCTTCCAGAGCGAGAGCTGACTGTGCCCCCTCCTGCCAGGGGGAAGTCGCCGTTGCCAATTCCGCAATTCGCGCAACCCGAAGCCGGAATGTTGCAGTAGGACAGGCGTTGCGCCGGTCGTAAACTAATAATCTCCGCCTTGAGGCGTGGTTCTTCGGTGGGCGGGTTGGAGTCACCAAAAGGTGCGTAGTAGCCTTGTGCAGATGGAGACAGGCGCGACGCCTGTCCTACGAATCACGGCGGAGCTCCGCCCAGTTTTCCACCACCGGGTTCCAGCTAAGGTTTAGTCAGGGGGACGACGCGGGCGGGACTGCCCACGACCCGGTGGTGGGCGGCAACGTCCTTGGTCACCACGGCCCCGGCGCCAACCACGACCCGGTCGCCGATGGTCACCCCTTTGAGAATGATGGCCCGCGCCCCGATGAAGACGCCGCGGCCGATCGTGACCGGCTTCGGATTGTCCGGTGCCGCTTCGCCCCAGCTCCACTCGCCGATCGGAGCGTGAAAATCGTTGTCCACGATCATGGCCCCGGCCCCGACAAAAGTTCCCTCCCCAATGTGAATCCGCAGGGCAGCGCACACGGAGTTGCCGCTCAGCCCCACGCCGCGACCGAGGCGAATCTCCGCGCCGGGCCGCAGCGTGCGCAACACCACCGGCTGGGAGCAGCCGAGCGGGTTGCTACGGAGCGAACTGTTGAGGCAGACGTCATCGGCCAGGACAATGCGCGACCCGGGATGGCGATAGAGACAAGGGCGACCGTTGAGGATGAGTCGATCCCCCAACACCAAGCCCCGAAGCCGAGCTTCCGCGAGCCAACCGGCATTCATCAGTCCCCGCGGGACCGCATTGACGCGACGCAGCAGCCGCCAAAGCAGGTTCTCACTTTCCACGTGCAATGTTTGCGGGCGCGGACGCGGACGCGCAAGCAAGAAGCATTATTTTGGTTGGCCATTTCCCGGACTTCGTAGTCGCCGACGGGAGGAGGCGGACGGACTCGCGCCGCCAGAAGTCCGACTCCTCCCGGTGGCGGCTATCGTCGGTAAAGGTTTCCTGCGCGGTGTGACATCTCCAAGTTTGCTCGCTTCATCGCCCTCTTGCGATCCCAAGCCCGGGCGTTCCGACCGAACGGAGTCGTGCTGTAAGCTTGCGCCCGCGCGCCCGTCTCCTAAATTGTCCGCATGGATTTGCCGAGCGAAGTACCCGTGATGACGCTGCCCAACGCCACGTTGTTCCCCCAGGCGTTGTTACCGCTTTATATCTTCGAGTCGCGCTACCGGCAGATGCTCGCCGACGCACTGCATTCCAACCGCCTGCTCTCGGTCGCCATGCGGCGGCCGGGCAGCACGCGCGAAACCCCGACGGAAGTCGCCGGCCTCGGCTTGATCCGCGTCTCGGTCGCCCACAAGGACGGCACGTCGCATCTGATCCTGCAAGGCTTGACCCGCGTGAAGTTGGAGCAGGCCGTGCGCTATCGGCCGTATCGCATCCATCGCATCACGCCGTTGCCGACCCCGCCGTGCGACTCCCCCACGGCCGACGCCCTGCTGGTGACCGTCCGGGAACTCCTCAAGGAACGCGTGCAGTTGGGCATGCCCTTTCCTTTCCCGCTCGTCTCTCATCAACAGCCCGGCGCGCCTGGCAAATCGCCGCCCGCGTTTTCCGCCAAGGAAGTCATCGGCTATCTCGATTCCATCACCGACCCGGAACAGGCGGCGGATCTGGTGTCGTGCGCCGTGTTGGCGGGCGGGGAAGATCGCCAGGCCATCATGGAGGCCCTGGACGTGGAGACCCGGCTCCGGCGACTCGCCCAGTTTTTATTGCGCGACATCAAAGGCCATCCGAAGAAGAAACGCGGCCCGAAGTAAGAAGCCCGGCACCGCAACCGCTTGACGTTCCCGCCCGGGCCACCTATTAACGTTGTTCTATATGCCGACTTACGAATACGTCTGCGCGAAATGCGGACACGAGTTTGATAAATACCAATCCATCGCCGATCCCGCCTTGACGACCTGCCTCAAGGAAGTTTGTGCGGAGAAGAAATGGGGCCGGGGCCGCGTGAAACGCAAAATCAGCAGCGGGGGCGGGCTGATCTTCAAGGGCAGCGGGTTCTACATCACGGACTACCGCAGCGAGGGTTATAAGCAGGCCGCCAAGAAAGACTCCGACTCCGCCAAGCCCGCCACGGCCAGCACCGACAATAAAGCCACCACCCCCGCCAAACCCGCCGCGAAGGCGGAGTCCAAACCCGCCAAGACCGCGGGCGCGAAAACCTGACGCCGGCGGGTCGCGGTTCGTCGCATGAATTTCGTCGTCGTCATTTGCCTGCTGCTCGCCACCCGACTGATGCTGCCGGCGCAAAGCTTTTCGCCCGAAAACCGGCCGGTGCGGAGTGTCACCGGACAATTCGTCGTGAGTGACGCCCGGCCAGCGACCGCCTTCGGCGCGACCCCGGGCCCGGCGGGGACAAATCAGAATCTCCTGCCGCTGCAACCCGCTTTCCTCGCTGTGACCAGTGAGCGCATCAAGCAGGCCCTCTACTCGGACTTGGGCGTTACGACGCAATCGCGGGGCATTATTTATCTTACGATCCGCTCCGGACACGGCCCGAGTTGGGAGCCCGCCTACACCGCGGAGCGCTTCGGCAACAATTGGATCTATCGCCTGGAGCTACCGCCTCAAATCGAGCGGCGCCGATTGGTACGCGTGGTGGTGCAATTGCTCCTGCAGGAGATGGCCAATCGCGGGGCCACCGACCATTTGGCGGAAATCCCCGCCTGGCTGACCGACGGTTTCACCGAGCAACTGCTCAATTCACGCGCCGTGGAAATCCTGTTGCCGCCGCCCGACCAGAATTTTGGCGCGTTGCTGCTCGGCCCCGTGGTCCTCCAGGCCCGCCAGCGCGATCCGCTCGCGGAGGCCCGCCGCGTGTTGCACGACCAACCGCCGCTCGCGCTCGCCGAGTTGAGCTGGCCCGGCACCGCCCCGTGGGACAGCGCCGCGGGCGAGGCTTTTCGGTGCAGTGCCCAGTTGTTCGTGACGGAACTGCTGGGCTTGCCGCAGGGGCGGCAGGAATTACGAGCGATGATCAACGGCTTGGCGGGCTGCTACAACTGGCAGACGGCGTTCCTCCGCGCGTTCGCGCCGCAGTTCGCGAATCAACTGGCCGTCGAAAAATGGTGGACCTTGCAAGTGGTGCATTTTGTCGGGCGCGATGCGATGCACCTCTGGACAGTGGCGGAAAGCTGGCAAAAACTCGCCGACCTTCTGCACGCCAGCGTGGCGGTTCGGCGCACCCGCAGCGAACTGCCCGCGCATGCGGACATCACCCTGCAAACCGTCATCCGGGAGTGGGAACCCTTGCGCCAGCTACCGATGATCCGCGGGAAAATCAACGAACTGGAACTGGCGCGCGTACGGGTCGCCCCCGAGTTCATGGCGCTGGTGGACGAGTACCGCCGCGTCCTCGCCACGTATCTGGAACGCCGCGAACGCGCCGCCACGACCTTCGCCCGGCTCTGGCTATTGTCGCCCGGGGAAGGCAAGGTCGTGCGCGAGGCGGTCCAGCGATTGGATGAACTCGACGGGCAGCGCCTCGCCTTGCAGCCGAAGCCCGGCAATTCCCCAGCCCCACCGCCGATCGCGGCCACCGCGCCCGGACGCTGAAAATCGGGCCATTTTTGAACAGGCAGCGAATCCACCGGTCAACTTGACAGCCCCAAGTTCAATCCTATAGTGCGCTACGAAAAAATGCACACCGTGACCCAGTCGACCGCCAGCGCCGAGCCACCCCCGCGGGCTCGTCTAGACGAACTCAAGAAATTCGCCACGGCCGGACGCGGCTTCTGGTCCGACGTGAATGCCGCCGATTGGAACAGCTGGCGCTGGCAGCTCCAGCATCGCATCACCACGCTGGAACAACTGGTGCGGCTGATGCCCACGCTCACGCCGGAGGAATACGCGGGCACCCAGCTGGCCAATCACAAGCTCGCCCTCGCCATCACGCCGTATTTTTTCAACCTGATCGATCCGGCGGATGAACACTGTCCCATCCGGCGGCAAGTCATTCCGCGCATTGAGGAAACCCACACCGCCACTTGGGAACTGAGCGATCCGTGTGGCGAAGATTCGCATTCGCCCGTCCCCGGTCTGGTGCACCGCTATCCCGACCGGGTGTTGTTTCTCGTCACCGACCGGTGCGCGGCCTATTGCCGTTATTGCACCCGCTCCCGGCTCGTGAGCAACGCCGCCGGCTACGATTTCCATCCGGAATTCGACAAACAAATCGCCTACATCGCGCAACATCCCGAAGTGCGCGACGTGCTGTTGAGCGGCGGCGATCCCCTGTTGTTTAGCGACGAAAAACTGGAGTCGCTGCTGGCCCAACTGCGGGCGATCCCGCACGTCGAATTCCTGCGCATCGGCACGCGCATCCCGATTTTTTTGCCGCAACGGATCACACCCGAGCTGTGCGCGATGCTGAAAAAATATCACCCGCTCTTCCTCAGCATTCACACGAATCACCCGCGCGAGTTGACGACTGAAGTGCGCGAAGCCCTTGGACGCCTGGCCGACGCGGGCATCCCGCTGGGCAATCAATCGGTGCTCCTCAAGCAGGTCAACGACGACGTGACCGTGATGCGCGCGCTCGTGCAGAAACTCCTGATGTGCCGCGTCAAGCCCTACTACATCTATCAGTGCGACCCGATTTCCGGTTCCGCGCACCTGCGCACCAGTGTCGCGAAGGGCTTGGAGATTATGGAAGGCTTACGCGGTCACACCACGGGTTATGCCGTTCCGCAGTACGTAATTGATGCCCCGGGCGGCGGTGGCAAGGTGCCGGTCAGCCCCGAGTACGTCCTGAGCCACGCCGCCGATCGCGTGGTCATTCGCAACTACGAAGGCAAAGTCTTTGAATATATTGAAGGCGCGCGGCCCGCTCCGCGCTATAAACCGTCCGAGAATTTCGTGGTGCCCGAGTTGGACTGAGCTGACGCCGCATTCGGCAACCGGTTGCGCGCCTTGAGCGCGGGGCGCGGTCGCCGCTTCGTGCCGCTCAGAAGTTCGCAGCGCCGGAATCCACATTGATGTGCGGCGGTGGTTAACGGTTTCCCGTGCGGGTCGGCTCCAAACGGCAGGCCTACACGTTTCTAACCTAATCACAATTTCACCTTACTCCTCATCGTTCATGAAAGGTTCGGTGGTCGGCAGTGGCCGGGAGCGATTAACATTACGAAAAAGAGTGAGATTATGAATTAAGTCGCCCGACAGTTTTCACCGCCCCCCGGTCCCCGCGCCGGTTGACTTGCCCCCGCGCTTTGTTAGCGTGACAGCGCGTCATGTCGAAGATTTCGTTTACCCGCCTCGCCCGCATTGTCACCGAGACTTTCGGTGCGGGGAAGGAGGACGGCTTTTCGCTGGAAGCCAATCTCACGCGGTTCGAAAAGTTCGTCCACTTCTGGGTACTCGTGTGGCACAGTTTCGTCCGCAATCGCTGTCCGGTGCGCGCCTCGGCGTTGTCCTACACCACGTTGCTCGCGCTGATCCCAATGCTGGCCGTGGCGATGAGCCTGAGCAGCGTGTTCCTCAAGTCCCAGGGTGAGGAACAGATTGAACGTTTTATTCAGGGCTTCGTGGATAATATTGTTCCCGCGGCGGGCGCGGTTGACAGCTATGGCGCGGAACCACCGGTGGCCACGGAGCAGGTCTCCAGCAACGCCGCCGCGGGCGGTGACACGAACGCCACGGAACACGTGGCTGGAACGGCCGACCCAAACGTGCCCTCCTCCGCCGGCGTCCTCGCCGTGGCCCGGGTGAAAAAGAACGTGGCCAAAGAGGCAGCGGGTTACATCCATGGTTTCGTCGCCAAGACGTATACCGGAACGCTCGGGGTCACGGGCATGATCTTTCTCGTGCTCACGGCCATCCTGACCATGACGCGGGTGGAAGAAACCTTCAACGACATCTGGGGCGTGACGCGCGGCCGCGACTGGTGGTCGCGCATCGCCAACTATTTCACCGCGATTGCGCTGGGGCCGGCCCTGCTCATCGCCGCGCTGGGACTGATGAGCGGGCCGTATTTTCAAAAGACCAAGAGCCTTCTCGGCGTGGTGCCCTTTCTCGAACCGCTGCTTTCCAGCTACCTGCCGGTGTTGGTCATCTGCCTGACGTTCGCGCTGTTTTACAAACTGGTGCCGAATACCAAGGTTGATTTCGGCGCGGCGCTCGTGGGCGGCACCCTCGCCGGGGTGGCGTGGCATATTTACAATCAACTGGGTTTTCTGCTCGCGTCCCGCGCCGTAAATGCGAGCGCCATCTACGGTGGCCTCGCGTTGATTCCCTTGCTGATGGGTGGACTTTACATGGTCTGGCTCACGGTCCTGTTCGGATCGCAAGTGGCGTACGCGTTCCAAAACCGCGCCGCCTATCTGCAGGAGCAACTGGCGGAGAATGTGAATCAGCGCGGACGTGAATTCGTCGCGCTGCGGTTGATGACGTGCATCGGCCAACGGTTCCATCGCGGCCTGCCGCCGGTGACGATCAAGGAAATCTCCGCCGAACTGGGCGTGCCCAGCAAACTCGCCCAACAGGTATTACGCACCTTGCTGGCCGCCCGGCTCGTGGTGGAAGTGTCCGGCGTGGAAGCGGGCTATTCCCCGGCGCGCGCCCTCGACACCATCAACTGCCACCACATTCTCCTCGCCATGCGGGCAACCCAGGGGCAGGAACTGGTCACCCGTGACGAACCGGTGCGCGTGGAAGTGCTGGGGGAATTTGCCCGCATCCAGGCGGCGGAAAAGGCCGCGGCGTCAACCGTGACGATGCAGGCGCTCGTAAACCGCGCCCACGCCCGGCTGGAACTGGCGGCACTGACCGGCCCGGAGATCGCCAGCCCGCCGGCCCCATCGGTGGTGGCGGTGACCCGGGCGCCGGTGCAGTTGCCGGGCGAGAAACCTCTGGGAGAAGTGCTGCCCGCAGTAAATTTTGCCGAAGCCATTGAACCGGTGGCGCGCGCGGAATCAAAATCTGCTTCCCCCAAGAACATTGCCGCGGCCGCGCCCACGGTGGCCTCGGCCACCCACGACGACGAAAGTTTTCCGTTATGATCATTGGGCTTCCGCGCGAAATCAAAGATCACGAATACCGCGTGGCCTTGTTGCCCTCCGCGGCGTACCAACTCATCAAGCGCGGCCACACCGTCGCGGTGGAACGCGGGGCCGGGATCGGTGCGGGCTATCCTGACCTCGAATACGAGCGCGCCGGGGCAAAGCTCGTGGGCTCCCATGCCGGCGTGTTTGAACAGGCCGACCTGATCGTAAAGGTCAAGGAACCGCTGCCCGCCGAATATGCCTTGCTCCGTCCCGGCCAACTGCTGTTCACCTATCTGCATCTCGCCGCCAGCCTGCCGCTGACCGAGGCGCTGATCCAATCCGGCGCGACGTGCATCGCCTACGAAACCATCGAAGTGAACCGCCGCCTGCCGCTGCTCGAACCCATGAGTGAAATCGCCGGGCGCATGAGCGTGCTGGTGGGCGGCTATTTTCTGGCGAAGCATTTCGGGGGCAGCGGCGTGTTGTTGGGGGGCGTGCCGGGAGTTTTGCCGGGCAAGGTCGTGGTGCTGGGGGGCGGTGCGTCCGGCATCAACGCCGCGCGCATGGCCCAGGGTCTTGGCGCGGACGTGACGATTCTCGAAGTCGATTTGGAACGCATGCGCTTTCTTGACATCACCCTGCACACGGCGCACACGCTCTACTCCAGCGAGGCCCACCTGCTGGATTTGTTGCCGGACGTGGATTTGCTCATCGGCGCCGTGCTGGTGCCGGGCGCCCGGGCGCCCAAGCTCATCAGTCGGGAAATGCTCGCCCGGATGCGACCCGGCAGCGTGCTGGTGGACATCGCAATTGATCAGGGCGGCTGCGCCGAGACCTCGCGAGCAACCACGCATCAAGCACCGGTCTATGTCGAGGAAGGCGTGACGCATTATTGCGTCGCGAACATGCCCGGCGCCTATGCGCGCACTGCCACCCAGGCGCTCACAAACGTGACTTACCGCTACGTGGAAACGCTGGCGGATTATGGACTGACCGAAGCCTGTCACAAACAACCTTCGCTGCTCGGCGGGATCAACGTGATGGGCGGCAAGGTCACGCACAAAGCCGTGGCCGAAGCGCACGGAATGACGTGGGCCGCCCCGATGGTGTGAACGGAACGTCGCGTTTACGCGGCCGGGCAAATGTTGGTCGAGGTTGCTGCCGGATAAATCCGGCGTTCTGCAGACAGTGTAGGGATCCGTCCGTCGCGCCTGCGCTGGGAGTTTAGCCTTTAGACTACAGACGTTAGACCTTAGACTTCCACAATGTCGGCAATCGAAGTCAGCGGCTTGACCAAATCCTTTCGCACCTACAAGAAGCAGCCCGGCTTTGCGGGAGCGATTCGCGGCTTGTTCAAACGCCAATACGATCAGACCGTCGCGGTGGCCAACGTCAGCTTCACGATCGAACCCGGCGAACTCGTCGGCTTCCTCGGTCCGAATGGCGCCGGCAAGACC
Source organism: Verrucomicrobiota bacterium (assembly GCA_025350905.1). Taxonomy (GTDB): domain Bacteria; phylum Verrucomicrobiota; class Verrucomicrobiia; order Limisphaerales; family JADLHS01; genus JADLHS01. Next base: position 41,624 of record JANXWY010000461.1, read on the forward strand.
ACCACGCTCAAAATGCTCGCCGGCCTGCTCTACCCGACGAGCGGTGCCGCCAAGGTCCTCGGCCATGTCCCGTGGGAACGCGCCGACGCCTATCGCCGCCAATTCGCTCTGCTGCTCGGAAATAAAAATCAACTCTGGTGGGATTTGCCCGCACGCGAATCGCTGGAGCTGAACGCCAAAATCTACGGCATTCCCAAAGATCGCTTCGAACGTACCGTCGCGGAAATGACCGAGATGCTCAACGTCCGCGAGAAGCTCAACGTCAGTGTCCGCGAGCTTTCCCTGGGCGAACGCATGAAGATGGAGCTGATCGCCTCGCTCCTGCACCAGCCCAAAGTTCTGTTGCTGGACGAACCAACCATCGGCCTGGACGTGGTGTCGCAGAAGGTCGTGCGCGAATTCCTCAAGCGCTACAACGCCACCCAACAGACCACCATCCTGCTCACCAGCCATTACATGGCCGACATCCAGGCCCTCTGCGAACGCGTCATCATCATCGATCACGGCAAAATCTCCTTTGACGGCAAGTTGAGCGAGGTCGTGGACCGCTTCGCCGATTTCAAACTCATCACCATCCAATGTGACGGCGCGGACGGCGGTTCCGATGAGAGCCTAAAAAAATACGGCGAACTCGTGGAGCGCATTCCAGGCAGCATCAAGCTCAAGGTCAAACGCGACCGTGTCATCGCCGTGTGCAAAGCGTTGCTCGACGAACTCCCTGTGCGCGACATTGACATCGAAGAAGTCCCGATCGAAGACGTCATCCGCCAGATTTTCGCGCGATGAAAAAGCTGCTGGCCAAGGCAACGGCGCTCTACAAAAAGGAGCGCTATCAAGCCGCAATGACGATTGCCAAAAAAGTTTTGGCGATTGAACAGAACAACGACGCGGCTTTGTTCTACGTGGCGCACGGCTTGTATTACGCCGGGCAATTCCGCCGATCCATTCAATATTGGAAGCGACTTGCCAGAATCAATCCAAGTGAACCGGTCATTCACCTGAACATGGGCGCTTGTTACGACGATTTGGGCGAGTTTGCATTGGCATCTGAGAATTACAAAAGAGAGCTTGAACTTAATCCCGTGTACGGCGTGGCGCTCTACAATCTTGGAGCACTTTACTACAAAGCTCACAGATACAAGCTCGCAGCGCATTATCTGGAGCGCTGCTATTCACAGAAACATGAAGTCCGCGCATGTGTTAGCAGGCTGGCTCACGCCTACTTCAAAACAGGGCAACTGGAAAAGGAGCAGATGCTCTATGAAGAATGGTTGCTGGCAAACCCGAACGACACTTGGGCTTTGAATAATTTGGGGTCTCACTTTTTGGGACAAGGGAAATACCAGCCATTCTCACTATGACCCAGCGTGAGGCTGGCGGAGCGGAGTATGGCGGAGCGGACTCCGAGTCAGGGGGTGGCTTCACCTGTTCGTCACGTTTGTCACCCAATTGTAACTTGTACTTTTGGGACCGTACCGGCAT
>JANXWY010000463.1 GCA_025350905.1 Verrucomicrobiota bacterium
TGCAGAATGTTGAGGCGGTCGATTTCCTCCACACTGGCCTCTGCAACCGCGCAGCACAGTGCTTTGGCACGGATTTCATCGAACAGCCTTTCGCGCTGGCGGGCGCTGAGTTTTTTTGAATCGGCCAGGCCCTGGATCGGATTGCGTTCATCCAGAATCACGGCGGCGGCCATCACCGGCCCGGCCAGTGGCCCACGCCCGGCTTCGTCCACACCCGCCAGCAGTCCGGGCGTGTCCCAGCACAGTGAAACTTGCTCAGCCCGCAAGAATTTTCTGGATCGCATCGGTCGCCAAAGTGGGTGTGTCGCGCAGAAGCTCGGTGTGCAGGGCGGCGAATCGGGTTTCCAGTGCAGACACCCTGGCCGGCTGGTCGCGCGGGCCGAAGTTAAAGAGGCGATCAGTGATCCCGAAAAAATTCAGACGCTCTGCCGGCTCGCGTGGCAACGCCCGGCGGAGCGGGACGAACTCCGCACTGCCGAAAAGTTTCTCACCTTGCCGCCGCCCAGTACTGCGACGCTGTCGCCGCTGGAGAAATATGCGCAAGTCCTGTTGCTCTCAAACGAACTGGGGTTTGTGGACTGACCGGGATGATTTTTTTAACGCAGCGGGCGAGAGAGATTGAAGGCAAAAAGTAAGGGGCAAGGACCGGCGGGTGAATTTAACAGTGCCAACGAGTGGGCCTGGTTGGCTTGTTCAATCTTGTTTGGCAGCGTCAGCTTGGCATCCGGCGGCTGTCACTTCACCGAATTCGGACACGAAAGAAGCGCTGCCCAAAATTTGTTGAACCAGTATCGGTGAACTCAACCCGCCCATTGACGTTGGTGAGTATGACGAGAGGTTGCCAGTCTTCGGACAAATTGGTCGTAGCCTGCAAGATGTAAACCTGTCCGGAATCGCCCGCGACGATCAATTTGCTTCCGGTAATTGAAAGAAACGGGATTGCCGCCGCGTCGTTGAGGTGTGCCGAAGACTTCGCAGCTTCTTTTCGAGCAGCACCCGGAGTCTCGGTAATTATTCGCGGGACGGATGTCGCATCGTTTTGCGGCTTGTGCAACAAGCCAATCTCGGCCACAGACAAAGCCCGGGCGTAGATGCGGAAATCGCGGAGAAATCCTTGGAAATCCTTGGCCGGAACGTTATCCCACCGGGGATTCTTTCCGATGCTGGTGATGCCCGCTTCACCGGCGTAGGCCGTCGCGGCGCGTTCACAGATCAACCGGCCATTGATCCAAATCTGCTGATGTGGCCCGGTGTATTGGAACACCAGATGCGCCCATTCGCCATTAGCAGGAAGGCTGAGCGGCGACATGGCATCATTTACATAGAAGCCAAAGTAGGGCTGCAAATTGTCCCGCAGCATCAAGTGCAAATGCTGGTTGGGGGTTTTGGCGGCTCTCTGCTCCACAATGCCGAAAACTGGAGAATTGCCCGTCACTTTGATCCACATCGCGATGGCGAAAGGACGATTGTTCAGTGGTACGTGCGGCAGTTCCAGCCAGTCCTCCTTGCCCTCGAAGAGGGCCGCGCCATTCTGGATCACCACTTTGCCGGAAACGGTGACGGGAAGGTTGTGCGCGGAATGATCCAGCAGGTCTTTCGTCATCGGCAGATACACCGACAAGCCTTGGTCCAAGTCGGCCGACTGCGTTTGCGCGGCGAATGCGAATGCGCAGGAAAACAGGGCCAGAAGCGCAATAATTGATTTCGTCATGACGGGGGAACCCTACTTCTTTACTTCGAGTCGGTCGATTTCCGCGATGGCCATACCATACTCTACGAATCCTTTGTTGCCGTGCTCTTTGACCCAGCGCAAATGGGTGAGGGCGTCTGCAAGTTTGTCATTTAGGGCCAAAACGAGTCCGAGGTAGGTGTGGGCTTCCGTCAACTGTTCATTGTCCGTCGCCTGCTTTAACACTTCGTCGGCGCTGCCTTTCTCGCTGCGCAGAAAACTGATAATTGGCCCGGGCCACTGGGACAGGTTATAATTCTTGATTGCGTCGTCGAGAATGGCATTGGCGGCTTCGACATTTCCGGCACGCCGTTGGTTCAACCACCCAATCAGCGCGAGGTAGGGCGACAATGGCGCACGCCAACTCAGGGCGTCCAAAGCCGAACGGGCATCGGTGGCTGCCGCGGTAAAATGGGCGTCTCCCATCTTCAACAGACTGCGCTGTAACAAGGCGCTCCCATAGTCCGGTTTGAGTCGAATAGCCTGATCCAGATCCTGGAGCGCTGGTTCAGATTTTCGAAGTTGTTGATAGCACGAAGCCCGCTTAAAAAAGTGCTCGGAATCGGTCGGTTGCAGGCGGATGAGCGCACCATAGTCCTCGATGGCTTTGTTATATTTTTCGAGCTGGCTATAGGCAATGGCGCGTTGAGCATAGGATTCCGGGTCGGCCGGACGTAAGCGAATTGCGACCGTTAAATCTTCGATCGCTTTGTCGTACTGACCGAGCATGTAAAACGACTTCCCGCGACCCAATCGGTACCTGGAGTTATTGGGCTTCAGCCCAATGGCGACCGTGTAATCTTCGAGGGCGCGGTCGTATTTATTGAGCAGGTAGTAGGCACTGGCTCGCATATCGCAGGATTCATCGTCATCGGGCTTTAGCTTGATGGCATCGGAGTAATCTTCGATAGCTTTGTCGTATCGGCCAAGCATGTAATATGAATTTCCGCGACGTAATCGATACTCGGAGTTTTCGGACTTAAGCTCTATGGCTGACGTGTAGTCTTGGATTGCTTTGTCGTACTTGCCGAGCATGTAAAAGTTGCTCGCGCGACTGCCGCGGAACATCGGCACAGTCGGCCGAAGTCGGACTGCCTCGTTCAAGTCCGCAATGGCTAGCTCGTATTGCTTCAGGCCATAATAGGCTGACGCTCGATCATTGTAGAACTGCTGAACCTCGTTATTGAGTCGGATCGCCTGCGTGTAATCTTCAATCGCGCCTTGTGGTTCGCCATCGAACGAACGCATGCTGCCGCGCTCGTAGTAGGCCCAGGCATTGTTTGGGTCCAGTCGGAGTGATTCATCCAAGTCTTTTAACGCGCTACCCCAATCGATGATGAGTCGCCGATGCGCCTTCCCTCGGAAGAAATATGCTTGCGCAAACCCAGGTCGGAGACTGATGACCTCTGTGAATTCTTTGATCGCTGCCTCGTACTTTTTGAGGCCAAAATAGCTCACGCCGCGTTCAAACTTCGCCTCGGTAAAGTCCGCTTGCAACCGGATGGCTTGGGAAAAGTCTGGAATCGCTTCGTTATGCCGCTCCAACTGGGAGTACAGCTTGCCGCGCAGGTAATAGGCCTGCGCGTAATCCGGCTTTAGACGAATGGCTTCGGTGAAGTCGTCCAATGGCCGGTCGTGTTTGTTCAACTCGACGTAAGCAGAGCCACGGAGGAAATAGGCTTCAGCGGATTTCGGATCCAGACGAATGGCTTCGTCCAACTGGTTGACTGCCTCCTGAAATTTGCGTGCTTCGTGAAGCTCCCGCGCTTTAGCCAACGCTTCGGTAGCCGAATCGGCCCGCGCGACGGAGGAACTCAAGCAGGCGAGAATGATGATAACCACCAGGCGCACTTCAAGCTTCCGAATGACCACGCACATGACGGGTTTGTATTCCAGGCTTCCTTGAGTGTCAACAAGGGCTTATCATCAGCAGCCATTCTCACTATGACCCAGCGTGAGGCTGGCGGAGCGGAGTATGGCTGAGCGGACTCCGAGTCAGGGGGTGGCTTCACCTGTTCGTCACGTTTGTCACCCAATTGTAACTTGTACTTTTGGGACCGTACCGGCAT
>JANXWY010000466.1 GCA_025350905.1 Verrucomicrobiota bacterium
GTCGGGTGAGGCTATCTGACGGAGCGCGAGCGGTCCCTCGCTCGCAGCGCGTGGCCAGACCGGAGCGCATCGAGCCTTGCGGCGCGCTTTAGCGTAGCGCACTGCTGCGGACGAGGGACCGTCCGCGCTCCGGAGAAAATCCACCCTTCCCTCACCCGCATTAAATCGCACCCGACTGGCCCCAACGCCATCACGATCTGGACAACGCGCGAGCCGTGCAGTAATGGTTGCCACCTGACTCCGCCATGATTTTGAGACGATTCTGCGCAACCCACCGGCCGGCCAATTATTGGCGCCGTGCCAGCGTCCTTATAGCTTTGCTGGCATTGACATCCCCTGCCCTGGCTGGCGAGGCGCGCGACCCGCGATTCAACCGCGACATCCGACCTATCCTGGCCGACAATTGTTTCCGCTGCCACGGACCGGAATTGAAAAGTCGCAAAGCCAAACTGCGGCTCGATGTGCGCGAGGTGGCGATCGCAAAGGAGGCGATCGTGCCCGGCCAACCGGACGCGAGCGGTTTGATCAAACGGATCGATAGCCTGGACCCCGAGGAACAGATGCCGCCGCCGGCCACCCACAAGACGCTCACGCCCACGCAAAAAGATTTGCTGCGCCGCTGGATCGCCGCCGGGGCGGGGTACGAGCCGCACTGGTCCTACGCACCGGTGCAACGGCCGTCGTTGCCGCAGGTCGCCAACGCCCAATGGCCCCGGAACGCGATTGACACCTTCATCCTGGCCCGGCTGGAGGAATCAAAGCTCGCGCCGGCGGCGCCGGCGGACCGGCGGACCTTGCTGCGGCGACTCGCGTTGGATCTCACCGGACTGCCCCCAACGCCGGCGGAGGCAGAAAAATTTGTCAGCGATCGTTCGGCCCAAGCTTACGCCAAGCAGGTCGAACGCTTGCTCGCGTCGCCTCATTACGGCGAACGCATGGCCGCGCCCTGGCTCGACGCCGTGCGGTTCGCGGACACGGTCGGCTATCACGGCGACCAGAACCAAAACATTTTTCCGTATCGCGATTACGTCATCGACGCCTTCAATCGCAACGAACCCTTCGACCAGTTCTCCATGGAGCAGATCGCCGGTGATTTATTGCCGGACGCGACCGAGGAACAACACATTGCGACGGGCTTCAACCGCCTGAACATGGTGACGCGCGAGGGTGGCGCCCAGCCCAAGGAATATCTCGCCAAGTATGCCGCCGACCGGGTGCGGACGGTGTCGACGGTCTGGTTGGGCTCGACCATGGCGTGCTGCGAGTGTCACGACCACAAATTCGATCCGTTCACCACGCGGGATTTTTATTCCCTCGCAGCGTTCTTCAACGACGTGAAACAATGGGGCGTGTATCAGGATTACGGTTACACGCCCAATCCGGAACTCGCCGGCTGGAGCAACGATCATCCGTTTCCGCCGGAACGGTTCGTCACTAATCAATTTCTGCTCCGGCGGGAGGCGCGGCTCAACGCCGAACGGGGCAAGTTCGTGGAGGCGGAAATGGCGGCGGTCCTCGCCACCCAACCCGGACGGGAAAGCTTTCAAATGTGGCAGACAAAAATCCGGGACTGGCTCCAAGCCTCACCCGATGGCTGGCGCGTCGAGCTCCAACCCGCAGTGCAAATGGTCAATCCCAATCCCAATGCCACCGTCGCGGTGCGGCCGGACGGCAACATTGTATGCACGGGCAAAACAGCCAAGGCCGACAAACTCCGAGTCGACGTGGCCCTCGCCGCGGGTTGGGTATCCGCGATTCGCCTCGAACTCCGGCCACACGAGGACCTAAATTACTCGTCCCTGCGCGGCGGAAATGCGGGGACGGAAATCCGACTCACGGCCGAAGTCAAACATGCCGATGGCAGTTCAACAAAACTGCCGTTCTATTTCGCGGACGCCACGAGCAAACGCCCCGTCTATGAGAACGGCTACGAGGTGCCCGGCGTGTCGCGAAGCTGGAAACTCGACGCGGCGGCCGCGACGAATCTGCAAGCGGCCGTATATCTGCTCGACCCACCGCTGGCCGTGGCCGTCGGCGACGTGCTCCAGGTGACCATTGAATCGGACGCGCTCGGCTGTTTCCGGATTGCGACCTCGCCGCTGGTGGATCCGACTGCATGCGGTTCAGGCGCGCCCCCGGAATTCATTCGCGCCCTGGAATGTGCGCTTGGGCGACGCACCCGCGAACAGAAACAATTAGTGGCGACGGCCTGGCTGCAGGGCACCACCAATCGCGCCACGGCATTCTCGCAGCTCAAGGATTTGAACCGCGAAATCCGCGAATGCCGCCACGGGATCGCACCCACGCTGGTCACCGTGGCCACCACGAACGCCTTGGTCACGCGAATTTTGCCGCGCGGCAACTGGCAGGACGAATCCGGCGCGATCGTCGCCCCGGCGGTGCCGCATTTTCTTCCGCAACCGCCGGGCGCCGGCACGAATCACCTGACGCGCCTCGACCTCGCGCGCTGGCTGGTCGCGCGGGACAACCCGCTCACGGCCCGCGCCTTGGTGAACCGCTTGTGGAAACAGTTTTTTGGCAACGGCCTTTCCAATCAACCCGAGGAGCTCGGCGCGCAGGGCGAGCCCCCCACGCATCCGGAATTGCTCGACTGGCTCGCGGCCGAGTTCATGGACTCCGGCTGGGACGTCAAACGGGTCGTGCGGCTGATCGTGACTTCCGCCACGTACCAGCAAGCGGCCACACTGCGACCGGATTTGCGCGACGCGGATCCGAACAATCGTTGGCTCGCCCGGCAGAATCCGCGCCGGCTCGAGGCCGAGTTGGTGCGCGACAATGCCCTGAGCATTGCCGGTCTGCTTAATCCCGAGATAGGCGGACCCAGCGTGTTCCCGTATCAACCGGCGGATTACTATGCCAACCTCCAGTTTCCCAACCGCGAGTACCGGGCCAGCCCGGACGCGCGGCAGTATCGGCGCGGCCTTTACACGCACTGGCAGCGCACGTTCCTGCACCCGATGCTGGCGAACTTTGATGCGCCCGCGCGGGAGGAATGTTCGGTGGATCGCCCCGTGTCCACCACGCCGCAACAGGCCTTGACGTTGTTAAACGATCCCTCGTTTGTCGAAGCCGCGCGCGGGTTCGCCGAGAAACTCCTGCGCACGCCGAAAGTAAAGAACGATGCCGCGCGCGTGAACCTGGCGTTTGAAATTGCCCTGCTCCGACCCGCGCAGGCGAAGGAAATTGAGTCCTTGCTGGAGTTCCTGGCCACCCAACGAAGCTATTACGCCGCGAATGAAAGCGAGGCGCGAAAGCTGTTGCAAGTCGGCCGCCAGCCACCGTCCGCGGGTTTGAAGCCCGCTGAATTCGCCGCGTGGACAAGCCTGACGCGCGTGGTGCTCAACCTGCACGAAACCATCACTCGTTATTGAATGAAAAACTTTTGGCGCCAAACTCCAACAGCCAACGCGGCCCGACCGCGACACCGCGAGTCCACTGTATTGCTCCGCCTCCGGGCCCCGATGGACCGTAAGGGATGCGAACCATTTTTAGCTTTAAAGTTTGAGGTTTATTTGGTGTTTGGCTTTTGATGTTTGGTGTTTTGATCGAACGACAATGCTACAAGACTTTAACCGGAAAGAATTTCAACTCGGCATCAACCGCCGGAGCTTTCTTACGCGCTCGGCTTATGGTCTCGGCGGGTTGGCGCTCGCGACGTTGTTCAATCCCAAGTTGCTGAACGCCGCGTCCGCCGCCGGCGGCGGAATTCCCGGGGCGATTCAGCCCTTGCATTTCGCGCCGAAGGCCAAGCGCGTGATTCACCTCTGCATGGCCGGGGGCCCGTCCCATCTGGAATCGTTTGACTGGAAGCCCAAACTCAAGGAACTGGACCAGCAACCGTTCCCGGCTTCGCTGACGCAAGGCCAGCAGCTTGCCCAGTTGCAGAACACCCCGCTCAAGGCACGCGGCCCGTTCGTCACGTTCGCGAAGCACGGCCAGTCCGGGCAGGAAATTTCCAGTTTGTTTCCGCACATCGCTAGCATCGCGGACGAGCTTTGTATCGTACGCTCGATGCACACCGAGCAGATCAATCATGATCCGGCGCATGCCTTCATGAACAGCGGTTCGATCATCAAAGGCCGACCCAGCATGGGGGCCTGGCTGCTCTATGGGCTCGGCGCGGATACCGAAAACCTGCCGGGCTTTGTCGTCTTCACCACCCAGGGCAAGGCCGGACAGCAACCGGTTTCATCGCGGCAATGGTCCGCCGGATATCTGCCCGGCAAATATCAGGGCATCCAGTTTCAATCGAAGGGCGACGCGGTGCATTACGTGGGCAATCCGGAGGGAGTGTGCCAGAGCACGCAACGCCAGGTCGTCGAGGAAGTCAACCGACTCAACGGCCTGCTCGCCGACGAAAAGCTCGACCCGGAAATTCAGACGCGCATCGCGCAGTACGAGCTGGCGTTTCGGATGCAGTCCTCCGTGCCGGAGCTTTCTGATTTCTCCCGCGAACCGAAATCCATTCTCGAACAGTACGGGATCCAGCGCGCGGGCGACGGCTCCTTCGCTTCCAACTGTCTCATGGCGCGACGGCTCGCGGAACGCGGCGTACGCTTCATCCAGCTGTACCATCGCGCGTGGGATCATCACAGCGACATCGAAAAGAACATGCCCCAGGCCGCGCGCGACGTGGATCAAGCCAGCGCCGCGCTCGTGCGGGATCTCAAACAACGCGGTCTGCTCGAGGACACGCTGGTGATTTGGGGCGGTGAGTTTGGCCGCACCCCGATGGGTCAGGGCAGCGGGCGCGATCACCATATCCAGGCGTTCAGCCTCTGGCTGGCGGGCGGCGGCGTGAAACCCGGGATTACTTGGGGCCACACCGACGAGCTGGGTTATCGCTTTCTCGAAGACGGTCAGGACATGGACGTGCATGATCTCCACGCCACGATGCTGAAGCTCTGCGGCCTGGATCACCAGCGCCTGACCGTCCGCTATCAAGGCCGCGACTTCCGCCTCACGGATGTTCACGGGCGCGTCATCGACGGCATCTGCACTTAAATGCTTTTTGAAAATGCCAACCTCGGCGATATCGCAGGCGTCGGACAAATGCCGCCATCGCAGATCGCGCTGCGCTCCCAGGGTGAGTTCATGGCTCGTCACCAGTGGCTCGGGACTAGCGCCGTGCGTCGTCAAATGTCCGTTCCGCCTCACGGCACGACGCGAGTCTCCTCGCGGCTCAAATGCCCGTTTTGCTGCCCGCGGCGATCGTCTCCGAAAACAAGCCCAGCACCTGCGCCCGGGACAGCGCGCCCACCAGACGGTTTTCGGCAAGCGTGTTGACCACCGGAATATTCTGCTGCTCACTCGCCAACGCCAGTTGCAGCACGTCCATCAAGCGCTGATTGGGCGTCGCGCTACGTGGCGGCGGGCGCATCACATCGGATGCGATCACGGCCCTCAATTCGGCACCCCCGGCAAGATGCGCCTTCAGATCATGTAACGCGACCACGCCCAGCAGATGATTCTCCGCGTCCACCACCGGCAGAAAATTGTTCGCGCTCGTGAGAAACCGGTCGGCAATTTCGTGCAAGGGCGCGTTCTCTCGCACGGGCGGCACTGGCGCGAGCATCACATCGCCCACCTTCTGCGCCGTGGCCGCGCCGAAGCGCGTACTTTCCTCCCCACCCATCACCCCTTTGGAACGCAGCGGTTCGGTGTAGATGGAGTCCTTTTCCAGCCGGCCGGCCACGACGAGGGCCATCACGCAACCCAACATCAGCGGCGGCATCAACGAGTAATCCAGGGAAATCTCGAAGACCATGATCATCGCCAGGAACGGCGACCGCGTGGTGGCCGCGAGCACGCTGCCCATGCCGACCAACGCGAAGGAACTGGTCGGCAGCTCCCGCGCGATCCGCAATAGATGCAACGTCGCGGCAAATAACCCGCCGAAGCCGGCCCCGAGAAAAAGCGTGGGCGTAAACACCCCGCCCACCGTGCCCGAGCCCACCGTGAATACCGTGGCCAGCAGTTTGGCCAGAAAAAGTCCGCCCAACACGAGCAGCGGCAGCTCATCGTGCAGCATCCGGTTCGTTACCACGTAACCATTGCCGCAGACGCCCGGAAATTCGAGGGCGATCAAGCCCACCACCAGTCCGCTCAGGGCCATCTTGAGGTAGATCGGCTGGCGCAGGCGCTCAAAATGTCCTTTCACCTGGCGGATCATTTTCAGAAAGATCGCGCCCACGACCCCGCAGCCGAAGCCCAACAATACGAACCACGGCAACTGCAGCACGCTCGTGAACTCGAACGGCGGCACGACATACCAAGGCTTGATACCGAAGAAACTCCGCGAAACCATCGCCGCGATGACGGACGCGAACACCAGCGGCGCGAACAGATTCATCGAGACATTGCCCAGCACAATCAAGGCGGCGAACACCGCGCCGGCGATGGGTGCGTTGTAGGCTGCGGCGATGCCCGACGCGGCGCCGCACCCCACCAGCAGGCGCAGCCGATACGGCGGCCAATGCGCGAATTGCCCGAGCTTCGACGCCAGGGTCGCCGTTACCTGGGTGATGCCACCCTCGCGCCCGATCGAGGCGCCCGTGCCGATGCTCACCAACGACGACGCGGCATTCACGAGTCCACTCCGCAGCGGCAATTTTCCGTCCCCGGCCACGACCACTTCCAGCATGTTCGTGGAACCTTGCCGCCCGACAAAGCGCAAGCCCCAATGCAGCACCAAACCGGCGGCCAATCCACCCACGGTCGGCGTCAACACCCGTTCCCAGCCCGCCATCATTTCCGCGACCACCACCGGGTCGCCCGGCTGACGCAGAAAAAAAATTTTGACGTGTTCAATCCCGTAAAAGAACGCCACGTTCACCAGCCCCCCCAGGATACCCACGACGCCGGCGAGGGCGAGATGCAAGGCCTCCTCGCGCATGGCAAACCGTTCGCGCAACTGCAGCGCCCGCCGCCAGTGTTGGCGGATATAATCGCGCGCCCGCAAAATCAAGGGGTTGTTCAGCCCGGTTCGCACAGGATGAAATTACGCTTCGACACCGGGATGACGAGTCTGGATTTTCATTTGCTTCTTAATCGTAATGGTACGCTGAAGCTCCATTCCCCTGTCGCCAAGCAGGGGCTGGCGAGTACGATTAAGATTAAGATTACGAGTACGATTAAGTGTCAGTAGATGGTGAAGAAACTACCGCGCACGATTGCCAACACCCCGGGCGTCGTTCACACTGCGCGCGGATGAGCAAAGCGTTTTACATCACCACTTCCATTTTTTACGTCAACGGCCAGCCACACCTGGGTCACGCCTACGAAATGGTCATCGTCGACGTGATCGCCCGCGCCCGCCGCAGTCTCGGGCAGGCAGCTTTTTTCCTGACCGGGCTGGATGAACACGGCCAGAAAGTACAACAGGCAGCGCTGGCGGAAGGCAAGACGCCCCAGGCTTACTGCGACGAACTGGCCGCCGACTGGCGCGCATTCGCGGACAAGCTCGGGCTGTCGAACAACGATTTCGTCCGCACCACGCAACCGCGCCATCAGGCAGTCGTTGGCGCGATGCTCCGCAAACTGCATGACCAGGGCGACCTTTACCAGGCCGAGTACCGCGGCTGGTATTCGTGGCGACAGGAGACATTCCTCACCGACAAGGACCGGCAGCCCGACGGTTCGTGGGATCCGATCTACGGCGAAGTGGTCGAACTGGTGGAACACAACTGGTATTTCAAAATGAACCAGCATCAGGCCTGGCTCATCGAACATCTCGAAGCAAATCCCAGCTTCGTGCAGCCCGATTCCCGCCGCAATGAAGTGTTGGGCTTCCTCAAATCGGTAAAGCTCGAGGACCTGTGCATCAGCCGCCCCAAGGCGCGGTTGGGTTGGGGCATTCCCCTGCCCTTCGATCCGGAGTACGTGAACTACGTCTGGTTCGACGCGCTGACCAATTACTTCAGCGTGCCGGCGGCGCTCGGTGATCCCGTCGCCGTCGCGTCGCTGGGAAAATATTATCAAGCCGCCGCCGGCCCGCTGCCGGCGCCACCGGAGCTCTGGCCGGCGGACATTCACGTGATCGGGAAGGACATCGTCAAGTTCCACGCCGTGTATTGGCCGATCATGCTCCAGGCGGTCGGCGCAGCGCTGCCCCACCAAGTGCTGGTGCATGGCTGGTGGCAAAAGGACGGCGCCAAAATCAGCAAGAGCACCGGCAACCTCGTTGACCCCGTCGCCGTGATCGACGAATGGGGCTTGGATGCCTTCCGCTTTTACGTCCTGCGCGAACTCGATATCGGCCCGGACGGCAACTGGACCGACGCCGGCTTCAAGGCGCGCTACCAGGCCGAACTCGCCAACGGCCTGGGCAACCTCATCAACCGCTCGCTCTCGATGCTCAAGCGCTATCGCAACGGCGTCGTGCCCGCGCGCCATGATGAACTCGCGCCCGATGCGAACAAAGTTGTGGCCGACACCCGCGCCTTGCTGGCGAAGAATGAATTGCAAGGCGCGCTGCAATCCATCTGGCAACTCGTCACACGCGCGAACCAATACGTCGATCAAACCAAACCGTTCAGCCTGGCCAAAGACCCCGCCCAATCCAAACGGCTCGACGAGGTCCTCTACAACCTCGCCGAAACGTGCCGCGTGCTCGCCGTCTTGCTCTGGCCGTTCCTACCCGGCACCACAACGAAGATTTACGGGCAACTCGGTCTGCCCGGCGCGCCCGACCAATTCTCGGCCGCGGCTTGGGGCGGATTGAATGCCGGTCAGATGATCGGCGAACCGTCGCCTTTGTTCCCGCGAAAGGAAACCTAGTCGCCCGAGGGTTCCGTCAGGCCGCGGTTTGCGATCTCCCCGCCATGCAAAACATTGTCATCGCCAAACCCTACCGCTTCGTGCCGCCGCGGTTCAGTCCATTCTGGGCGCGGATCATCCAGTGGTATCTGCCCACGTATCTTCGGAAGGGTTTCGGCATTACTTCGTGGGAGTGCGTGGGCGCAGAACGGCTGCGCGCTTCCCTGAATGCCGGCGCCGGCGTGCTGCTGGCTTCCAACCATTCCCGGCCGTGCGATCCCATGGTGTTGGGCCTGCTCGCCCGCGAAGTGGCGCGACCGTTCCACGTCATGGCCAGCTGGCATCTCTTCATGCAAAACCGCGTGCAATCCTTCCTCTTGCCGCGCATCGGCGGCTTCAGTCTTTACCGCGAAGGCTTGGATCGCGAGTCGCTCAAGTGTGCCATCCGCATTCTGGCTGACGCTCAATTTCCCCTGACCATTTTTCCGGAAGGCTTCGTGACCCGGAACAACGACCGCCTGCTACACCTGATGGATGGGGTCGCCTTTCTCGCCCGGGCGGCCGCCAAGGAACGGGCGGCCGCGCCGCGGTCCGGCAAGGTCGTGGTGCATCCGATTTTCGTCCGTTACTTTTTTCAAGGCGACCTCGCGGCCACCCTCGCGCCGGTCTTGCAGGAAATTGAGGCCCGGCTTTCCTGGCAACCTCAGCTGCCCCTGCCGTTGCGCGAACGAGTCGTCAAGGTCGGCCAGGCATTATTGGCGCTCAAAGAAATTGAATACATCGGGGCGGCTCAATCCGGTGCGGTCATGGAACGACTCCCGCGGCTGCTCGATCACTTGCTGGCACCGCTCGAGCGGGAATGGAACGTCGGCCAGCCCGAACCCGATACCATGGCGCGGGTCAAACGGCTGCGGACCGCCATCCTGCCGGGCCTAATCAAGGGCGAACTCGCCGCGGTTGAAAGCGCGCGCCGGTGGCGGCAACTCACGGACCTGTACGTCGCGCAACAATTGCATTGTTACGCGGGCGCCGAGCTGGGCGCTTCGCCCACGCCAGAACGGCTGCTGGAAACCGTGGAGCGCTACGAGGAAGACCTGACCGACACCGCCCGGCCGCATCCGCCGCTCCACGCCGTCATTTGCGTCGGCGAGGCCATCGTGGCCACTCCGGCACGGGACCGCAGCGCAGACGGCGACCCCATGGCACAGGAACTCCGGCGCCAACTTGAATTCATGTTGGAAGCGAGCAAATCTCGCCGGCCCTCTCGACCCTGACCTTTGACGCCCCACCCCATGAACCTGACCCTGGCAATCCTGCACTGGCCGACCATCGGCCTCCGCGCCGGCGTGGTCGCCGGAGCATTGGTCGTCTGGTTCTGGACGCAATCGCTCATCGCCCGCAAGTCCGTGACCAAAGATGGCATCGGCGACGTCGTCCACGATCTGACGGCCAACTGGCACCGCTACTTTGCCACGCACTCGCGAGCCGCCAACGCGGCGTTGATCACCAGTTCGATCTTCATTGACCTCATTGGTCTCGCGCTGATCGGGACGGCCATCTTCGGCCCCACGTTCGCCCCCTTTCTCGCGATCCTCATCGTTTTCGGCTTGCGCCAAATCTGCCAGAGTCTGTGCACGCTGCCACCGCCACCCGGCATCATCTGGCGGCACCCGGGTTTCCCCGCGCTGCTGGTAACTTACGACGTGGGCAACGATTTTTTCTTCTCCGGCCACACCGCGCTGGCCGTACTCGGTGCCCTGGCGGCGGCGCAGTTCGGACCGCTGTGGTTTGCCGTCCTCGCGGCGATCATCGCGCTGGGCGAAATGGTCATCGTGCTGGTCTTGCGCGCCCATTACACGCTGGATGTGTTGGCGGGTGCGTTCGCTGCCTTCTTCGCCGCGGCGGTCGCCGGCAAACTGTCACCCGCGGTGGATGCGTGGCTGCATTGATCCGCATGCCCCGCCCGATGGCGCGGCGAATTCCCAACCCTCCCAACCCCGTTCGGGATCCGCCCGCAGATAGAACTTCACCGGAGGGTTCGCACTTGCATCCGTCCGGCCTGGCGGGACCGGAGTTGCCGGAGGGCCCATCGCAGCCGCGCACCGAGTTCGCGCGCGGTGGGCAGTACGTCACCGGTAATCAGGATGTGGTTTTCAAATTCATCAAGGTGGATAATCCGGGCCGTCCGGAACCGAGCGACGACCCGCTTCAAGTCTGAATTCCAAGTACCACCCGGCGCCGGCAGCAGATTGAACACTCCAAAACCGCCTGGCCTCAGACGCTCGTGCATCAACTCTGGCAGCATCGTCCAACTGATCGTGGGCTTGAACACATCGCCATCCTGAGGTACGGACAGATCATCCAGGAGTAGACCAAACTCAGCCGGCTGCCGGCGCAGCCAGGTGACGGCGTCGGCCTGTTGCCAACGCACGCCGGCCACCCACGCAGGGCAATGCTGGCGAAAGAGATCGTAGCCCGCACGATCGAGGTCCACGGAATCAATCACGCCCCCCACGCCCAACCCGCGCAGCGGGGCCATCATGCCGCCGCCGGCAAAGCCCAACACGCCGATACGCCCCGGCAGCGCGAGCACGGCGATGACGGCCGCCAGCACGTCAAACACGCTATGCGTCGGCCCGGGCGACGTGCGCAGTTCGCTGATCACCACGCCGTGTTGACTCAGCCGCAAGCCGTGTTTGGTGGAAGTGATGTTCGTCACAAGTCAATCTTGGTCGGCGCCCGCTTCCCTCTCCCCCGCGGAGGGGGAGAGGGCCGGAGTGAGGGGGAAAAGCCGCACGACCATTGACCAACGCCACGTTCCACATCCCCACGCCACCCCTCACCCTGACCCTCTCCCCTTTCGAAGGGGAGAGGGAAGCCGACGCCGGACTCCCTCTCCCCCTCCGCGGGGGAGAGGGAGAATTGCTCCACCACGCCGCAGGCTTATTCCCTACTAGGTCGCTTATCCCCGGAATACATCAGTAGCTATGAGACAAAGCCGCGCCCCAAGCCAGTACTGCCTCCGTTCCTCCGTCTGCAAGGCGCTTGAGTTTTTCCAATTTCAACTTCAGCGCTGGATGCGCGCGGAACCGCCTTGGGCGAAGGCTTTGACCTGCTCGAGCGTGGCCATCGTGGTGTCGCCGGGAAATGAAGTGAGCAACGCGCCATGCGCCCAACCCAGATTCACCGCGGCTTGCGGCGACTCGCCCTGGAGCAGGCCGTAAAAGAAACCCGCCGCATAGCCGTCGCCGCCCCCGACTCGATCAATCACGTCGAGCTCGCAGGTTGGCGAGGTGTAAGTCTTGCCGTTCACCCAGGCGACCGCGCCCCAACTGTGGCGGTTGGTCGAGTGCACTTCCCGCAGCGTCGTGGCCACGACCTGGATGTGCGGATGCTTCTTGGCGACATTGCTCATCATGCTGAAGAACGCGCTCGGATCCAGCTTGCTCTGCGCCTGAACTGACGGACCGGGAATGCCGAGCCCGAGTTGCAAATCCTCCTCGTTGCCCACGAGGACGTCCACGTGTTTCACAATGCGGTCGAGGACCTGCACGGCCCGGTCCGGGCCGCCCACGATGTTCCAGAGTTTGGCCCGATAGTTCAGATCGAAGGAAGTAATCGCGCCGGCTTGCTTCGCCGCCTTCATCCCTTCGAGAATCACGTCGGCCGTGGTCGCAGACAACGCGGCAAAAATGCCGCCGCTGTGGAACCAACGCACGCCGCCGCGGAAGATTTCCTTCCACTTGAAATCGCCGGGCTTGAGCTGCGCGGCCGCTTCGTTGCAACGGTTGTAAAACACCACCGGCGCGCGCACGCCCTGGCCGCGATCCGAATACACCGTGGCCATGTTCGGACCGTGAACCCCGTCGTGTTTGAACTGCTTGTAAAAGGGTTTCACGCCCATCGCCCGCACCCGCTCGGCAATCAGATCGCCAATGGGATAATCCACCATCGCCGTCGCCACCCCGGTTTGCAGCCGGAAGCAATCGGCGAGGTTGGCGGCGCAGTTGAATTCACCGCCGCTGACATGGAGGTCGCAACGGGTCGCCTTGCGAAACGGAATGATCCCGGGATCGAGGCGATGAACGAGGGCGCCGAGGGACAGGAAGTCCAGCGCGCCGGTTTTTTTAATTTTCAAGCCGTGTGCCATGATGCGTTAGGTCGTAAAGGATTCAAATTACCCCGGCAATGTGGAGGGATTCCAACCCGGCGGTCAAGCGCCTTGGCTTTGGGGAGCGAGTCAACTAATTCGCCGATGGGCCGATGATTGTTTGGTCCACCCTCACCCCGGCCCTCTCCCCCAGGAGAGGGGGATTCAGCCTCCGCCAGCGCGGCGCTCGCGGAGTTGCTACTCGACCACGCCGGGCACACGGTCACCTCTCCCTCTCCCCGAGGGAGAGGGCCGGGGTGAGGGTGAGCGGTGAAGCTAACATCAGGGAGCCGGATTCAGCTGCCACCTTGGCTCAACCGGAAACAGAGGGAAACCCAAACAATCCCTGCTTCCAAACAAAATAGGTGTAACCGGCCAATGGCAACTGGAGCAAAACTCCACCCACGACAAACCAACCCCGGGGCGCCGCCGCCATCCCGGAGGAATCCAGAATGTCGCCTCGCAAACCGCGCCAGAATAGTCGCAATCCCCAAAACGAACACAGGCCGAACGGAATGAATCCGCCCCACATGGCATCCTGAGCGGTGCTGTTTGAGGTGTAAAACATGGGAGTCCCTGCGCCGTCAGCTCAACTGCCAAGAAAAATCGGGCGGATATGACGGTCAAACAAATTGCCCGTCACATTCTTCGCCACGATGGGCCGGTTCGCGCGGAGCAAATCGAGATACCTTTTGCCCTGCTTGGCTGCGATTTTGAAACCGACATGCAGCAACTGGCGCAGATGCCGGTTGTATTCCGGGCACGCCGGCTCATGGCGCAGCGCCTGGACATATTGTTCGGAAGTCCAACCCGACACGGTGGCGGCCGACGGCAACTGGGTGCGGTCAATGTCAATGACCGTGGCGTACGGCGCGCAGAGTTCGTCCATGTGGTCCAGCGCTGCCGCGTAAATCTCCTGAGCCAGCGCCAGACCTTCGCCACCGGCCTCAGCGAGTCCAATGATTTCTTCGAGCCAGGTCGTGCCGGCGGTTTTGAGGTGCAGCCCGGCATTGTGGTTCTGCACCGCACGCCGGATGGCCGGGTAGATGGAAAATTTGTCGCTGCCGGAATGGACACTGAGTTTGAGATTGTCGGGCAGGCCGTATTTCAGGATCGCAAACTGGATGACGCAAAGATCGTCGTTGAATTCCTTCTCGAACTGCGCGACGTCCCCGACGTAATCCACGCCTTTATTGAAACGGCCCGTGAACTTGGGCGCGATGGTTTGCACGGGAACGCCCGCGTCGGCGAGGGCCGCGAGAATGATCAACAGTTCGATGGGCGTCTGGGGCGTGTCCGTTTCGTCCATCGAAACTTCCGGAATGAATTTACCCATCCCCTTGGCCTCGGCGATGTGACGGTAGATCGCGCCGGCTTCCTGCACCGCCACCAGAAACTTATTCGCGACCCGCTCCACCTCCGCCCGGGTGGTGTGCGCTCCGCCCGTTATGCCCGGAATTTCCACATGCCCGATCAGCTCGCGGTGTTGGTCGGCAAATTTCTTGACGTCCTCGGCCTTCGCGGGTTTGCCGATGGAATCGGCCACATCGATCGTGAAGAAATCCGACGCGGACAGAAAACGATCCACCGTTTCGAGGCGGATGTGATCGGCGTCAACGTGCCACGCGCCGCTCCAACCAAGTTGCTGCACCGCCGCTGCGGCGGCGGCCCGCACGGAAACCGGCTCGGAGCCGATGATCAAATGTTCACGATTGGATTTGTTCCAGACCGGCACCACGTTGACGCCGTGTTCGGCGGCGCGGACGCAAGCGCGCAATTGTGCCGCCGCCTCCTGCGCAAAACGATCGCCCATGCCCAGGGAAAACTTGCCGAGTTTGAGAGTGGATTGGTTCATTTTTCGAGTGACCGGAGGCTAACAAACCCGCCGCCCGCAGCGCGAGTCTTCATTCCATCGCACGCGAAAGGCCGCGATTCGCGTCCCTGAACCGCAGCGCAGACTGGCAGTCTGCCGTGTCGCGGATTGGCAAGCCGGCGGCGAACGTCCGCCCTCTCCCTCCGAGAGAGAGGGCCGAGGTGAGGGTGAAAACGTCCAAAGTCTTGCGGCGTGCGAAGCCCACGGGAGCGTCCGGCCTTTCTCCCTCACCTCAATCCTCTCCCGCTGGGAGAGGAGGCCACGCCCACCGCGTCTCAGCGAAGTCCGGGCGCGGGATCGAAGTGTGGAGCGGGACGATTTACCGACCGGCGCCGAAAGGGATTCCCTCTCCCAGCGGGAGAGGGTAAGGGTGAGGGAGAAAACGTCCGACGTCTTGCGGCGTGCAAATACATCGGGAGATTTCGACCTTTCTCCCTCACCTCAATCCTCTCCCGCTAGGAGAGGAGGCCACGCCCACAGCGTCTCAGCGAAGTCCGGGCGCTGGATCGAAGTGTGGAGCGGGACCAGTTGCCGACCGACGCCGAAGCGGTTTTGGTCGGAACGATCTAGGCCGATGATCAGGTCATAGGGATGTGTCGTCATGTGTTTTTTCCTTTCTGGTTTCCCGCAAGCTTGACCCAGTGACGCCAATATAGAAGAATCGTTCGGACAACAGCGACGCCCTCTGGAGTAGTCGTTAGAGGGTCAAGCCCCGCCCGGCGGGCCGGTCCATAAGCTCAAAGTCGTTACGACGACTGTTCGTTAGCAGACCTGACCCGCCGGGGCGGGAAAACCCAGCAACGGGATAACCACTAATGAACTGGCCAGGCCATCCCAAAACCAGCGCGGATTGCGCCCGACGAAGTTATTCACCGGCGGCGCGGCGGGTAATTCCTGACGGCCCACCGCCCCGCCGATGAATAACTTCGGATTACCTATATCTGATTCGTTAGACCTCAAAATGACTCCACGCGAAAAATACGGCGACGATTTCATTTGCAAGCCCTTCACTTTGAAGAAGGCAGACGGTAGTGTTATTCATTCCCATGACATTGTCGTTTGCATTGCCCCGAAGCAGGATGCAGCCAGCACGCTAGTTTATGCGTGGGAGGTTTTTCGCGAGCTTGCACAGTGGGTTTGCACCGAGTTTGCGAGTTGTCCGCCGAACGAGGGATATCGGGTTGTCGTTGCTTGGAGTCGAAGCGTGCGCGAGGGACAAGGCCACATCATCAAGATTTGGTGTGATCTCGCAGGTGTTCGTGAGGCAGCCAGTTTTGCCACAGTTGAGGATTGCGCCGCTCGTTTTGGTTCAGGTTGGTTACCATTTATAAATTGGCAAAAAGATGTGTTCACGATTGAGGCCTAACATCTGAAGGCATGTAGTTAACCAGGAGCGCAGCGGAGGGTTAATTGCATTCCCGGGTTGAACGAATCCGCGGCCAAGGTACTGCCGGTCTCCCTACGCGGCTGCGACTTTTTCGGCAGGACTCTCTTTGCGCTTTGTTTTTCCGACCTCACTCCGGTCCGCTCTCCGTCGGACGCTTGCCGGAGGGATTGGCGGCCAAGTTCCGGGCCGGCCGCTCGCCTTTCCTCTCCCAGCGGGAGAGGGTAAGGGTGAGGGAGAAAACGTCCGACGTCTTGCGGCGTGCGAATACCATAGGAGTTTCCAGCCTCTCTCCCTCACCTCAATCCTCTCCCGCTGGGAGAGGAGGCCAACCCCTGCCGCAAGTCCTGCTCACTTCATCCTTGCTCAACACCACCGGCACGCGGCGTGGTTTGCGCGCGCGGATGAACTCCGCCAACCCGCCCCGTTCCATCGGCAAGGCCGACTCGTACAGAAAAACAATCGCGTGGGTGCGACCGGAAGTGGCGGTCAACCAAAGTAGCGGCCAGGCATCCGTGCCTGCCGTAGAGCCGGGGCTTCCAGCCTGGCGGCCACGCCCCGCCTTGTCCGCGGCGTTGGAGCTTTCGGCAGTTGGTCCGTCCTCGCAACGTTATTTCCGGGCGGCAGGGATGCACGCCCTCTACGTCAGGCCGGGAGGCCTGACGCTACATTGACCGCCACTTCCGGTCGCACCCCAATCGCGTTCAACGCTTGATTTTGGGTGGCGGCGGCGACATGTTTCGCGGTCGCCAGATGATTGAGAAACGCGCCCACTTCCGTCGCCCCCAATGCGCGGGGATGCTGCCAGCTCCTAGCTCGATCCCGATGATATTTCAAGAACTGCCGCACCCACATCACATAGGCTTCCTCGGAGCGCAGCGACGAGTGTTTGACCCGCAAAACCTCGCGCAATGGGTCGAGGAGTTTGGCTTGGCTTTGGGGTTGGCGATGACGAACGCAGCCTTTGCCGGACGGGATTTGGGCGTCATGATTCACCAAAATGCAACCGGGGCCGATGGATCCGCAAGTAAAACCTGTTCATGGCTGGACGGGAATATCCGGCGTTTCCGCTGCCGAATATGAGTTAGGCATCTTCGCGTGAATCCGCTCGACAAGAATTTCAGGATTCCGGGTGACCAGATTCTGACGCTGATTCCGAACATGGGAGGCTGCTACGCATCTGACCGCATCACTGTGGACGGCGCGCCCGTTGGCTACATGTATCGCGAGCAGCCCGACAAGGACATAGATAGTGGCTGGCGGTTCTTTGCAGGAGATGAGTCGCAGGAGTATGCCGATGACCCCGACAATCTCGCGATTTACGAGGTGAACACGATCTGCAATTATGACCGGGCTATCATTCCATTTCTTGACGCACCCATTGGCTCGGCGTTTGGGCGAGTTCCGGGCACTGACAGATTCGAGCCCGAAGAATTGGAAGGCGCAGACGATGCCTAACATCTGAAGGAATGTAGATAACCCGGAGTGGAGCGGAGGGTTAATTGCCTTCCCGGGTTGAACGAAGCCGCGGCCAAGGTACAGCCGGTCTCCCTACGCGACTGCGGCTTTTTCTGAAGAGTTCTCTTTGCGGTTAGTTTTTCCATCCCTCGTGCTGCGGCTGATCGAGAACGACACAGCCGCGCTCCGGCTCCAAAAGAAACTTGTTGCCGTTATTCAGGCGAGAGTTGGACTTAACGGCGCGGTCTGGTAAGAAACACGGACCAGTCCGGCCGCCAGTATTAGGGTGAGTTTGACGGAACGAATTTTCCGAGCATGCCAATTCCGACGACAAAAAACCGACCATGGGCAGTAAAAAAATCCAACGCGGAGTAACGCCAACTTCAAAATCGGCGGAGCGGATGACCTCGCACCCGCCCCAGGCTGGGAAACTCGCTTTGCCGCGGCCTTGGCCGTCAGCGCTCCGCGTGCTGAGCCTCGGCGGCTTGGTGCTCCTCGCCGTTCCCACCCTCGCCGCCACCAACACGGTCACCCAACAACTCTGGCAACCCGTGCGCGATGAGGTTTATCTCCAGGAAATCGGACGCAAAGTAACCACGAGTGCGCCGCTGACCTCAGTGGCGGTGTATGAAGGAAAAGTTTTCGCCGGCTCGGCGAAAGGGCTGCTCGAGCTGCGGGGCAACGAACTGGTCGTCGTCAGCGAACTGCGGGAGCCGGTCAACCGGCTGGTCACCGCCGGCGGCGCGTTGTGGGCAATCACCAGTCCGGGCTTGCAGCGGTGGCAGCATGGGACGTGGCAAAAGATATCCAACGAGGCGATCAGCGATGTTTGCGATCACCGCGGCGAGGTGGTGGTGGCGGGCGGCACTCACTTGTGGCACGTCCAAGGCGACGCCTTGGAACTGCTGACCGCGACGCCCGCTCCGTTCGCCCTGACGCGGATCGTTGACTTCGGGGAAACGTTGTATGGGCACGGCCCGGGGCAGCTCACCATTTTTGACGGCACGCGGTTCGGCATGCGCAATGTTTGGAACTGGCCGGTGGAAACGGTTTGGGACTGGGGGGAACTACCGTCCGCGAATACGCGCGATGTCTTGAGCCTGGGCAGCCGGTTGTACATCGCCACGGATCGCGGCCTGGGCGTCTTGCGCGGTATGTCGCTCACGTCACTGCGCGGCGAACAAGGGTTGTGTTACGAAGACACGACCTGTCTGGCGCGCGGTTTCGGCGGCGACTTGTGGATCGGCACCACGCGCGGCGCGATTCGTCAGACGGGCGGTCAGTTCCAGTACTTCGCCGGCCAGCGCTGGTTGCCCGGCGATCGCGTGACGGCCATCGCGAGCAGCGACCGCGCGGTGTTTATCGCAACGGACCAAGGGCTGGGCATCATCGAATATGAGCCGTACACGCTGCGGAAGAAGGCGGCGTATTACGAGCGGCACCTGGAGGAATGGGGGCAAAAGCGGTTGGGCCTGGTGCAGAAGCTGGAGTGGGACGACACGCTGAAGGAATATGTGCGCGAAGCCGGCGATAACGATGGCGGTTATTCGTGCGATTACCTCGCGGCCCAGGCCTACCGTTACGCCGTAACCAAGGACCCGGAAGCGCGCCGCGAAGCGGTCAATACGTTCCAGACGATCCGCTGGCTCGAAGCGATGACCGGCAACCCAGGATTTCCGGCCCGCGCAGTCTGGGCCAAGCCCGAGCGGGGTCACCAGGCCCAGCACGGCTCCGGCGAAGCCGCCGCCGAATGGCATGACACCTCGGACGGTTTGTTCGAATGGAAAGGGGACACGTCCAGCGACGAGATTTGCGCACACTTTTACGCCGTGGCCCGTTTCCTGGAACTGGCGGCGCAGGGGGAGGAAATTCAACAGGCCAAGACTTTTCTGGCGCGCGTGGCGGGTCACCTGATGGACCACGGCTGGCAGTTGATCGACCTGGACGGCCGACCGACGCGCTGGGGCCGTTGGAATCCGGAGTATTTCAATCAAGCCGGCGAGGGCAATGCCGCGCGGGGTTTGAACGCACTCGAAATTCTCTCGTTCCTCAAAACTGCCGAAGTACTGACCGGCGAGCCGCGCTTCGCCCGGGGTTATCAGGAGCTGGTGAAGCTGGGCTACCCGGAATACACGTTGCGGCAGAAGTGTGTCTTTCCGCCCGGGGATGTGTTGCAGTTCCTCGATCACCTGTCGTTTCTCTGCTACCCGAATCTGCTGCAAAACGAAACCGACCCGCGGCTCCGTTCGCTGTATCGGCGCAGCTTCGAGCGCAGTTGGGAAATCGAGCGGATCGAGCAAGTCCCGTGGTTCAATTTCATCTATGGCGCGCTGACGGGCAACGACTGCGAAGTCGAACCCGCCGTGGCGCACTTGCGCGAATGGCCGCTCGATCTGGTGATTTATTCGTACCAGAATTCGCAGCGCGCCGATCGGCAGTCCCCGACCGGCTACGTCGCCTACTCCGGCGGCACGCGCGCCTATTCGCCGCGGGAACGCGAACCGATGCTCTGGGACAACTGGACGATGAAAGCCGACGGCGGCACGGGCGGACGCGACGTGGTGCAACCCTCGGCCTGGCTGCTGGCGTATTGGATGGGCCGCTACCACGGATTCATCGAAGCGCCTAGCGCCACAGAGCCGACCCTCCTGACCGTCGAGCCTAAGCGCGGCTTGAGCTTGGGAGCGAAACCTTATGCGGGACCTCCGCGCCCGACCGGATTCTGACGACGGCGGGAAAACCGCCGCGGGCCGCGCTGCATCGGTCAGTGTCAACTTGGGCGGCGGCGCTGGAAATGTTGTGGGCGCGCGGGTGTGACCGGAAGCGGCGGTCAACGTAGCGTCAGGCCTCCCGGCCGGACGTAGAGGGCGCGCATCCTTGCCGCCCGGAAGTAACGTTGCGAAGACAGGCCGGCTTCGGAAAACTCCAACACGACAGACAATGCAGGGCGTGGCCGCCGGGCTAGAAGCCGCGGCTCTACGGCAGGCACGGATGCCTGGCCGCTACCTGGGTCGACCGCCCCTTCCGATCACACCCTTGGCGCGCTTGCAGCTCGACAGCTTTGAGTTCGCGGGGTACTTAGTGCTCCATGGTGTTGGGTCTTCGGTCATTCACGGTGGTCAGGGGCGCGAGTCCCACCACTCCCTCCTCCGTAACAATCTTGCGGAGCATGGCTGTGGGCCGACGGTGCGCGGCACGGTTCGCAACCCGCGCTCATCTTGGTGGGCAGACACCGCTTCCACTCCCAACGAAAGCCACGCAGACCAAGCGTTCAATGACATCATTTAGGTTTATTCAAAAGGGAGAGATCATCACTGTCCTCAAGATTCTCTCAACAAAGGCGCATCTTCTGGAGTTTTGCGGAGAAGGGGATATAATTATTCACCCGCAGAGTTGCTTCACGACATTTGGAGCTACAGCTATTTGCCTGATTACGAAATTTTCGTGAAGTGTTTCACGCCCGCAGAGTTGACCGAGTTGGCCCAGTTTCATCATTTCTTTGAAGAGCGTGTTAACAGGCTGCGAGAAAGTCGCGACACGGTTCTAACGATTTTAGCAAACCCTGCTTGGTGTGAGATCGTGAAGCAAGCAAATGAGACTCTTGAACGAATCTCGCCCTGAACGAAGCTGTTTTGGGTTTACAATGTCGCCGCCTTATCGGTGAACTTGCTGAAGCCGCCAAACCACGGAACCTCGCGATCCCGCAGTTGCTTCTGTCTAAGGTTTCGATCACTTTGCCCGCCATCATGAAGAACCGGTTGACCGGGTTTACACGTTGGGGACTTCCACTCCGACAGCTCGCGCCCATGTCAGGCACACACCAGATCACAGGAGCGAACGCGGGCGGACCGCGCGGGTTGGCAATGCGGACGCTCTGGTCCGCCCGCGGCGCTCAGTTCCGCCGGCGCGCAACTCGAACACGAACTCTCCACAAGCTCGCAACCGCCTTTCGGAAAACGCTCGGCATCGCGATCGTTGTGGGCAGTGGGGTTTTGCAAGCGGCCCCAGGGGAGGGAATCCGGGTGATCTTATTGGGCACTGGCACTCCGGCGCCGGTCATGAACCGATTCGGTCCGAGCATCTTGGTGGAGGCCGGCGGGCAGAAACTCCTTTTCGATGCTGGTCGTGGTGCGCTGCAACGGCTCACGCAAGCCAAAATAGAGTGGCGTGACGTGCAAGGCGTATTCCTGACGCATCTGCACTCCGACCATGTGGTTGGTTTTCCGGATCTGTGGCTTACGGGTTGGCTTACCAGCCGGCGCGAGGCTCCGCTCCTGGTATGGGGTCCGAACGGCACAAAGAAAATGATGTCCCATCTTCAGCAGGCTTACGAATATGACATTGGGATTCGCGTCGCCGATGATCGAGCGTCGCCCGCGGGCGTGGTCATCCTGGCCGAAGATATCGCCGCCGGTTTCGTGTACGAAAAGGGCGGGCTGAAGGTCATGGCCTTCGACGTCGATCACGCACCGGTCCAGCCGGCGTTCGGGTACCGCATTGACTACGCGGGTCACTCGGTGGTGCTGTCGGGAGACACCCGCTTCTCCGAGAACTTGATCCGACACGCCGAAGGGGTAGACCTATTGGTTCACGAAGTCGTGGTGCCGGAGACGTATCGACGTGCCGGTATGGCCCCTGAACTGGCCCGGGGCATTATTGCGCATCACACCACGCCGGAGCAGGCCGGAGAAGTTTTCGCGCGGACGAAGCCGAAGCTGGCGGTGTACTCGCACATCGCCCGGCCAACGGCGACCGAGCAAGAGCTCATAGCCTCGACCCGAAAAACTTACGCCGGCCCACTGGAGATCGGCGAGGATTTGATGGTGATTGAAGTGAGCGACAAGATCACGGTCCGGCGGCCAGGTGGTTTATGAGCCGCCAGCAAGCCGAACGGCAACATTCCGTGGCGCCAACAATCTGCGCCGGCTCGATTCGAAGCGTGATGGATGCAGTGATCGAATGCACCGGGTCCTTCGCCCGGCTTCCGCGGCTGGGGCTCACGGCTATCCATTCGACTGCATCGCCAGGCCCAAAGTTAAAACCGAAATCTGATTTACCTCGGCTTGTTCATTGGCGGGCTTGGCGGCGCACTGGTGTCCGTCGTTGCGCGGCAGTTGTTTTATCTTTATGCGGCGGAGGAGCGCGGGCAACGGCTGGCGTTTCCGGTTTTGCGGCTCGACAGTTTTGGGTTCGCAGGGTAATTAGTGCTTCATGGTGTTGGCACGGCGGTCATTCACGGTGATCTGGGGCGCGAGTCCCACAACTCCCTTCTTCCGTAGCCATCTTGTGAAGGATGGCTGTGGCGCGGCATTCCGCTGCACGGTTCGCAACCCACGCTCATCCCGGAGAGCCGACACCTCTCTCGCTCCCAGCGAAAGCCTTACTGACTAGCCCACTACGATTATGCGGAATCCGGCGCTCTACTATTTTTCGGGCACGGTTTTGATCACGTTCGTTGTTACTTTTCTGCTTTGTCGCCATCGCATCGCTCAGAAAAAGAAATCGTTTTTTGCCACCGCTCTCGTAATTACCGTGATTATCAACGCGGTTTTTTTCGTGGCGTTTTATCTAGCGGGAAGGTTTTACTCGGAAGGATGGCACGTACTTACACTTGAGGCGTGGAGCGGGGACTCCGGAAAGCTGCGTAGTCTGGAGTCGGCGATGTCTGACGCCATGATTTTCATTGTAGTCGGCACTCTCATTTGCATTTTGCCGGCATTGGGAGTCGCTTGTTATTACGAGAGGCGGAGTAAGAAAAATGAGTCACCCGTGGCCCTATCGCCAAAGGATTGAAATGCTCTGAACGCAGCAGAGCGTCATTCCAAGCCGGGGGTTCAACCCGCCCCATAAAGGCTGGCGGCTCACGGGGCGGTCCCTGGAAAGTTTCTGAAGTCGACCAGCAGTTCTCATTTTATCGCCGGGTGAGGCGGGAGGGTGAGTGATCTGATGGTGGCGGTGATGGCTGAAGATGCCCGACACCTCTTCGTCACCGTTTGTCACACAACTGTAACTTGTACTTTTGCCCGCGTACCGGCAT
>JANXWY010000024.1 GCA_025350905.1 Verrucomicrobiota bacterium
CCGGACGAAGTGTTCGTCGCCGTCAAGGCTTGTGGCTTGAATCACCTCGACCTGTGGCTCGAAGCGGGCGGGCTCCCGGTCCCCATCCCGCTGCCGCGGACGCCGGGCAGCGAGGTGGCCGGCGTCGTGCGCGCCGTCGGCGCGGCCGCCGGCGAATGGGAACCGGGCGATGCCGTCGCAGTGCAGTCCAACCTGTTCTGCGGGGAATGCGAATTCTGTCAGCGCGGCGATGATTCGCTTTGTCTGCGGGGCGAATTACTCGGGATCGGGCGCGACGGCGGATTCGCCGAGCAAGTGGTGGTGCCGGCCCGCGTTCTCGTGCGCCTGCCGGCCGGGGTTGACTTTGCGACTTCCGCGGCGCTCACGCTGGCGGGCAGCACCGCGATGCATATGCTCACGAACCGCACGCAAGTCCGCCGCGGTGACTGGGTGCTCGTCATGGGCGGCACGAGTGGTGTTGGTTCGGCGGCGATTCAGATCGCGAAGCAACTCGGCGCGCACGTGATCAGCACCGGTTCAACGGACCCGAAGCGAGCCCTCGCCACCAGTCTCGGCGCGGATTTCGTGGTGGATTCAACCGCGGCCGATTGGTCCGTCGAAGTCCGCAAGCTGACCAACAAGCGCGGCGTGGACTTGGTGGTCGAGCACGTCGGGGGCGAGGTGTTGCCAAAATGTTTCGAATGTCTGGCGCGCGGGGGAGCGATTGTCACTTGCGGCGCCACGGCCGGGCGCCACGTGGCGCTCAACCTCTGGCCGATTTTCGTGAAGGAGCAACGGCTCATTGGCAGTTACGGACGTAACCGCGCGGATTTTCGCGCGACGCTCGAATGGGCGGCCGCCGGAAGACTTAAGCCCGTGATTGATTCCAGCTTTCCGCTCGACCAAACGCCGACGGCATTTGCAAAACTCCGCGCGCGGGAAGTGTTGGGAAAGGTTTTGATCCAGCCCGGAGTGCCGCTTTGAAATGTAGCAGCCGACGTAAGGAGGCTCTGACTATTGCCAGTAAGGACGTGCAAAAGCTGCGAGCTTTGAGTCTCCTGACGTCGACTGCAAAGGTCGAGGCAGGTCTTTTCAAACGGTCGTGCAGGCCCGTCTCGCATTTAATCGCATAGCGAAATGCTGGCCGGACGCGTTTGTAGTTTGCGCTTGCCATTCCAGGCTTTGCCATGCAAAGACACGACATGGAAACGAACTGGGCGGCTGAACAGCTTCAAACCATTCGCACGTTGATGGAGCGTTCCGCGCTCTATCGGCGAGCACTCGCGCCGATCATGATCTTCGTTGGTATCCTCGGAGGAGCGGGTGGCGCATTTGGTTGGATGCTGAAAGTCAATTCGGCGCACGGGTTCATTTGGTTTTGGCTGGGCATTGCCGCGATTGCCTTGGTTGGTTCTTTCCTGGTGGCCCGACGGCAAGCGTTGAAAGAATCGGAAGCCTTCTGGTCGCCGCCAACCAAACGCATTGCCGCGGCGTTGTTGCCCCCGTTTTCCATTGGAGCCTTCATTAGTATCGTGTGCTTGTGGGGATTTGAAAACGGTGTCCTGGGCAACGCAATTACTCTACTAATTGCCGCGTGGGCCTGGCTTTACGGGTGCGCGATCCATTCGGCTGGCTTTTTCCTGCCCGGACGCTCCCGACTTTTCGCCTGGCCGTTTGTTTTGGCCGGGGGAGTTCTATTCTGCGGGCAACGGCTTGCTGAGTTAAGCCTCGATATTTCGCCGCATTTAGTCATGGCCTCGGTCTTTGGGGGCTTGCATCTAGCTTTTGGTATTTACCTCTACTTCACCGAAAAGGGAAAGAATGTGGCGTGAACCCCGAACCTTTCCTTCAGCTCGACCGGGTCATTCACGAGAAGGGGCGGCTGGCCATTATGTCCATGCTGGCGGCGACGCCCGAGCTGTCATTCACCGAGCTGCGTGACACGCTGGCCATGACGGATGGCAATCTGGTTTCGCACATGCGCACGTTGCAGGAGGCCGGCTACGTTGCGACCAGCAAGTCCATGGCGAACAACCGCTCACTCACTACCTGTTCGTTGACCGTGGAGGGTAAAAAAGCCTTCACCGGATACGTCAATCTGTTGGAGCAAATCCTCAAGCAGACCCGAGGCATGTGAATATCACGGATAACGCGAGGGTAATCGTTGGCATGGCGTGACAGACGAATCGTAATGCCCCCCCGGAATGCCGGATTTATCCGGCAGCGACCGGCGGCGTCACCGCCGCTGCCGCGTGAACACGGCGTGCCGTTCCCAAGTCACTGGGTCATCTGCAAGTCGGAGGCGCCCCTGAGACGACTCACCCGCAAGCCATGTTTCTCCTGCGCCGATTGAAAAGAGAGCCTTCCCTGCGGCGCGGTGACTACGGCATACGGATCGTTCGTCGTCAAAAGATTTCCATCGACGTCGAGATAGTCGCAGAGCTCGGCCAGATGCGCGGCGGCGCTGATCAGGACGCTCGTCTCGATCATGCAGCCGATCATTGTTCTTAAGCCGACGGCGCGCGCGGCCTGCAACGCATCGTAACCGGCGCTCAGGCCCCCGGTCTTGACCAGCTTCACATTCACGCCATGAAAACATTCGGCACAATGCGCCGTGTCTGGCGCCGAGTGATAGGACTCGTCCGCCACCAGCGGCAGCGGCGAGCGCTCCTTGAGCCAGACCAGATCGCGCGGGGGCGTGGTTTGTGGCATCGGCTGTTCGACGAATTGAATGTGACCATCCCGGGCGAGCCATTCAATTTGTTCCATGGCCTGTTCCTTGGTTCGCCAGCCTTCGTTAGCATCTACGCGGACCGGTTTGGTGGGCGCGACTTCACGGAGCGCCGCAAGCATGGCTCGTTCTTCGGGCACCCCGACCTTGAGTTTCAATACGGGATAAGCGGCGGCGGCGAGAACTTTTTCCCGGACCACTTCCGGCCGGTCAATGCCGATGCTGAAGGAAGTGATGTGCTGTTGCTCTCGAAAGCCGAGACCGAAATAGTCATAGACAGGCTGACGGGCTTGGCGCGCCGCGCCGTCCACCAGCGCGAGGTTGAGGGCGCACTTGGCTGCTTGGTCGCCCGGCGAAAGCGTGTTCAGGTAATTCATGCTGCCGACGACGTCGCTGAAGGAAAGTTGGCGAGCCTCCACGCGGCGGCAGAAAGCTGCCACCGAATCCGCCGATTCAGCGTAACGCGCTATGGGCGACGCCTCACCGAGGCCGACAATTCCGTCCTGTTCCAATTGGACCAGGACCACCTCCACGACGTCGCTGCTGCCGCGGGCAATGGTCCAGGTATTGGCCAGTCGCAAATGTTCCCGCCAGAATTTAAGTTGCACGGTCCTGACAAAACCGAAAACTGCGCTTGAAAGCAATGCGGATGTGAGAAGGCAGTGTAGCCGCAGTCGGTGTCCGCTTGGTTCTTCTTAATCTTACTCCTAATCCTAATCTTAATCTTAATCTCAATCCCCCTGCGTGGACCAAGGCGTGAGCTTCACGGACAAATCTGGGATTAAGATTAAGATTAGGATTAGGAGTAAGAGACCAACCGATCAACCCGCCATCTGCCCGCGCGTGACTCCGAGTTGATTGGCGAGCTTCAATTCGCGCCACAATTGTGTGCCGCTGATTTCGCCGCGCAAGAGTTGCCGATACTTCCCGATGGTCTGGTTCACTTGCTCCGGCGTTTCGTTCAAGAATTCGATGCGAAAATTGCGGACACCCAGCGTCAGCAGCCGGGCCACGTATTCCGCGCCGGTTTGCGCGAGGGCATTGAACACCGTATTGCGGCAGCCGACATCGGCCTTGAGCGGATGCTCGGCCCCGACGCGGTCGCGCAGCTTCACGTCATGCACGTCGCACGGGCGGCCGCAGTTGGTGTAATCGGTGCCGCTCGAAAGAAACGCGCAGAAGACACAGTGCTCCATGTGAAACATCGGCATGTGTTGGTGGATCGTGATCTCGAACCACTCCGGCGGGGCGCTGGTCAACAAGGCTTCGAGTTGTTGAGAATTCAGATCATAGCTCGCGGTCAGACGTTCCAGCGCGAACTGGTGCTTGAAATAATCCGCCGCCCGCCGGTTGGCGATGTTCAGCGAGAAATCGCCGACGCGCCGAGCGTTGGCAAAGAACCGCAGGTGATCGTAATTGCGGACGAGATAACCGTCGGCATCGCACGAACGCACCTGATGGAGCATCCATTCCTCGCCCATTTTGAAGATGCGCGGCGGAGCGACCCAGATGGCAGGTTGAAGGTTGCAGGTTGAGGATTGAGCCCCGGCGCCGTGCGCCGTGCGGAACAACGTGACGGCATCACGATATTTCTTCGGATTCTCGAACTCGCAGTAAACCGTTTGGGTGCCACACGCCAACGCGGCTTCCAGCTGGGCAAGGTTGCGGACGAGGACGAGGAGATCAACCCTGGTAGCAGCCGACGTGAGGAGGCTCTGACTTTTCCGGACGGCTTCAATTGGAGCCTCGTCACCTCGGCTGCTACCAAGATTGAGTTGCCACCGCTTCGGTCGCGCCCGTTGCCGCTCCAGCTCGGCCACCACCGTGCGCCGCAAGCGATTCAATTCGCTCACGGGCAGCATGGCGGCGCCGGTTAAATAGTTTGCCAGTTCGCCGAGGATGAATGGCGTGCCGCCGAGCCGGCCTAATTGGTCGCGTAATTTCTCCGTCGTGAGCGGTTGTTTCTCCGCTGGGGTGAGCGGCATCGTGGACTCCAACTTCGTGGTGTGGCCAATTTCATCGCGCGCCAGCAAGGTGAGTGGCTGGTCGATGCCGCCGTGAACTTCGAGATGGATTGGCCGTTGAAACCTCGGCGTATCGCCCGCGAAACTCTGGCGCAGTCGCCGCTCCAATTCCGGGTCACTCGTTTTCCAGAGCTTGTCGCCGACCTGGACGCGATTGAAATCTATGTCGCCGTCGCCAAAGCGGAGTTCCACTCCGGCATTTGGCATTTTTAATTTTGCATTTGAAATTTCATAAACTCTTCCCCCTTCCTCGGGCGCTTCGGGTTTGCCCGCATCGAACACCACACCGTCGCCGGGTTTGAGCGGAGCTTCTAGGTCCAGCACCACCCTATCGCGCAACACGCGATTAATTTCACCCAGATAGACACCCCGCTTCTTGCCGAAACGGGCGTGAACGAGTTGCTGATTGTTGATTCCGTCGAACCAGCCGGTAGCCAGGCCACGAGAAAAAGCCATCTCCAGGTCGTAACGATCTTGCCCGCCGTGGCCGCGGAGGTTAGGCGGTTTACCCTCGAGCTTGGAAAATGAAGGTTGAGCCTCCTCCCGTCGGCTGTTACCGAGTTCGTCGAGCGCACTGCGATACACACGGGTGATGTTGGCGACGTATTCGGGCGACTTGAGTCGGCCTTCGATTTTTAGCGACGCTACCCCGGCGCGTACGAGCTCTGGCAACACTTCCAGGCCGGCGAGGTCTTGCGGACTCAAGAGATATTTTTTATCGCCGAGCGGGACCGACTTGCCGTCGGAGATCAATTCGTAGGGCATCCGGCAAGCCTGGGCGCATTCGCCGCGATTGGCGGAACGTCCGCCGAGCGCTTCGCTGGTGAGACATTGGCCGGAGTAAGCCACGCACAGCGCGCCGTGGATGAAAACCTCTACAGGCAAGGTCGATGGTCGAGGGTCGAGGGTCGAGGGCGGTACCGCGGTGCCGTTTGGTTCTCGACTCTCGACTCTCGACTCTCGACGAAGGGCTTCGATTTCCTTGATCGAACACTCGCGCGCCAGGACGACGAGGTTGCAACCGAGGTCGCGGGCAAAGTTCACCCCCGCCGCGCTCGTGATGGTCATCTGCGTCGAAGCGTGGATCGGGAAGTCGGGCGACAGGCGGCGGATAAGCCGGCAGATGCCCACGTCCTGCACGATGGCGGCATCCACGCCGGCGGCGATGATGGCGCACAGATGTTCCTCGGCGGCGACCAGCTCGTTCTCGAACACCAGGGTATTGAAGGTGACGTAACCTTTCACGCCGCGCCGATGCAGGAATGCCATCAGCTGGGGCAGATCGGCGACGGTAAAATTGTGCGCTCGCATCCGGGCGTTGAACTTTTCCAGACCGAAGTAAATCGCGTCCGCGCCGTTCTCGACGGCGGCCTTGGCGCAATCCCAATCGCCGGCGGGTGCGAGCAACTCGGGCAAATGCCGCGGACGGACCGCGGCGGACGGAATTTCTTCCGCGCTCGCCATGCCGTTTTGAACCGTGAGCAATTCAGCCACAGAACCAGCGTAGCAGCCCGGCCTCGGAGAAACAAAACCTCTTTCTGTTGCCTCAGGTAGGTTGTCGTGCTGCGGCGACTCCGCCTCGTGCTGGGGCGGAACACTTTGGTCGGTCCGGCGACGCCCGCAAAGACCTTGCGCCACTGCATGCGGCGCTGGTCGTCGCAGCGCGACGACCCTACCAACCGATATGACCAGCGCTCCTATTTTTTGCGCCTTTGCCTCGCGACGTCTTTGCGCTTAACTCGTGTCATGCGCGTTTTGATTGTGGGCTGTGGTTACTTCGGCTTGCCGCTCGGGGCGGAGTTGGTGAAGCAGGGGCATGAGGTCTTCGGACTGCGGCGGTCGGCGTCGGATGGGTTGTTGACGGCGGGCATCACACCAGTTCTGGCTGACGTCACCAAACCCGAATCACTCGCCGGCTTGCCACGTGATTTTGATTGGGTGGTGAATTGTGTCGCCTCCGGCGGGGGCGGGGCAGGGGAGTATCGGGAGCTTTATCTGCAGGGGACGCGCAACTTGATCGAATGGCTTGTACCTGGGAGCGCCGGCATCTTGCCGGCAAGTTCTGCCCCTGCGCCTGATGCAGCTCTCCGGCAGGATGCCGGCGCTCCCAGGTTCGTTTATACCAGCAGCACCGGAGTTTACGGACAGATCGACGGCGAGCTCGTAACGGAAACCAGTCCGGCCGAACCAGAAAGCGACACCGCCAAAGTCCTGGTCGAGACGGAAAAGGTTTTGCTGGCGGCGGCGAAGATGAAAAAGTTTCCGGCAATGATTCTGCGCGTGGCCGGGATTTACGGGCCGGAACGCGGTTACTTGCTGAAACAGTATCTGCGGAACGAGGCGCGGATTGAAGGCCGGGGCGAACGCATCCTGAACATGATTCATCGCGACGACTTGATTGGCGTCATCGTCGCCGCGCTTCAGCGCGGACAGCCCGGCGAAATTTACAATGCGGCCGACGACGAGCCCGTGACCCAGCTCAACTTTTTCGAGTGGTTGGCCGGCACTTTGGGCAAA
Organism: Verrucomicrobiota bacterium; assembly: GCA_025350905.1. Lineage (GTDB taxonomy): Bacteria > Verrucomicrobiota > Verrucomicrobiia > Limisphaerales > JADLHS01 > JADLHS01. Next base: position 7,252 of record JANXWY010000024.1, read on the forward strand.
GCCCTGCCGCCAACGGCGACGCCGGACGCAGCAACTTCACGTCGGCGCGGTCCGACGAATAAGAAAGTTTCCAATCAGAAACTCAAAACGGAACTGCGCTATCAGTTCCAGTATCCGAATTTTCGCCAGGGCTATACGGCGGAAATTCAGCGGTTACAAACGGCGACTTGATGGGTCGATTGCGCCGTGTCCGCGCTACCAGCAGGCAATGCGTTTGGTGGGCGCGTGGTCAGCCGGACAGTGGATGCTCTTGCCAAACCGACCGCCGTGATCCATCGCGCACGGCCATCTCGATCCGAGCCAAACGCGATCGCCATCGCGGGACGTCGGGCTTTGCTTTGCCAGGAGGAGGTCTGTGCCTTTCCACGGCGCACTCAAACAGGTTCTAAGGTTCAGATTTCTATCATGGCACCGATCGGACGCGCCAAAAGTTATTCGTGCCCGGCGCCGGGCGGTTTGTAAATAGCATAGCCCCGCTGATAGTCATGGTGTTCGTCTCCTGCCCGATCCAATTGACCGGTGACGCCAGGTTGAAGGTACGATCCAGAGCGTACCGGCTGGTCGGGTAACCGATGTAAGAAAACTGCATGTCACCCCCCGGCGAGAGGGCTTCGACAAGCTGGTTTTGGCCCGGGGCGTCACCCATGACCGCACGCGTAATGTTTGCCGAAAACTTTCCGCCCGCCGCACCGAAATGGCCTGCCACATACAAGTTTGTGCCCCAGGTCGCCAGTTTTCTTACCTCTGCGGCGCCTCCGCTATCCGGGCTGATGCCCGAACCGAGAGCGGTCCATGTCTTCCCATCCCATTGGGCGATGCTGTTGACCGTTACTCCATCCGCCTTGGTGAAAATGCCCCCCGCATACAGAGTGTCGCCCGCCACGACCACAGCCTCAACGGTGTTGTCCATTCCGTTGCCCACAGCGGACCATGAGCTACCATCCCAGCGAGCCACATAATGAGCTGGGACGGCCGCGCCGCCGGCGTTGAGCGCGGTGTTGAAATTGCCGCCTACGAATAGATTCGTGCCGGACACCGCCAGCCCGTTGACCCCGTAGTCCAGGCCGCCGGCCAGCGCCGACCATGCGTTTCCATCCCAGCGGGCGATGTAAAGGGCTGGTGTGCCGCCCGCATAAGTGAAACTGCCGCCCGCATACAGGTTCCCGCCTAGGACCTTCAGCGTGTAAACAATGTCGTCCATCCCGGAACCGACGGGCGACCACGCGCTCCCATTCCATCGGGCAATGTACTGGGCCGGCACGCCGCCCATCGCAGAGAAATAACCGCCTGCATATAAGTTCGTGCCCCATATCGCCAATTCATCAACAAAGAAGTATCCAAAAACGCCACCCGACACCCCGCCACCCAAGCCCGACCACCTTGCCCCATCCCATTTGGCAATCCCAAATGAGGTGACGGTTGTGCCATCAGTATTGGTCGCCCATTTAAAAGCCCCGGAGGCATACACGCTCCCATCCGCGGAAAATGCGAATGCCTGTACCGCGTTGTCCATCCCCCGCCCCAGCGTGGTCCATTGACGGCCATCCCATTTCGCAACGCAAGGCGCAACGGTATTACCGACCTGGTTGAAAACCCCTCCGATGTAAAGGTTGCCCTGACCATCCACCGCCGCGGCGGTAACTGTTCCGTCAGCTCCCGGCAGCCCATCGAAACCGATCCAGTTGGCGTCACTGAAGGTCGGGGTTCCAGCGCAGCACCAGCTGAGCAGCAGGGTTGGGAGGCATGCGATTACGATAGCTCTCATGATAAGCTTTCAGACTGTCCATCCAGTTGGGCTGGTCGGAACGATCGAAGTTTCACAACTTTATTGGGGATGCATTACAAGCGAACGCAATAACTGCCACGCGACCCGCTCCAGTGGCCCAACACTCCTGATCGGTGACGCGGCGACCCGGTGACCTTGGCTTGCTAACCGAAGCGCCATCGCCGGGTTCACTGCATCTGGCTTGTTGACCGCCTCCGTCTATGAAACCCATTCTGGACCGATACTCTCATCTTTAATTACCCATTTGTCAGCCTTTCGTCTCAACACGCGAATCTTGCCCTCACCTGACCGGGGACCCCTCATATGCCCAAGATAGATAATGGCAACTGTGCCCTTGGAATCAGTGCCGACTCTCGAAATCGTAGTCAGCCCGCCTGCGTCGGGGAATCGTTGATAGAAAATATCCCAACCATTTGGCTTCGCGTTGGGTTTGGCGGAGAATATCTCCTTCACCGTGGCCTCCGATACTAACTCGACGCTCTTTGGCGCATTAGTGGGGAACACTATCCGAACAGCACTTCTGTTCTTCTTAAGAAAATCGTCCAACGCCTCTCGGAACGAATCATCGCAGTCCTTAGCCTGCCGACGCAGGTCCGCTGAAAACTCATCATAGCTCTCACCAAAGTGAAGGTCCTGCACGGACGTGGTCTCCTCAATGACGTGCTTCTTCGATTCCTGCGTTTCGATATCCTGCGGGATAAGTGCCTCGATAACTTCCTGCTCGGCCAGCGTCAGCGTCGGCGACGCGCATCGCGCGAAAGGCGCTGGCAACACGAGCGTCAGGGCCAAGACAGCAATTGCGAATATCGAGCGTGAGGCATGCACGGCGGTCTAACGAAAATTATAGGTAATCCTCAGTTGTTCATCGGTGGGGCGGTGGACCGAAAGGAATCACCCGCCGCGCCGCCGATGAACAACCCCGTCGCGGCGCACACCGCGCTGGTTTTGGGATGGCCCTGCGGGTTCATTGGTGGTTATCCGTTGCTTGGTTTTCCCGCCCCGGCGGGTCAGGTCTGCGACTACTCCCGAGGGCGTCGGACTCGTCCTAACGACTCTTCTAGATTGGCGTCGCTGGGTCAAGCCTGCGGGAAACCGGAAAGGAAAATAATGTATGCTTACCTCTCCCCGTGACCCGATCATCGGCCTCGATTGCTTCTATCGGAATTGCGACCTCTGTCTGATCGACACGCCAACTGACCAACGTCGCACGGACGTGATTGACACCGCCTCGGAAGCGCTCCGGGAACGAACTGGGAACTCCGGCCGCAACATTCCGGCGTTTGCGTTGGACTTTGCCTGGAACAACCGTTTGGTCAAAGCCGACCGGCGCGCTCGGGCCTTGGAGCCCAATCCAAACAGAAAACGCTCGCGGACGAACGGATCGGAGTGCGGGTGGAAAATCTGACCGGACGGAGAGTCCTGCAAAAAAGCGAAGCCGCGAAGTGAGCTCTTTTGAACTTTGGCCGCAGATTCGTTCAACCCGGGGATGCAATTAACCCTCATCACCGACTTGGGCTGCATTTCATCGACCAGTCCAGTCTTAACCGTTCTGCAACCAGACTGTTTCGGGGATATCGCTTCCACTTCGGGCCATTCCTCGTTCTCAAGGCGGTGAAGCGCCGACAAGGCGGACCGGCGTCGCGCCTTTCTCCATCCCGCCATCTTCATCCCCCGGACTCGCTAATTGGCAGGTGCCGCTCCCGTTTGACGAGCCTATAGGAGAAAACCCTCCCGGCCGAGATTCGTGTCAGACGCGACGCCTGTCCTACTACTGCATGGTACGGGCTAAGCGGATGCGGGTTTGCGGTCGCGGGGTTTTGGGCGAAAAGTAAACCAGGCGCAAACGGCCAGCAGCGCGAGATTGAACGCGCCAAGCAGTTGCAGCACCTGTACAAAACTGCCATGCACGAAGAGGAGGGTCGCGCCGTAGCCGGCCGCCAATAATACCATCGGGAGCACCACCTGAAACTGGGATTTGCCGAGCAGATTGCTCACTAGCACGTTGGCCAGGCACAACGGCACCATGGCGCCCGCATACCAGGGGAGGATTTGCGTCGTGACTTCCACGTAGCTCGGTTTGGCCATAAACCGAACCACCCACGGCCCGAGCAGCCACAAACTCAGCGCCCCCGCCACCGCCAGCGCGGCGGTGCAGGCCAGCGTCAGCCCGAACAAATTAC
>JANXWY010000035.1 GCA_025350905.1 Verrucomicrobiota bacterium
GGAAGCTACGAGTTGAATATCCCGGGGCGATTTATTGATGAATCGCGGGGATCGGCGCGAGGAGAATTTCGGATATTCGTGGAATTTTGTGGCTAGGTAGAGGAGGTTTTAGGCAATTTGAAAGCCCACTGCTTCATGCAAACACAGCGAGCACCACGCGCGCACGGCTCGCGGTCCTTGGATTCGCCGGGGCGATTTATTCGCTGCGCGGTCGTAGCAACAGAAGAAATAAGAACCCAACAGTCCCAAGCCAATGGGGTTCCTGTGGATCATTCCAACCGGAGCGAATTGGTTTCAAACTAGATTTAGATACTTAAGAACTTCCGGCGGCGGGCCCTCAAAGCCCGGCAAGGCCACGTTACCAACGTAGCCGATGTCTTTCCAGCCGACGGGCGTGGTGTAGAACCCACTGGCGGTCAGGTTGCGGAAGACCGTGAAGAATCTTGCGGCACGCTGGTACTTCGCCGCCGCCTTGGGGATATAGCAAATGTCGTTGCAGATTGCGGCCTGCTCAGGCTCGTTGAGATCGGCGAAGGATTTCTGAAATCGTTTTTTGGCCTCCTGGTCCATCCAGGCAAGTCCTGCCAAAATAATTTCCCGCTGACTCCGCTGGAGGGCATAGGGGGCGCTGACCCATTCATCAATGAAATCCACCACATTCACGGTACTGGCCGCGGGAGATTTGTCGTCGGCGGGAATGATCACGTCGGACAACGCCGCCGCCGTCCGCCGCTGGGACTCGTTGAGCGTCAAGGGCCAAAGATCGCCGGGTGCGTAGGATTCCTTAAGCTTCGGGTCGGTGCCGTAGCCGTTGGCCCGGACGGCGACCGTGGCGAAGCTGCGCGTATCCAGCAGGGAAACGGTGGCGGTGGCAGCGAGCATCCACTTGATGGCATCCCGGCGGGGCAAACGCTGAGGAGCGGGTGATTTCATCCGAGGTTTCCTTTCCGCATTTCTTCGAGCAGATAATCGGTGGCGCGCCACGCGTTGGCCATAATGGTCAGGGTGGGGTTTTTATCCGCGTTGGAGACGAACGGGCCGCCGTCGGTGACGAACAGGTTCTTGACGTCCCAAGCCTGGCAGAATTGGTTCAAGACCGAATGGCGCCGATCGCTGCCCATGCAAGTCGTGCCGACTTCATGGATGATCGCGCCACCTGGCAGGATGGCTTGCTTGCCGTCGAGTACGAGCCGAGCGGAATATTACAACCCCTCACTTCTGGCCGAGCACGACGCCGGTGCCGATGAACAGCAACGCCACCCAAAAGGTCGGCGTCGCCGCTTCCCCCAGACAAAAATACGCCCACGTCACGGTGCTCAACGGGATCAAATTGTTGAACAGCAACACGCGACTCGTCGGCCAGTACCGCAGCGCTTGATTCCACAGGCCGAACGCCACCACTCCACCGGCGACGATGCAGTAGGCTTGAACGCCGAGCAGATGCCGATTCATCGGCAAACCGGAGCGCATCACTTCGACGAGGCCGAAGGGCAACAGCCACAGTCCCGCCCGCCACATGGTATGAGCCGTGACGGCCGCGCCATCCAACGTCGCCGCCAGTTGACGGCTCTGCCGACTGTAATTCGTCCACAGCCCACTCGCGGCGAGTCCGAGTAATTCCCCCCGTACGTCCAATCCGCTCGTCACCAAGGCCGGCCACAACAGCACGCCCACACCGGTGAGCGCCAATAACGCGGCGAACAATCGGCTCGGCCGCAACGCGGTTCGATCCCTACCTGCCTCCCACAGCACCGCCCAAACGGGGGAGGCCCCCAGGTACAAAGCCATATGGGACGCCGAGATGAAACGGAGCGCGCCGTTAAACGCGACGATGTAAGCGGCGAGGCTCAAACCGCCCCGCCACCAGAGCTGCCGGTTCATCGCGCGCGTGGGGGTGACGTAGGGCCCAAACCAGGTCGTCACCCGCAGCAACAGGAGCAGCAAGAGTCCGGCACCCAGGAATCGCGTTCCTCCGGTCCAGACCGGTGGCCATGAGCCAACCAGCCATTTGGTGGCGGTGTTATTGCCGCCCCACAAGACCACCGCCAGCAGGAGACCAGCGGCCAGCACGGGCGATTTTTTGGAGGCAGACACCGGCCGAGTTAGCCAGTCAGCGGTCGCAAAAACCAGAACAGATTTGCCCGGACCGCCGCACGGATACCGAGTCCGAATTATTCGCCCCACCCGGCGCGGCGAAATCTTTGACAGTGCCGCGCCAGTTCTTATCCTTGGCCCGTGCACATCGTCAACGTTCCGCTGGGCCAACGCCGCTACGCCATTAAAATAGGGGACAGCCTGCTGAATCGCTTGGGTCAGGAATGTGCACGGCTCAAACTCGGCGCCCGGTGCGCGATCATCACGGACACCAACGTTGGCCGGCATTATGCCAAGCCCGCGTATAATTCGCTCGTGCGGGCGGGTTTTGAACCATCCCTCATCGTGGTGCCGGCGGGTGAAACCGCGAAATGCCTGAAGACCGTGCATTCCTGTTACGACCGGCTCGCCGCCCACCGGCTCGAACGCCAATCTTTCATCGTGGCGCTCGGCGGCGGAGTGGTGGGGGATCTGGCGGGTTTCGTCGCCGCGACCTACCTGCGGGGCATTCCGTTCGTGCAGGTGCCGACCACCTTGCTGGCCCAGGTGGACAGCTCCGTCGGCGGCAAGGTCGGCGTGAACTTGAAGGCTGGAAAAAATCTGGTGGGCGCATTTCATCAACCGCGCCTCGTGCTCTGCGATCTCGGTACGCTCGGCACTTTGCCCAGATCCGAATTCCGCGCCGGGCTCGCTGAGGTTTTCAAATATGGCATCATCTACGACCCGGCGCTGTTTGCGCGGCTGGAGCGCGAACTGCCCGCGTTGTTGCGGAGCGAGCCGAAAATCCTTGCGGCCATCATTGCGCGCTGTTGCCAGATCAAGGCCGAAGTCGTCGGCCAGGACGAAACGGAGAATGGGCTCCGCGCAATTTTGAATTTCGGTCATACCATCGGCCATGCGCTCGAGGCCATTTCCGGTTACGGCAAATATCTGCACGGCGAGGCCATTTCCATCGGGCAGGTCGCGGCGGCGCGCCTTTCGGCGGCGCTCACGGGACTGCCCCAGAAAGACGTGCTGCGCATTACCGCGCTTTTCCGCGGGGCGGGCCTGCCGGAGCATGTGCCGCTGAACCGGCCACAGCGGACCAAACTGTTCGCCGCCATGAAGCTGGACAAAAAAGTGACCAACGGCGAGATCAAGTTCGTGCTCGCGCACCGCATCGGCAAGGTGGTTTGGGGACGGAAAGTGCCGCTGGCCGAGATTCAAAAAGTCCTAACCCTTGAGGAACACGGATGAGCGCGGATAAGGACCGTTGCAACTTGAAGGTGGAAAGTTGCGCGTCGACGATCGCGCCGTGCCAACCTGTAACCTGTAACTTTCAACGAGCAATACTCCCGGTTTTGCCATGAGCGCCGTCAGCGAAACCATCGTCCGCGAATACTTCGAACACCACGCGTTCTTGGTCCGGCAACCGCGCAAATACATCGCGCCCAACAAACCCGAGGACGACGATATTGATTTCTTCGTGCTCAATCCGCGCCCGCAACCACCGCCGGGAGATCGGCCGTTCGTGTTGACCTCGGAGGATCTGACTTTCGTCGAACGCGCAATCGTCGTGGTCAAAGGCTGGCACACGGAAACCTTCAGCTCGGCGCGACTGGCCAGCACGCCGGAGATTTTTCGCTTCGTCGGCACCAAGGTTTTTCAGCAAGCCGCCCGCGTCTTCGGTGAAAACGGAGCCCCGTTGAAAATCCTGGTCGTCCCGGCCCTGCCCCACGAAGCGAAGGCCCGGGACGAAAGCATCGCCGTCCTCCGCGCCAAGGGCGTGGATGCCGTGATTCCATTTCGCACGATGCTGACGGACCTCATCATGCACACCGAAGCGAACCGCAATTACCAAAAATCCGACCTGCTCCAAATCATCCGCATCCTGAAGAATTACGATTTTTTCCGCGAACCGCAGTTGGAGTTGTTCAAGAGCAAGCGCCGGAAGCGATAGTCCAATACCCGGACCAAGCCTCGCTCGATCAGCAAACGGCGGCGACCGCACTTGTCCCCACGCCGCGCGCGGATCATCCGGCGGCACCAATCATCACCACAAACTCCCCTTTCAAACTCCGTTTCGCGGTCAGCTCCAACAACTCCGCCGGGTTGCCACGCAAGTATTCCTCGAACTTTTTGGTCAGTTCGCGCGCCAGCACCACCGGTCGCTCGGGAAAGACTTCCTGCAGTTCGCCGAGCAATTTTTCAATCCGATACGGCGACTCATAGAGTACCAGCGTGCCGGCTACCGCTTTGAGGGCTTCGAGTTGATTGCGGCGTTGGCCGGATTTATGTGGCAAAAATCCGATGAAATGAAACTCATCCGTCGGCAACCCGCTCGCCGTCAGCCCAGCCACCAACGCACAGGCGCCCGGAACCGCCTCGACGCGCAAGCCGGCCGCGATCGCCGCCCGGACCACGCGTTCGCCCGGATCGCTGATGCCCGGACTGCCCGCGTCCGTGACCAGCGCCACTTTCTCGCCGCGCCGCAATCGCTCGATGATTTCCTCGCTGCGCTTCGCCTCGTTGAACTGAAAGTAACTGAGCAGGGGTTTGGAAGTCGCAAAATGCTTGAGCAACTGGCCGGTGCGTCGCGTGTCCTCGGCCGCCACCACGTCACATTCGCGTAACACGCGCAAGGCGCGCAGCGTGATGTCCTCCAAATTGCCGATCGGCGTGGCGACCAGGTACAAGGTGCCGGGCGTGAGGGGCGGGAGCGGGCGTTCAGCTTCCATGGGCCGCCATCATTTGCTGATGCCGCGGGCGCTGGTGCGGACAAAATTCACCAGATACGCCAGCTCAGGTAACGGCGGCAATTCCTTTTCGATCTGTTCCAACGAATTCGGAATCGTCAGCCCGGCACGGAACAAAATCTTGTACGCTTGCCGGAGGGCGATTTGCGCGGCCTCGGAAACACCGTTCCGTTCCAGCCCCACTTTGTTGACTGTGACCGTCCGGGCCGCGTTGCCGTCGGCGATCATAAACGGCGGAATGTCCTGCACGACCTTGGAGCAGCCGCCAATCATGGACATTTTGCCCACCCGACAGAACTGATGAATCGCCACCAACCCACCAATCACCGCATGATCCTCCACGGTCACATGGCCGGCCAGGGTGGCGACGTTGGACATGATAACCCGGTGACCGATGGTGACATTGTGGGCCAGGTGGCAATAGGCCAGGATGTTGTTGTCGGAACCGATGGTGGTGACTTCGCCGTCGCCGGTGGCGCTGTGAACGGACACGTATTCGCGAAAGGTGTTGCGGTCGCCGATCTCGGTGCGGGTGAGGCCGCCGTTCCACTTCAGGTCCTGGGTCTTTAGTCCGATGCTGGCAAAGGGAAAAATTTCATTCGCCTGGCCCAGCCGGGTGTGGCCATCGATGACGACGTGCGCGTGCAGCCGGCAGTCATCCCCCAGTTGAACGTGTTCGCCGATGATGCAATAAGGTCCTATCTGGCAGCGCGCGCCCAGGCGGGCGTGCGGATGAATAATGGCCGTGGGGTGGATTCTCTCCATGGTCAACTCAGGCATCGCGTACCACGAAGGTCACTTCGGCTTCGCTTACGATTTCACCGTCCACCTTGCACACGCCCTTGGCCTTGCCAATCTTGCTACGGACCTTGGTCAATTCCACTTCGATCACCAGGACGTCCCCCGGAAAAACCGGCCGCCGCCACTTCACATGCTCGGCGGCCATGAAATACGCCATCAGATTCGGCGTTTCCAATATCTTCAATTGCAAAATCCCCGCCACTTGCGCGATCGCCTCAAGCTGCAACACGCCGGGCATGATGGGATGTCCCGGAAAATGCCCCTGAAAATAGCCCTCATTCATGGTCACGTTTTTCACGCCGACGATACGATTGCCGTCGATTTTCAGGATGCGATCGACCATAAGAAACGGATAGCGGTGCGGCAGCATCTTCATCACTTCCTCAATGCCCATGGCGCCGTCGGCCGCCGGGAGCACGCGCGGCGGACTTTCGTTCCCTACCCCGGCGCGGATCGGTGGTGGGGCGAACGTACGGGCGGCGCGCATCGGCTTGTTGATTTGGGCGACGATCTGCCGGACCAATTCGCAGTTCCCGCTGTGGCTCGGCTTCACGGCGATCAGGTGGCCGTGGAGTGGCCGGCCCAGCAACGAGAGATCCCCCACGATGTCGAGCATCTTGTGGCGGACAAATTCCTCCGCATACCGCAGTGGCTCGGTCGTCAGCACCGCGTCGTCGCGGATGACGACGGCGTTTTCCAGGCTGCCACCCTTGATCAGCCCGTTCTTGATGAGAAACTCGATCTCCTCGTAAAAGCAAAACGTCCGCGCGTGCGCCAAATCCTGCTCCCACGTCTTGGGCGTCACATCCGTGCTGTAAAATTGGGTGAAACGACCGTGTTTGTCCGCGCTCGTACAGGTGATCTTGAAGCCTTCATCCGGAAACAACGTCATTAAGGTCTCGCCCATCTCCAGTTCGATGGGTTCGGTGACCGTGTAGGGCTCGCGCTTTTCGTTTTGCGGAACGATACCCGCGGATTGGATCAGTTTGCAGAACTCCCGGGCGCTGCCGTCCGCGATGGGCGGTTCGTTCGCGTCGAGTTCCACAATCGCGTTGTCGATGCCATAGCCGGCGAAGGCGGCGAGCACGTGTTCCACCGTCTGCACCTTGGTGTTGCCCTTGGCCAGGGTGGTGGACCGGTTCGTTTCGGAAACATTCTCGACGCGGGCTTCGATCTCCGGCTTGCCTTCGAGGTCCATGCGCCGAAAACGAATGCCGGAATTCGCGGGCGCCGGCAGAAAGGTCATGCTCACCCGGTTGCCGCTGTGCAAGCCGATGCCGGTAAAGCTAGCGGAACGATTCAGGGTTTGCTGTTGTAGCACCACGACATTAGATCAAAAGGCGAGCGCGCTTGGCAAGGGACAGATTCGCGGGCGGCGCGGGCCGCCATGCGACCTTCTCGATTTTCAACCCGGGTCCCAAATTGTTGAAACAGCGGTCGCGGTCGGAGCCGCGCCCGCTGCTATCGCCAAACACTGTTCGCTTTGATTATTTGCCCAGCAGATGCTCGATCACCAACTGGTCAAGCGCCGCGTAGTCGCGATCCGCGATGAGTTGTTTCGCGGCGGCCTCGTCGTACGTGCGCGCTTTTTGCACCAGCCGCAGAAACGTGCGGCGGCTGTTGTCCAGATGGGCCATCCAATGTTCGACTTTCGTGGTCCGAAACGGATGCACGTCAAAGCAGACATACTCGCCCGCCTTGCCGTAGCCATTGCGTTCGAGGGCGCGCACCTGGTTGAAGGCGACGCGCAAATTGGCGCTGCCAAAGGGTTTGTCCTGATCGAATTTCAGTCCGTTCTGGTCGTTCAAGTGCAGCGACCACAGCTTGCCGAAGGCCATCGCAAAATCAATTTCATCCGCCGGATCGAGCCCGGCTAAAATCGCGTGCGCACTTTCGATGAGGCAGCCCACCCGTTTTGGGTCGCGCGTGAGTTGGGCGATGGCGAGCGCGTGGCCCGTGGTCGGTACGTAGGCGTGATCCATCGGCTCGTTGGGCTTGGGCTCGATGGAGATCCGAATCTTTTTGTCATGCGCCAGCATGCGGTCGAGCGCCTCGACCAGATAATCCACGCCGCGCCGGGCATTCTTGGATTCCCGAATGTAGGTGCCCTCGCGGGCCAGCCAAAGGACGATCAAATCCGTGCCCAGATAATTCGCCACGTCGATGCAACGGAGCGAACGCTCAATGGCGTAACGGCGGAGCTTGGGATCGTTGTTCGTGTACCCGCCATCAATCGTCCGCGGATCGAACCACAGGCGCGGTGCCACCATCTCGGCGGCCACGCCGGCGTCGGCGAGTTTCCGCTTCAATTCGCGGCTCTCTTTCCGTACTTGCGCGGCGGATTTGCTGTCAATGTCCGGCACGGCGTCGTCGTCGTGAAACATCATCGCGTCGTACCCGGACTGCTTGAGTTGCGCGAGCTTCCAGTCGAAGGCTTGAGGCGGGCGCGTGGTCAGCCCGTACGGATCCTGGCCTTCGCTGAGGTTCCAGGGCCCGAAGCAGAATTTATATGAGTGAGGTTTGGACATAAAATTTGTTGCGAAGTAACGTTAGCGGACAGGCCGGCGAAGAAAAGTAAAAAAGGTGGCCCCGGCAAAATTCCCGGCGTCGGCGCAGCTTGACGCGATAAGGCCGAGGGAAAAGAAAACCGCGCCTCCTGGCCGTCCCTCCCGAGTGTTGTGAAGGGTCAGCCATCATCGGTGACGGGATACCTCTCGGCCTGCGACGCAAGGGGCCGATAACGCGGTCGGCGATGGATTCTGGCCGCCGGCGCAGTTGGTCTCTCCCCACCCCCACGTCAGCCAAGCGTGACTTATGGGGACTCCACGGCGCGGAAAAATCTCAGCGGAGAACTCTTCGTATCCAGGATATCCAACCGAAGATAACCATTGCTCAGCACCAGCGAGTCGGGCAGTGGACTCCAGCTCGCAAACGGCAACGCGACATTGGTCGTGGCGTAGATCCGAATGTGCGCCGCCCGCTCGGCGGTGAGCGGGCAATTGTCGGAGCTTCCGAGAAATATCGGCAGCCCTCCGGCACTGGGCGGGCCGAAGGGCAGGAAGCGCAGGCGCGACCCGAGCGAGGCACTGGCGCTGAAGGCGCGGCCGTAGGGGTTGGCAACCACCACACTGTAATTGCCCACGTTGGCGGGTTGCACCTCAACCGTGAGCGCGCTGGCGGTCTGGCCGGGGAGATTGATCCTGTCCCGGCGCCACTGGTAGCTCAAGGGTTCGCCGCCGACCGCCGCGACGCTGTAAGTCACGAACGAGCCCACTTCACCAATTTGATTCACGGGATTCGTGACAATGGTGGGCGCGCATCTGCCGGCCCATAAGAGCGAGTTGGCCATAATGCGGGCGCCGTCCGTGCCGGCGACCCAACCACCACCCAGGGCATCGCTGGACGGCGGATAAAAATTCAGTCCGACTAATCGGCCGGCGGTTGGCTCCTTGGTGCCAACGAGCGGCTGCCCGTTACTCCAGTGTCCGATCAGGGTGGCCCCCGCAGCGAGGCTGAGCGGACTGTTGTGGTAGCTCGAAGTCCCTCCATTAAACGAGGCGACGCCGGCGAGAATGGGATGCAAGGGTAGGTCCGGGATCAGCGTCAGATTGAACCCACTGTTCTGGGTTGCGGGAGTAAACGGCAAATAACCGCCGGTGGCGAGCCGACCCTGGATGGACAGCCCGCCGGAATTGTAGTAGGCGAAAGTGCCCAGGACGACTCCGCCGCCCTGATCCATGTAATCGGCCAGCGCGTTGCCGAGATTGGTGTTGTTGTTGAAACCGGCATCGGAGTAAACCAACACCGCCTGATAGCGGCGCAGGTCGGCGAGGGTCGGCACGGGATTGCCGGCGGTCACCAGGTAAGCATCAACTTGTGCCCCCGGCCCGGCGCCTTGAATTTTGGTTTGCACATCCGTGTTCCAGGTGGCGACCCCGGGCGCACCATAGACTGCCAGTTTTTCGCCGCTACAAACGTCGTACCCGCGCCATGGTCCACTGGAAGCATCGACCACAAATACTTTTCCGTTGCAATAGCTGAAACTGTACGCGGAATCAAAATTGACTCCCGCTCCGGCCAGAGCGGACTGCATCACACGGTTGCCGGACGTGTCCCAAACCGAAAGGACGCCGTTGCCACTGTAGGTCAGCCAAAAGCCGCCCACGGCGGCGATGCCGCGATTCTGCGGCGAGCTGTTTTCGCCGCTTACGGCGCCAAATCCCTGCAGGCTGACGTTGCCGAGATACGTTCCGTTGGTGCTCCAAAGGGAAACCACGCCTCCGCTCATGGCAATGAATTCGGTGCCGGCGCCGTTCAACACCACGGACGATTGCAAATCGAGGGTCCCACCCGTGAGCGTGATGCCGGAATTCACGAATATGCCGGGCCCGGTCTGGCGGTAAATCGTGGCATCATTGAAGGCGCGAGCCAGGACGTTACCGTTTTGGTCGGTGAAGACCGACCGGAAATCGAGTCCGGGCGAAAAAGTGGCCAGGAGTCCGCCCGCCGCATCGTAGCGCGCGAAACGCACTCCGCCCGAACTACCGCCCGAGCAGGACCAGTAATTGGTGCCATCAAACGCAAGGCCGGTCGCGGCCGCGCCGAGTCCATCCGTGAAAATCTGGTTGGCGAAGTAATTCGACCGAAAGGAACACCCGCCGCTGATGATCACCGGCACCGACGGCATGATAATCGACACGTTGGTGGCGGTGCTGGCGCCGCAACCGGAGGCATTGAAGACGGTCAAGCCCAGCGTCACGTTGCCGGCGGCGCCGGCGGTGTAGGTGATGGTTGGTTGATTCACCGGGCTCGTAATCGTTCCATTGCTGATGGTCCAAGCGTAGGCGGCGTAACCCGGCGGACCGCTGGCCGTATTGCCCGAGGACGAGGTGCAAACATTTGCCGGGACCGCGGCGATGGTCGGCGTCGGAACGGCGTTGAGGAAGGTGATCGTGGGATCATTCGCGCCGGCCACCGCCGGGTCATCCGTGAGTACATTCCCAAAGTTGGCGCCGGAAATGTTTCCCTGGTTGACCAGCTGACATACGCCAGCCGGCCAAGGTTTGTTGATGGTGACCAGAAAAGTGATCGTGATGGATTTTCCCGCCGGGAGCGTTCCGATGGCTAGCGGAGTGAATACGAACTGGGTCCGCCTGATGGCCCCGGGGAGGGCGCCCGCGGCCTGGCCGGGGGCGGGCACCCGTCGTTCGCCCGTCGTGAGCGAACCATACATCAAGTTGTTGCGGAACCGGTCCTCGGTCAGATCCGCCAAGCCTGCCGCATGCCCCAGCTCGTGCAGGACGGTTGTCAGCAAATCAATGCGGCCGGCGGCCACGTTTGGGAGCGCAGGGGCATCGTCGGTCTTGGAAACCCAGACGTTGAATTCGGCGTCCTCCTCGGGCGTGGGATCAATGAACCAGCCGCGGCCCGCGGCTGCGCGGTCAAGTTGCACATGGCCTTCGGAGGATGCCCCAAGACACCAGCCTCCGAGCTCAGTGAGTTCGAACGTCACGCGATTAACGGCCGCGAGTTGTGGCTCCGTGAGGCCCGCGGCCTGCCAGCGTAGTTTGGCCGCGACGATGATTCGGCTGAGTGCCTTTTCATCGAGCACGGATTCCGCGCGGGACACGGTTGGAGCGGGCTCGACGCGGTTGTCGCCTGGGAAAGGTGCCGTTTGCGAAGCCGCCGAAACGGCGGCCGTCGCGGGCAGGCTTCCGGCCGCCCCGTCGACCGCGGCGAGGAGGGGCAACACACAGGGCGAGCCGCCTTGGAAGCCGCCGCCGCGGCCACTCACGGAAGCCGCGCCATCCGGCAAGCCGAGGTTGTTGCCTTGCACGAAGGCAATGACCGTGCTCGAATCGTTCGCGGCGCCGGCATAGCCCGGCAGCTTGATCGTGGTGTTGAAACGCTGGCGCAAATTGAAATCATCGCCGGCGAGCGGGCCACTTCCGGCGAGGGTGTTGTTGCGAATGTCCAGACAGGCAAAATTCGCGTCGGCCGCCGCCGCCCCGAGGTTGACTTGCAATCCGTTCAATCCGAACACATCCGGCTGGGCGATGGTGTTGTTGAGGATCGTGGCGTTGAGAGTACTGGCCCCGTCATTCGCTCGCACGTAGATGCCGTTTTCGTTGTAGCGATAGATGGTGTTGTGTTCAATCCGGGTGGTGTGGTTGCCGGTCCCGCTGCTGGTCACTTGGAGGCCGCTGGCCTGGGCGGACCCGGAGTTGGTCACACCGGAAACCCCAATAGTGTTGTTGGAAATCGTGCCGGAGAAATTTCCGCCGCCCGTGCCTTTGAAAACGTTGAGCGCTATGCCTTGCGCATCGCGGAAGGTATTATTGGAAATGTCATAAGTCACCGTGACCGCCGAGCCGGCCCCGCCGCCCGAGAAGGTGGTGCCGCCGGCGGCGCTGACGATACTCGGATGGCTGTTGGAAAAGGCGTTGCCGACGATGACCCAGTTCATCACGGCGTTGTTGAGTGCGTTGCATTGCAGCAAATCCCCGCGTGCGCTGGTAAAGACACAGTTACTGACGGTCACGTTGAGCACCGCTGTACCGCTCGCCTCCACTAAAACGCTATCGTCACCCAGCGCGGTACTGTTGGCGCCAAAAGTGGTGTTCTCCAGGGTCAGGCGGTTCAACGCGCCGCTGCCATTGGTGACGCGCACATTATCCTCCAGCCCACCCGCGATATTGCACCCGGAAATCAACGCGGCGCCGAGCAGATCCGAAAAGCTCAGACTGCCTTCCGCAAACGCGGCGCTCGTGCCGTTGACGCCTTCGACCGTACTCGCGAGCAGATTGAAGCCCGTGACACTAGTGCCGCGGATGGCGAAATTGGGATGATCGCGCAGCGCCATGGAGGTGAGCGAAACTCCACTGGCGTTGCTAAGATAGACGCCGCAGCCGTCCGCCGAACCGTCCGCACCGATCGTATTTTGAATGGCCCCGCCCGAACCGGGCGGGCCGAGGCCCGTGACCGCAAAACTTCCGGTGGTGTTAACCAGCTTGATGCCGTTGGCGCCTCCACTGGACGAAACACTGGTGAACGTGGCCGCCAGGTCACCGCCCGCCAGGTTGATCGCAACCCCCGCGGTGTTGGTGACGGATGTGTCGGTGACCGCCAGATTGCCCACGCTGACGCCGAGCAACGCTGTGCCGCCGGCGTTGCTGAGGTTCAACCCGCGCACCAAATTACCGGTACTCAAGACGAGGTTATTGCCAGAAGCACTCACGGTCGGGCGGCCGCCACCGGTGGCTGGGAATGGCAGGCTGCCGGACGGGGGCGTTAGACCGGTGATGGCGACCAACGAAGCGGTCGCTCCCTGGCCAATCAGCTTCTGGTTGGTCTTTAGGCTCAAGCCGCCGGCATAGCTGCCGCTGTAGACAAAAATATTATCGCCGGGGTCGCTGGCGGCAAGCGTGTTGAAACTACCGGCGCCGGTCAGCGCGTTAAAGGGTGAGGTGAGTCGGCCATCGCCACCAGGCGCGGCAGCGCTGTTCACGAACCAGATCATTCCGCTCACCGTGATGAAAACCGTCGCCGTATCCGTGCCGGCGGGCGAGTCATTGTCGTTGAGTGTGTAGGGAAACGTGTCCGAGCCCTCAAAGCCGGGAGGCGGATTGTAGGTGAACGAACCGTCGGCATTGAGAGCCACGTCACCGCCCTTGGTGCTCGCGCCGGTGTACGGCGTCACCGTCAGCGCCGGGCCAATTCCGTCCGGGTCGATGTCATTGGCGAGCACGCCGGGAGCGGCGATGCTGATCTGGACGTTGCCGAGGGCGGAATAATTGTCATCGCGGGCAAGGGGCGTCGTCATTACCGAGCCCGAAATCAGGGTGGTGTTGGTGTCGAGGAGGTCGCTGAACACCACCCCGAGGGCGTCCGTTGTGCCAAAATTGCTGATGACCACGGTAAACTTGAGGGTGTCACCGGGGTCGGGTTGGGCGTTGCTGTTGTTGTCGACAACCAACTGGTAAGTCTTGGTCGCGGCGATGGCGGGCGCGAGTTGGCCGTGAGCAGGCAAGAGAAAAATGATGAGGCCGATAATCGTGATCGCCATCATGGCCCACCACGGACTCGGCGCGGGGAGCCACATCCCCTGCCCCGCGTCGCCGGCCGCAAATCTCAGCTGCGAATCATTGACGCCGTCCCTGCGGGTCGAAAAAGTTGTCATTGATTTAGGTTAATCGCGCCCGTGGGGACAGCGGGAACACCGGCGGGGAGCCAATGCAGCAGATGGTAAACGCCGTTATCCGCGACCCGTCGGAAGCCGAGTCGTTTGTACAATTGGAGTGCCGGATTGAAAGCCTCCACATGAATCGTGACCCGGCTACCCGAGCGCTCGCCCTCGGCCAGAATCTCCCGCAGCAGTTGCGTGCCTATACCCCGCCGCCGATAACCCGGCAAAAGCGCGAGTTCCATAATGCGAATCTCGGCATCCCGACGATGCAGGTACAGCCGACCTACAGGCTCTCCGCCAGCCAGAATGACCTGAAATTCGGCGCCAGGATATTCCGACTCGTAGTAACGGCGCTGGGCATGGAACTGAGTCTCCAGAAAGCTGTGCTTTTGTTGCTCGCTCCAACCAACCACCGCCAATTCTTCGAGCCGCGTGCTTACGTAAACCGCCACCAAAAACGGCTCATCGGCGGGGCGTAAAGGCCGAAGCGTAACTGATTCGTGCTGGGTCGCGGGGGTGAGGTTCATGGCGCAGCCAGTCCGTTCGTTCGCGGGAGCGCTTCAAGTTCGCGGGGGAAACACACCTTGCAAGGCGATGCAGAAGTTAAAAGTGAGGTAAGGCATCATGTTGTTGTGCGGCAGGCCGCCGCCGACCACGGTGAGTGATTGGGGCGCGAGGTTCACCGGATTCGCCGGGGACTGTTGAAACGCAAACCCGCCCGACGACCTTGCGAGGGCACGGTCCGGCGCCGGCGCGTTGAGACTGGCCGCAGCGCTCACCGCCATGAAGGTGTGGCTGTGCGCCGGCAGCTCCGATTCGAGCAAGGTGACGGATTCCGTCCCGCTCGTTTCGCCGAGGTCATGGAGCGACAAGCCCGGGCCCTGACCCGGATGCATGGGCGCGCTGCCTTGCAGGTTTGGCAGGCCGAAATTGGTGCGCCCATCCCCGCCGTAGGTGGTGCCGAGGAGTGAAAACAGCGCCGTGTTCTGCGAGATGGGTAGCAACTGGCCATCGCAAAACGCCCAGCCCCGCGGCGCAAAGTTGAAGGGATAGATCCGAATCTCAGCTACAAATGGGTCGGCCATGACGATATCCTTAGGTTGGAGATGGAAAAATGCCGAACAGGCTGATGATGAAGTTCACGCAGAGGTACGGCTGGAAATTATCGTGGGGCTGATTCCCCCCGACCAGCGAGAGCGCAGCGGCGTTCAAGCCCGCATTGGGCACGTCGGCTTCGTACAGTGCAATCGACGGCGACTGCCCGGGCACGGCGATCACAGGGTTAGCGGTGGTGGCGAGGTTGGCAGAAGCCAGCAAAAGATGAGCGTGTATGGGCATCTGGTTTGAGTTGAGTGCAACCGATTCTGTCCCGCCGGCCTGGGCCAAAACAAACCCGTTGCCATAATGTATCGGAAGCCGTCCGCGCAGGTCTGGCAGTCCAAAAGTGCTTTGGCCATCGCCACCGTAGGTCGTGCCGATCAACTGGAACAACGTCTCGTTGTCCACGATGGGCAGCAGTTGCCCGTCACAAAACATCCAACCCGCCGGGGCAAAATTGCCACCGAAGATTCTAATTTCTCCAATATAGGGTTGGCCCATGAAAGTTTCGCTTTAGTTTTGGCTGGGAAAAATTCCTTGCAGCGCGATGCAGAAGTTGAGGGTCAGGAACGGCTGCATGTTCGAGTGGGGTTGGCTGCCCCCGGCATTGGCAATGCTCGCCGGATGCAGAGTGGTGAGATTGGCGGGTGGGGCGTAGAGATTATTGGCGCTGGCGAGGAGGTTATTTCCCGGAACAGGTGCATCCGCATTCGTCGGCGAGGCGTGGACGCCGTGTGAATGCTGCGGGATTTCGGCCAGAGAAAGCGTATGGTTCTGCTCGCCGGCAAATTCGCCGAGCGTGTGGCCATTGCCCCGGTGGAGCGGCACGCGGCCCTGTAAATTGGGGAGCGCGAAGGTCGTCTGGCCGTTGCCGCCGTAAGTAGTGCCCAGCAGGGCAAATAAAGCCTGATTTTGATTGATCGGCAGGAGTTGTCCGTTGCAAAGCGCCCAGCCCTTCGGTGCGAAGTTGAAACTGAACACTCGAATCTCGCTCAAAAAGGGTTCCGCCATAGTATTGGATGCCCGCCGCCATTATTCGGCGTCGTCACGAAGCTGCCGGCGCCTGGGATCCCAAGCGGGTCGGTTGAAGATCGCCTCGTAATAACACTGACTCGGATCCAAGCAACCGATCGGCACAATAAAAATCGCAAAATTCCCGACCTGCGGGTGGGCGAAAGTGTAGGTGTTCTGCGCGAGCGGAGCGGTCAACGGGCCGGCAAACAGGAGCGAGAATTTTTCGTTGCGCGCATCCTCCGCGGACGGCGACGCGGCTGGCGACGCCATCAGCGACCGGATCTCGACCAGCACGAGGGTGGTCGGGGCGCCGTGCGGCGGGCGTGCTATGAAATTGGTATTTACTTGCCGCGCGAAATTCCCCGGGCCGATCGGTTCCAGCGGCAGCGCCATCGTTCGGCCGCGCAATGGCGCGCCGAGCGCCGCCGGCACGACCGCGGCGGTAAACGCCAGGGTCGAGCAATTGACAATGAACTGGCGGCGCGTTGGCTTCGTGGCTGGCACAATATGATCAACGGTCGCGCGCGACGGAGGCTGGTTGCCGCTGCGCAGGTTCGTCGCCTGGCCAAAGGTTGGGGTCGAGTTGTTCACTAAAGCAAAATTTTACTCATCCTCATCTGAGTCATGCATGCCAACTTTCGATCGCCAACTTCTGAATAGTTAGGAATCGGGTCAAGCACTTATTTCACGACTCGGGCGCCGAGGTTTGCGCGAGCAACCGATTGAACACCGCCTGATAGCGAATGCGCTCGCCCTCCGCGGCGATGGGCACAATGAACACCTCGAAGCGACCGAGCTTTTCGTGCTGAAACCGATACGTCCTCTGCGGCAACCGATCCTCCGCGGCACCCGCGAAGATCAGCGAGAAATGTTCGTACGGAAGGACGTTCGGCTTGGACGTTGCCCCTGCATCGGCGCACTCCACTTCAATCAATTCCAGCTCGACCGTGGTTGTCGGCGCGACCTCGACGCGGAAGCGCGTCCGCACCAGGTCCCGAAGGCGGCTGAAACTTAGTTGATCAGGTGGCGTTTGATTCATCGGCGCGATGGCCACGGCAACTTAAGAATCCGCCGCGCATTGTAAAGCCGACAAGCCTCCAGTGCGCAATCCGGTCGGCGGTTGCTTGCCCCACGGGCTGTCGGGCAACCCTTCCGGCTGGAAAACCGCCGTTCACTTCGCCACGGCCTTCCATTCCAGCACCTGTTTGTCCGCGAGCAATCGGGCCCGGAGTTTCTGGTAATTGATTTTTTGCACCGGCACGTTGTCGTCGAGCGCGAGCGCGGCCGCGGTGGCGGCGGATTCCCCGAGGATCATGAACACCGGCTCCATGCGGATCGATCCGTACGCGATGTGGGTGGCGGACAGGCAAAGCGGCACGAGCAGATTCTCGCACTCGGCTGCTTTTGGCACGATGGCGCGATAGGAGATTGGATAGGGTGGAAATCCGCCGACCTGGACGTCGCCTTCGTTTTCCACGCGGCCATTTTTCACAAGGCGCTGACAATTGTGCGAGTCCATCGTATAGGCGGCGAGTGAAACCGGGTCTTCGGCAGTCATCGTGCCACGGCAATTGTGCTCCGTCATTACGTACTCCGAAATCATGCGCCGGGCCTCTCGCACATAGAGTTGGTGCGGCCAGCCGCCAGTGGCGACAAATTCGTCTTTCGCCGGTCCCCACGCCTGCATCTCGCGCCGCAGATTTTCCGGCACCCGCGGACTGGTGGCGAGGAAATAGACCAAGCCTCGGATATAATCCTGGTGCGCCAACCAGATCCGGGCCCGCGTCGAGTAATCGGCGTTGGGATAATCGTAGTTCGCGCCGATGAAGTCCGTGGAAAACCCGCCGTTGTTGTTGATGTCCGTCTTGCCATTGGGCATCCAGATCGGATTCCAAAATTCACTCAACTGGGGTTTGCGGCCGGCGGTTACCAAGGCTTCAAGATAACGCGCCAGCAATTCATACTGATCCGGTTCGTAGTTCGCCGGCTTTATGTGCGGGAGGCGGTTCGTCGCAATCTTAGTGTAGCAGAGCCGGAAATTATACGCCTGCACCCGGACATCTCCTTCGCCTGGCGTGCCGCCATCGCCAGGTTGGATGTAGGGCAGCAGGCCGCTGCTCGGATCACCGGGTTTGAGGTAAGGATCCACCGACACGGTGAATTGATGCTTCGGCGTCTCGTCGCGAATCCCGTTGATTGTCTCGGCATACTTTGCGTTCGGCTCGCGACCCACGGTGAAACTGACGCCGGCTTTCGCCATCAAATCCCCTTCATAGGTCGCGTCGATGAACATTTTCGCCCGATAGACGCGGCCGTTCTCCATCACGATTTCCAAGAGTTGCCGGCCGTCCTTTTTCACCGCCGCAAGGCGTTGCATGAAATGGACCGGCACTTTGGCCGCCGCGAGCATCTGGAATAAAATGGCCTCCGCCACATGCGGCTCAAAGGTCCACTGCGTGGCCCCGGGGGCATTCATTTCTGCCAGCGAGGAACGCCCGCCGTGCTGCGCAAAATAATCCTCGCGCTTTTCAAACTGCCAAGCAGCGGGGGCGGCATAATATTGGGCGACGCGCTGGTAATACTCACGGGCAATCCCACCGATGGCCGCCTTGTTGCCGATGTCCGTCGCGCCAAGTCCGCCCGACGTCATGCCGCCCAGCGACGGGCCGAACTCGGCGATGACGGCGCTCCGTCCCATGCGCGTGGCTTGCACCGCGGCCGCCACTCCGCCCGCGGTACCGCCGTAGATGCAAAGGTCAGCCGAGATGATTTCAGCGGCCGGCGTCCACTGACTTAACGCCAGAATTGTGAGCCCGACCCAGATTCGGAGAGGTCGGGCGGGTCCACCGAACCTTTGCGGCGATAACATGAACCCACGATGCGAGAGCCCGTGCCGCCTTTCAACCCCAAAGCCGCCTGGCGGCAAGCGCTGGCTGGTTCGGCTGTTTTCGTTTTTTTCGCGACCCCCAAGGAAGCACACCCGCTCCGCGAGGGAAACGCTCTGGCCGATTTTTCTGCACGGACGGCGGCTCGCGCCGCAGCCGGGTGCGAATCCGAATTCCTGACTCGACGCGCGCCGAGTAACTTTGCATTCTCCGCAGCGTAAATTTTTTTAAACCCAGTTTCGCTTCCGAGCGACCCTAGACAACTATGACGATGACCATGACCAAATTCCTTTGCCACCATCCTCGCTCGCTCCGGCTGACCGGCCTGTTGACCCTGTGCCTCGCGGCCGGGCCCGGGGGCGAACAAACCAGCCTCGCGGCCGACGCCACGCCTGCCGAAAGCCTGGCGGTTTTGCCCGGATTCAAAGTGGAATTGCTGCACTCGGCGGACACCAATGAAGGCTCCTGGATCTGCATGACCAAGGACAACAAGGGGCGCCTGATTGTTTCGCCGCAAAAAGATTCCCAGCCCTTATTGCGCATCACGCTCGACCGCGGGGGCCAGGTGGCCAAGATTGAACCGATTCCCGCACCCGTGAAACAAGCCATGGGCCTGTGCTACGCCCACGACAGCCTCTATGTGAACGGCCACGGGCCGGAAGGGACGGGACTTTACCGCCTCATCGACAAAAACCACAATGACCAGTTCGACGCGGATGAAGTGCACTTCCTGAAAAAATTCAAGGGCGAAGGCGAACATGGTTACCACGCGGTGGTCGCGGGGCCCGACGGCATGATTTACGTGATGAACGGCAACCACACCAAGGTGCCGGAAGACATCGCCCCAAATTCACCGCATCGCAATTACCAGGAGGATTTTCTGTTGTCGCGCCTTTGGGATGCCAACGGTCATGCGGTCGGCATTCTAGCCCCGGGCGGGTACGTATTGCGCACCGACCCGGAGGGAAAGCGGTGGGAACTCATGCTTGCCGGGTTTCGCAACTCGTATGACTTTGATTTCAATGCGGCCGGCGAATTGTTCACGTTCGACAGCGACATGGAGTGGGATTGGGGGATGCCGTGGTATCGGGCGACGCGCATCGTGCATGGGGTCACCGGCGGCGAGTACGGTTGGCGTTCCGGCACCTCGAATGAGCCGGAATATTACGCCGACACGTTGCCGCCCGCAGTGGACATCGGCCTCGGCTCGCCCACCGGGGTGAAGTTTGGCACGCAGAGCAAGTTCCCGGAGATCTATCGGAAAGCCCTCTTCGCGATGGATTGGGCTTACGGAAGGATCGTGGCCGTCCAACTCACGCCCCATGGCGCCAGCTACACGGGCGACTACGAAACGTTCATCAAAGGCAAACCGCTGAACGTCACCGACCTCGAATTTGGCAAGGACGGTGCCATGTATTTCATCACCGGCGGCCGCGGCACGCAATCCGGCTTGTATCGCGTGAGCTATATCGGCGACTCCAAGCCGCGCTTCGCCAGCCCGGCGGACCCAAAAGCGACCCGCAAGGCGCGCGCCCTGCGGCACAAGCTCGAAGGCTTCATCGGCAAAGCGGATCCGAAGGCGATCGATTTTGCCTGGCCCTACCTGAACAGCGACGACCGGTTTCTCCGGTTCGCCGCGCGTCTCGCCATCGAATCGCAGGACTTGGCGTTGTGGCAGAACCGGGCGCTGGCCGAAACCAAGACAGAGGCCGGCCTGACCGCGCTGCTCGCCCTGGCCCGATGTGGCGGGAAGGAATCACAAACCGATTTGCTCCTGGCGCTGAAAAAATTCCCATTCACCGCGCTCACCGAGGATCAACAACTGACGAAACTGCGCCTGATCGAGTTGAGCTTCATTCGACAGGGCCGGCCGACCCCGGAGCTGGCAAAACTGGGGGTGGAAAAATTGGGAGCGCTTTACCCGTCGGCGAGCCCACGCCTCAACCGCGAACTGGTCCAACTGCTCGTGTACCTGGAAGCGCCGGACGTGGTCGCCAAGACGCTGAAACTGCTGGACCAAGCGGCGACGCAGGAGGAACAGGCCACGTATATCTTTTATCTGCGCAACTTGAAGTCCGGCTGGACCCTCGAGCAGCGCCAGAAATATTTCGAATGGTTTCTGAAAGTGAGTCCGGCTGCGAACAAGACCGCCAGCACCCAGCCCGGGAGCGACCGCCGGCATCCGCTGGAACTCATCCAATGGTTCAAGGATGTGGATCGGGATTACACCGATGGCGCCAGCTACGCCAAATTCCTCATCAACATTCGCAAGGATGCCATCGCCCAGCTGACGAGCGCCGAACGCACAGCGTTGCGCCCGCTGATCGAACAAAGCATTGCGGCACCGGCCTGGAAACCGAGCCAGGACCGCAAGTTCGTCAAGGACTGGGCGGTCGCCGATCTGGAAGCGTCGCTCTCCGAAGTGGCCAGTGACCGAAACTTTGTTCAAGGCAGGATCGCCTTCAACGACGCCCAATGCCTCGCCTGTCATCGCTTGGGCAACGAGGGCGGCTCGGTGGGCCCGGAACTGGCCGGGGCGGGCAGCAAATATTCGCGCCGCGACATCCTGGATTCCCTCCTCGAACCCTCAAAGGTGGTGTCCGACCAGTTCCAAAACATGACCATTGTGAAAACGGACGGAGACGACGTCACCGGACGGATCATCGACGAAAACGCGGAGCGCATCATCGTATTGCCGAATATGCTCGCCCCCGAAACTACCGTGGAAGTCCGACTCAAGGATATCGCCCGCCGGGAGCCATCGAAGGTGTCCCCGATGCCGACCGGACTGTTAAACCAATTATCGCGCGACGAAATTCTGGATTTGCTCGCCTACATTGAGAGTGCGGGAAATGCGAACGCGGCGAATTTCAAGAAATGAGCGGCGCGGACTTAGGCTGACGCAAGCGACCGTTCCGTAATCAAAACCGGCGGACCCCAGGACAGCGGGAAGCAGCTGATGTCCGGCCGGCACACGAGTGCCTTCGTCCCCACGGACCCGCGACCGTGGCGTTCTGCGACTAATTTCCACAGGCGCATTTCTGAGGAAATGGGCCTATTCTCTGTGGCGTGAAATATCGATGCCTACTCGCGTTGATGGTGACACTCACCGCATCGGGCCAGCAGGAGCTAGACCTCGACGTCGGCCAGATCCTCGACTCCGCGCAGGATTGGGCGGAAGAAAACCTGGATGAGAGCCTGCTTCGCGCGCTCCCAGAAGTGGATCGGGACCAGGTCGAAAAGTTCCTGCACCAGTTTCAAGCTCAACTCCAGCAGGACTACGTCCTGGATCTGGCCGGGTTGAAGGCGACGGCGCAATTCGTCCTGCCCTTGCTGGATGCCCACCCCGATACGCAACCGTACGCCGCCTGGCTGCGGACCCGGCTGGATTACTTTGAGATCGCGGAGGAACTCCGCCGGCAAGCGCCCCCGCTGAAACCGAAGTCGGGTCAAACCCCGAAGCCAGCCGTGAATCCTTCTGCTGCCGTCGAACGCAAGGTCTGGGAACAAAAGCTGAGTCGTCGGGATCGCCCCTCGGCGGCAAACGCGCTCGTGCCGAAACTAAAATCCATCTTCGCGGCGGAACGGGTGCCAGAGCCGCTGGTGTGGCTCGCGGAGGTGGAGTCAGGTTTCAATTCAAGGGCGCGCAGTCCGGCGGGCGCGGGCGGTTTATTTCAGCTGATGCCCGGCACAGCGAAGGAACTCGGTCTGCGCCGCTGGCCGTTCGACCAGCGTTATCAAATGGAACCGAGCGCGCAAGTGGCGGCGCGTTATCTGAAGCGCTTGCACACGCAGTTCGGCGACTGGCGGCTCGCCCTGGCGGCCTACAACGCCGGCCCGGGAAAAGTTCAGGAACTGCTCGACCGCAAGTCGACCCGGAGTTTCGATGGCATTGCCACGGCCCTGCCGGCGGAGACGCAACTGTTCGTCCCGAAGGTGGAGGCGACGATCCTCCGGCGGGAAGGGATTTCGCTCGCGAGATTGCAGCTGCCGAAAAAGTGAAGTGGGATGGACTGAGGCCTGGCCATTTGGAGACGGAGCTACGACTGGCAGTGAGGACAAGTGTCCGTTCTTACTCTTAATCTTCATCGTAATCTTAATCTCCCCAGCCGAATTCCATCCGGGTACTTTCCAGAAACGATTAAGATTAAGACCGACTCGAATCCAACCACCACTTCCGATTGCACTTTTGCGCCCTGCCGCCGAAAGTCCGATTTATACTTCCGCCAGGGGTTCGGTCGCGTCGCCGAATTTCGGGAGGCGCACGTTCATCTTATCCATCATCGACAGATAGAGGCGACACATCTGACGCTCGGGCTTCTCCTTGTAGTCGAGCACTCGCCCGCCCTGGATCCGCCCGCCCGCGCCACCAAGAAGGACCACCGGGAGTTGGTTGGCGTCGTGGTTCCCGGTCAACATGCTGGAGCAGTAAAGCAACATCGAGTTGTCGAGCAACGTGCGTTCCCCTTCCTGGATGCCGTCAAGTTTGCGCGCGATGTAGGCGAGTTGTTCCAGGAAAAACCGGTTGACCTTGAGCCAGTCCGCCGTGTCGCTGTGCGAGAGCAGGTGGTGAATCATGTAATCCACGCCCAGGTTCGGGAATCGCAGCGAGCTGTGGTCGTTGTTCAGCTTGAGCGTGCAGAGCCGCGTGGTGTCGGTCTGAAACGCAAGCACCAGAAGGTCGCTCATCAGCCGCATGTGCTCGGCGATGTCCTGCGGGATGCCATCGGCGGGGCGCGGGATGTTTGGGGCGGAAAGGGTGGGACGCCAGCCTTGCAATTCGCCCTTCTGACCGGCGTTCTCAATGCGCTGTTCCACTTCGCGGACGGAGTCGAGGTATTCGTCGAGCTTGCGCTGATCCGTCGCGCAGATCTGACGGCGAAAATCCTTCGCGTCGGATTGGACGGCGTCGAGC
The DNA here is from genome assembly GCA_025350905.1 of Verrucomicrobiota bacterium. Taxonomy (GTDB): domain Bacteria; phylum Verrucomicrobiota; class Verrucomicrobiia; order Limisphaerales; family JADLHS01; genus JADLHS01. The sequence continues at coordinate 23,728 of JANXWY010000035.1, forward strand.
ACGCTCTTGTCGCCACGATTCACCTCGTCCTTGAACAACCGGTCAAAGGCCAGGGCGGGATAAAGTTCGAGCGGCGTCGGGGTGGTCGGCGAACTCCACGAGATGTGCGAGCTATAAAGCATCGAGTAGTTCTTATGGACGGACGGATTCGATTTCTCGCACCCGAGCACGAGGCTCGGCACTTTGGTCGAGCGACCGTACCGCTGGGCGAGCAACTGATCAATGCTCGTGCCGGAACGGATGTCGCCCCCGGACGCAAGCGGGGCGCCGGAGAGCAGGTTGCCCGTTTGCGAACTGTGGATGTTTCCTTTCAAGGCCTCGGCGTTGTAGAGGCCGCGGATGAAGAGCATCTTTTCGCGGAGGTCAGTCAGCGGCGCCAGCACGTTGCCCAGTTCCATGGCCTTGCCTTCGCCCTTGGCCCACCATTCCTTGCTGTGAAAACCATTGCCGGAAAAGAGCACGGCCATCCGGACGGGTGCTTCGCTGGCGGGCTTGATGCCGGCCGGTGGCGTGTCGCCCCAGACATTGAAGGATTCCATCCACGGCAGCGCCATGGTGACGCCGACGCCGCGGAGGAACGCGCGGCGGGAGAATTGGTGGTGGCTCATATTTAGGGTGGGTTGGAGCGTTGGTCGATAATTATTCTTCGGAGACAGTATCACGTCCGCGGATTTCGCGAAACTGTTTACTCCGCACGATCGTCTCCACGGCGGCGCTGAAGCGGTAATCGTGCGCGGCCAACTGCCGTTGCATTTCCGTCACCAACGGTTTGTCGGACAACCTCACGCTGCGGCCCAGTGCGTAGCCCAGCAGTTTGCGACAGAATTGGCGGAGCACCGCATCGCGCTTTTTCGTCAGGAGATAATCCCGCAGACCTTCCGCGCCTTCGACCTCTGTGCCGTCGAACAGCTTCGCGTGGGTGTCAATCGGCCGGTCGCCCAGGTCGCGGGTGCGGGTGCGGCCAATGGTGTCGTAGCCTTCGAGCGCGTAGCCGTAACCATCCATGCGCGCATGGCAACCGGCACAACGCGGATCACTGGTATGTTTTTCGGTCAACTGACGCACGGTCAGAGTCTCCAGGGCTTCGTCCTCGGGTAACCGCGGAACATCCTTGGGCGGACGCGGGAGTTTTTCACCGAGGAGCACTTCGGAGAACCAGTTCCCCCGGAGGATGGGACTCGTGCGGGAGGCGCCGGAATGTTTCGCCAGGGTCGCGCTTAGGCCCAGAATGCCGCCGCGCCCAAATTTCTTCACGCCCTCCACCCGCCGCCATTCCGGCCCAGTCACCCCAGGGATGCCGTAGTTCAGCGCGAGACTCTCATTGAGAAAAGTGTGATCCGTGTCGAACAGTTCCAGCACCGAGGCATCGTTCTGGAACGCGTCGGTGAAGAAGCGGATCGCTTCCTCGTACATCGGGCCGCGCAGACTGGCAAAGGTCGGGAAATGCCGCTCGCTCTTTTCGTCGAGTGACTCGAAATCGTGAATGTGCAACCAGGCACAGGCAAACTCGATGGCCAGCCGGCGCACCCGGGGATCAGGCAACATCCGTCGGGCCTGCGCCACGAGATTGTCTGGAGGGTGAAGTTTTCCCGCCGCCGCGGCGTTGCGCAATTCCGAATCGGGCAGTGAAGACCAAAGGAAATAACTTAACCGGCTGGCCAGCTCCCAGTCCGACACCGGCCCCGACGTCGTTCCGGGAGCGGCCTTTTCCAAGCGATACAAGAATGCCGGCGCCACGAAAACGCGAGCGAGCGTGAGCCGGATGGCTTCATCGTGCGGCAGTTCCTCCGCGCGCAACTGGCGGTATAATCCGCGTAAATCAGCTTGCTCGCTGGTGGTCAGCGGCCGCCGATAAGCGCGGCTGGCGAATTCCAGCACGCTCTCAACGTGCTGCGGTTGTGAGTTGGTGAGCAACTGCCGAAACGCCGCGGCCCGGTCATTGATCGGCTTGCGCATCGGCTCGAAGACCTTCGGGTCGGCGTCCTGAGTGGCGTATTGCCAGAGTTGTTCGAAGGCGTCCACCAGCGTGAGCGCGTCCTGGCTGACGTAGTGCAACTCGTCCCACAGCCGGTCGAGCCGGGCCTGCTGCGCCTCGTCGAGCATCAAGCGAGAAAGGTGGTCGTCTTCGCGGTAGAACAACGTGAGGGTCACCACTTCATCCACCGGCACGATTTTGGTGTAGCAGAGGGCGGCGGGGAACCAGTAGCGAAATTCCTCCAAGTTGCCCTCGATTCGCTTATGCGCCGCACTGCCTTCCACGATGACGATCGGGGTGCTATGGATGACCGGCTTATCCGGATCGGTCCAGGTTCCCTTGCTGTTCTGGGTGGTGGACGCACCGGGCAGCAGTGTTTTGGTATCGGTGGGTCTGGTGGTGAGGGCCTGCAATTGAACACTGCCTTCGGCGCCGGTTTTCGGATCCAGAATTCCGGTCGTCACAAACTCGGCGCCCGCCACGAGGTCAGCGGGCAGGCGGATTTCAAGCACTGACGGGGCCTGCACGCACAAGCTGCCCGCGTCGATCTCAGATCCGTCGGGACGATGGCCGAAGCGAGCGGCGTCGAGGCCCACTGTACTCGTAGCCGCCGACGTGAGGAGGCTCTGATTTTTCGGAGCGGAAGTTTGAGCCTCCTTACGTCGGCGGCTACGAAAAGCACGAGCGTCCTTGAACAATGGCCCGCTCAGCGAAGCCATCTGTTTATAGAGTTTGGCGTCCGGACTGTCCTTCGCCGCCGGCGCGCCGGAGGTCAACAGCGTCTGCACCGCTAGCGCGAGGCTGAGCTGCTCCTCGGCGCGTTCGGCGGATTGCCATTGGGCCAGCAGCGAGCCGGCCGGAATGACCGGGCCGCTTTCGCCGCCAGACACGGGCTCGGTATAGAAATGCCAGATCCCGTCGTTGCCGAAACGGTCGGCGTGGGGATTGCCCGCCAACACATCCGGCGAAACGTCGCCCGTCAAACTCCATTCACGCCCGCCTTCCCCTGCGCCCTGGAGCACGAGTTCAATATCTGTGAGGTCGCACGAATGATTGCCATCGCGCGCGCCGATGACCAGCGAAACCAGATCTCCCGTCTGCACGGCGAGCTTTTCAATCGGGCCGAACTTCACTTCCTTGCCGCCCTGAGCCGTGCCTTGAGCCAGCCGCTGACGGGTGGGGCCGCGACGGAGTTCGAGCGACCACTCGATGCCGTTGCCGCATTCGGGATGCGCGTGCGTCACCCGGCCTTCGACCCGCATCGTTCCGGCGAGCGGGCTGCGCCAGCCCACGGCCACGTTCCGGGTTGGCGAAGGATGAACGACGACGCCGTGCGGCTTCATGTTTCCGGGAATGCGCACCGGCTGGTCGGAGGAATTGGCGAGCAACAGCGGAGTCTCGGCGGAACCCCAGCCGTTGACGAAGTCATAGCCGGAGGACTTGTGCATCTGGTTCGTGAAATAATCGAGCCGGGGCGCAGTTCGCGAACCAATCCCAAAATAATCGAACCACGCTTGAAGCGCGGCGGGGTCCACGGTGTGACGGCGAGCAAGCTCGGCAACATCAGGCTGGTTGGTGGCGGCGCTGACCTCAGCCACGGCGGCAAGGCACTGCGCCGTGGCTGTGAAAATAATATCCCGCCGCGCCGTCAACTCGCGGGTGACGTCCCCGACGTCGCGCAGCAGCAGATCGGGTTGGCCGGCCACCACCAGTCTTGGCTGTTGCCAGAGCACAAAATCATTGGTGTTGCCATCGCCCGCATCGCCCGCCACAAGATAAATCACGACTTCGTTGCCGTTCGTCGGCGCGGCGAGTTGGAGGCGGACTTCCTGTTTCGAGCTCAACGGGCTGATCGGCTCCAACCATGCCTTCGGACCGCCGACCTTGCCGATGTGCCCTACGCTGCTGAATTTCCACAGGACCTTTTGCCACTGCGCGATGTCGGCCGCGAGTGAAGCCACATCCGCGGGAGTGGCAACGCGCCAACGCGCACGCACCGGGTCAAGCAGGAGGGAGGGCTCATTGCGGTTGAGCAAGTCCCAAAGCCCGGCAAGATATTTCGCGCTCAGACCGCGTTGGCGCGCGACCGTTTGGAGCTGCGTTGCATCCGGGCGCAACGCCAGCGTCGCGGACAGATATTTTTCCAACGGCAACCGCCCGCCCTTGTTCTTGTCCAACTCCATGCCCTGCTGGGTCACCGTTTCCGCCCCGCCGACCTCGGTGAAGGCGGCATAGAACCCGCGAATCTCCGCGAGGATTTCCTCGGTCCAATCGCGCCGGGTCGTCCCCGGGGAGAAGCGCAAACCCGCCGGCAACAGGACGGCGTGGCTGGCGATGTCCTTGCCCGCGTCGAGATATTTGGTGATGAGCGCGGGCGACATCACGAGCGCATTGCCCGTGTTCATGAAGCCTTCACCGGCCGCACTGTCCGCCGGAAATTCCTTCACCGGATTGAGCGACTCGACCCCCGTGAGATCGCGTACGGTGTAGGTGTATTCGGCATTATTGAGCCGGCGCAGCACAACCGGGCCCGGATCGCCCGCGTGGGCCAGCGCCGCTTCATCCAGCGCGCGATCCACCCAACGGAGCAATCGCTGCCGCTCGTCGTTCGTCGGCTGCGGTTTTTCCTTCGGCGGCATTTCGCCAAGGGACAATTGCTCGACCACGCGCTCCCACTCCCTGGGGTGCTTGAGCACTTCGCGGAATGAAGTAAAGCGTTCCAGATCCAGATCGCCCTTATGCTTCTCGGTCGAATGGCATTTGAGGCAATACGCCTGCAGCAACGGGCGGACGCTCGCGCCGAATTCTTTGGCCGGGTCTCCGGCCGCTTGGGCGGCGCCACCGCATACCGACGCGAATAAAAAAGCGATCCCAATGCGCGCCGGCAGGCCGACACTACCAAATCGCGCTGCCGCGAAATGGCGTGGGCCGCTGGTAGCTGGAGAATTCACCGGAAGACTTTTACACGGACCCGACGCAGATTGTCCAGCGCTTTGGGCGTGAACTCATGCGCCCGCTTGCCGTAACGGTCGAGCTGGTACTAGCTGGGCCCTCCGGCATCCTTGCCGGCGGGTTTCCGCTTTTCCCAATGTCGTCACTTTTCAAAACCATTCGCCGGCACGGATGCCGGCGCTCCCAGCCACACTGGCAACTGGCACAGTATCTGGCCCGCCTCAGGTCAGATAAAAGTCAGCAATTGCACATCGGTCAAATGCGGTACGGCATTGAACGTCACCAGGGAAAATCGGTCGCGGGAAAATAAGAATTCACTGCAAGCCGCATTGCGGACGACCCAGCTCAACTCCAAAGTCTTTTCATCGTCGAGGTTCAGGGCGAATCCCGTCGCGGCCGCGACGGGGCCGCCGGAACTAAACGCGGCGATCCGCTTTTTGCGGCCGCCCGTTTCCGTCATTTTCGCCAGCCCCCGACCGACTCGTTCCCGAAAAACATGCCACGCCTCCAATTCGGGCAGCTGCAGCTCCCGACGCACCCACAGCCGCGTGACTTTTTGGTAGAGGCGTAAATAATCGCGCTGCACCGTGTCCGAATCCTTGCGCAGCTTCTCCCGCATTTCCCGGATGACCGGGTCGCGCTTTATCAAATCGGGTAACGAACGGGTGAGCACGTCCTGACCAGAATGTTCGTCCAACTCGGGCAGTTCCATCGGCTCGGGCCACTTAAGTTCGCGTTCGCGATACACGGCGGCAACCGCCTCCAGGGTTTGCCGGTGACGCCGCCGCGGGCCGACGTAAACGTGATCGAAGCTCAGGTTCAGTTCCGCCCAGTGCCGTCCCAACTGGCGCGCTTGTTCCACCCCCCGCGTCGAGAGTTGATCGTAATCATCGGCGTGAAACGAAGCCTGGCCATGGCGAACCAAAAACAAGAGACTCATGCTGCTACGGGTTCACTCGGCGACTATTCCGCCATCCATCACCAGCGCGTGCCCCGTGATGAATGCGGCCGCCTCGGAAAAAAGATAGATCACGGCCTCCGCGATTTCCTCCGCCGTTCCCAGCCGCCGCAGTGGGACGCGGGAAATCAACTTCGTTTCGAGCTCGGGTTTTTGCTCGAGCATCCGGGACAGCATGGGGGTCCGCGTATAGGCGGGACAAATGGCGTTGACCCGGATCCCCGCCTGGGCGTAGTCCAGCGCGGCGGTCTTCGTCAATCCGATGACGCCATGTTTGCTCGCGGTGTAGGCCGCGTGGCCCGGAAAGCCGGTGACCCCCGCAACCGAAGACATGTTGACAATCACTCCGCCGCCTTGCTCGACCAGGATGGGCAGTTCGTACTTCAAACAAAGAAAAACCCCGGTCAGGTTGAGGTTGATGACTTGATGCCAAACCTCCTCGGGGTAATTGGCGGTGCGCGCGCGGACGCCGTCAATGCCGGCGTTATTCAGGGCGAAATCGAGACGACCGAAAGCCTTGACGGCCGCTTGGACCATGGCTTGCACTTCCCGCGACTGCGTCATATCCGCCTGAGTGAAAAGGGCCGCTCCGCCCGTGGAAGTTATCATTTGCACGGTGGCCTCGCCCTCGCTCTCCGCCACGTCGGCTACCAGGACCTGGGCGCCTGCTCGAGCCAGGGCCAGGGCCGAAACCCGACCCAAACCGGAAGCGCCACCGGTCACCAAAGCTACTTTGCCAGAGAATTGTTTTGTCATGCTCCAGGAATTTCACCGGAGCATAGTGGAAACTTTCTCCAAGTGCCATGGCTAAACGCATCCAAACTTAGGGAAACCGCGGCGCAGCAATGGGCCGCGGGATTGGGCGTGGCCGGCAAGAAACGGAGCCGATCCCAGCAGACCTAGCGCACCCAGGTCGGTCGGTGCGGCGGCGGGCGTCCAACTCGATGAACGAGATTTTCACGCGCTGGGGGATTGCTTCATCAGACCAAAAGCGGAATGATCATTCTCACGTGCATAACTCAACAAAATCAACCTGGTTGTTGGTCGGGCTGCTGATTTTCCCAGCCCTGGATTCCCCGCCGGCGCGAGCCCAAGATCGCACCCAGGCGCGTTCCATGGTGGTGTCGGCCGGAGGCATCGTGGCCACGGAACATCCCCAGGCGTCGCAAGCCGGGGCCACCATTTTGGCCCAGGGCGGCAACGCCATTGATGCCGCGATTGCCGCCAATGCCATCATGGGTGTAGTGGCGCCGATGATGTGTGGCATTGGCGGTGACCTGTTCGCGATTGTTTATGAAGCGAGGAGTGGAAAAGTATACGGCCTTAACGCGAGCGGCTGGGCCCCGAAGGCACTGAGTATCGAGTTTCTCCGAAGCAAGGGATTTGAAACGATGCCGGCGAAGGGAATTCATTCCGTAACGGTCCCGGGCGCGGTGGAAGGTTGGGCCAAGCTCCATCGCCGCTTCGGCAAAATGAGACTCGCGACGGTGCTGGCACCGGCCATTCACTTTGCGGAACGAGGGTTTCCGGTCAGCGAACTGGATGCCGAATACTGGGCGGGCGGCGAAAGCCTGTTGCGCCAGGACGAAAACGCGGCCCGCACTTTTTTGCCCGGCGGCCACGCGCCGCGACTCGGGGAAATTTTCCGGAATCCGGACTTGGCGGCCGCGTACCAGCGGATTGCCGCCCGCGGCCGCGATGGTTTTTACCGGGGCGAAACGGCTCGCCGGCTGATTGCGTATGCGCAGCGCCAGGGCGGGACGATGACGGCCGATGACCTGGCCAAATATGTCAGTGAATGGGTCGAGCCGATTTCCACGACTTATCGCGGCTGGACAGTTTATGAAATTCCGCCGAACGGACAGGGAATCGCCGCACTCCTGATGTTAAATCTGATGGAGAATTTCCCGCTTGCCGAGAACGGACACAACTCCGCGTCGACGCTCCACGTGATGATTGAAGCCAAGAAGCTGGCCTACGCCGACATGCTGCGGTACGTGGCGGATCCAAAATTCAGCCAGATTCCGGTGGCGGGACTACTCTCCAAAAATTACGGCCGGCTGCGGGCCAAGATGATTGATATGGACAAAGCCAACTGTCACGTCGAGGCCGGCGCTCCGCCCGCGGCGGGCAATGACACCACTTACCTCTGCACCGTGGATCGTGACGGGAACATCGTTTCATTGATTCAAAGCAACTACGGTTCGTTCGGCGCTGGGCTGGTGCCGGATCATTGCGGGTTCGTCCTGCAAAACCGGGGCGGCTTGTTCTCGCTGGACGCCGCGCATCCGAATCATCTGGCCGGCCACAAGCGACCCTTGCACACCATCATACCCGCGCTGATGGCCAAAGGTGATGTCCGTATTGCCTTCGGCATCATGGGCGGTTGGAATCAATCGCAGGCGCACGCGCAATTCGTGTCCAATGTGGCCGATCACCAGATGAACATCCAGGCGGCGCTCGAAGCGCCGCGCTTCAGCAAAGGATCATTCGCCGGTTGCGACGTGGCGCTCGAAGCGCGTATTCCCGCGACGGTCATCAGCGCTTTGGAAAACAAGGGCCACCAGGTCGAGGTGAAAGGCAGTTTCAGTCAGACGGTCGGCGGCGGTCAGGCGGTGATGCGGAATTTTTCCACCGGCGTAAACTATGGCGCTTCGGATCCCCGCAAAGACGGCGCCGCCATCCCCGAGCCGGGATGGAAACAATAACCAAGGAAATTCCGCCCGGCGCCGGGTGGGTGGCCTGAGGATCGGACTTATGGGATGCGGAATCGCAGCTCCCGTGGTGGAGTTGCAAACCGCACGAACGCCGAAAATCCCAGTAGCGAAGGGCACGCGTCACGGTTTCGGGTGGAATCCTCTATGACATTCACTTCGAGGCAAGGGGGGTGATTCGATTCCACTCATCCCTTCCTCGGTTTACCCACATGAGTTATTATTCAATGAAGCAAAGTGGAAGCGATCGAGCCGTATCGGCGGGATCGATCCTGGACCCGCTTTCGTGTCTGAGTCGGAGTCGTTTTTCGAATCCCCTGTCGTCGCATGCCAAAGAAACGGCGGTGAACAAATTCCAATGATTGTTGCGGCAGTGCTTTTCCGCATATATGAGTAACCAGCGAAAGCTTTTGCCGTGAGCGAACGCGATCCGAAATCCGAAGAGACGATCTTTTCGACTGCGCTACACTGTGCGCCCGCCGAGCTGGCTTCCTACCTTGACGAGGCCTGTGCCGGACAACCCGCGTTGCGTCAACGGATCGAGGAACTCCTCCAAGCGCAGCCCCAGCTCGCGGAATTCATGGAGCACCCAGCTAACGTCGACATGCCGGGCGCGCCGGAATCAATCCGGCTGACCGTCCCGCCCGAAGAACGGCCTGGAACCCGGATTGGCCGCTACAAGCTGCTCCAGAAGCTCGGCGAAGGGGGCTGTGGCGTGGTGTATATGGCTGAGCAGGAAGTACCGGTCCGCCGACGGGTGGCGCTCAAAGTCATCAAGCTCGGCATGGACACCAAATCCGTCATTGCGCGCTTCGAGGCGGAGCGCCAGGCGCTGGCGCTGATGGATCATCCGAACATTGCCAAGGTCCTGGATGGCGGCGCGACGGAGACGGGCCGGCCCTACTTTGTCATGGAACTGGTTCGGGGTACCAAAATCACCGAGTTCTGCGACCAGAATCGACTTCCCACACGTGAACGGCTCGTTCTCTTCCTTCAAGTCTGCCAGGCGGTTCAACACGCCCATCAAAAAGGCATCATCCACCGGGACCTAAAGCCATCGAACATCCTGGTAACCATCCATGATCCCTGCGCACCGGGACTGCCCATGATCATTGATTTCGGGATCGCCAAGGCGACGCAGGGACGGCTCACCGACCAGACGGTGTTCACCGCGTTCGAACAGTTTCTCGGCACGCCCGCCTACATGAGCCCCGAGCAGGCGATGATGACCGCCCTCGACATCGACACGCGCAGCGACATCTATTCGCTGGGGGTGCTGCTCTATGAATTGCTCACGGGCCACACGCCCTTCGACGCGAAGGATCTCCTCGCGGCCGGCTTTGAGGCTATGCGTCGCACGATCCGGGAGAAAGAACCGTTCCGCCCTTCCACGCGCCTGAGCACGATGCTGGCGGCCGAACAAACCACCACCGCCAGCCTGCGCCAGACGGAGCCGCCGAAATTGGTTCACCTGGTGCGCGGCGATCTGGACTGGATCGTGATGAAGTGTCTGGAGAAAGATCGCACGCGGCGCTACGACACGGCGAACGGTCTGGCCATGGACATCCAGCGCCATCTCTCGCATGAGCCGGTTGGGGCGCGGCCACCGAGTCAGCTCTACAAACTTCAGAAATTCGCTCGACGAAACAAACTGATTTTTGGGGCCGGTACCGCCGTCGTCGCCTCTCTGGCGGTTGGACTGACCATTGCCACGATGATGTTTTGGCGCGAAAAACGCGAACGTGACCGGGCCGTCAAAGCCGAGCGCTCCGAGCAACAGGCTTTGGCGACAGTCGAAAGCGCACGCGCACGGTCAGAGCGCGGCCGCTTGGAGGAGCAAAGACGAGCCTACGCGAGCGACATGAAAATCACGCAACAGGTCCTGGAACGATTCGATCTGGAGCATGCGCTGGCCATCCTCAATCAATACATCCCGAAACCGGGAGATACGAACGATCTGCGCGATTTCGTGTGGCGGTATGAGTGGCAACTTTGTCAGGGAGATCCGCACGATATTCTGCCTCAAGCTGTGGACCTTCCCTGGTCGATGGCGATCTCACCCGATGGCCAATACCTCGCCTTGGGCAGCACTTCAGGAATCGAGGGGAACGTGGTGGTCTGGCGAATCGCAACCAAGTCGATTGTTGCGCACCTCGAGCGCGATCCTTCCGCTGAGGGTGACGTTTCCGGCGCTGGCTTCACGCGCGACGGCAAAATGCTGGTCACCGCTTGTCACCGGAGGGTGAAGTTTTTTGATACGGCGACGTGGGCGGAACGCCCGGAGCTGACCATCACGAATGTTTCCGGTCCGATTGACATTCGCGGTGACACGCTGGTGACAATGGCGCCGGGCTACTGGGGTCTTGGCAGAATTTGGAAGCAGCTCAAAATTTGGAATCTTCAAACGCGCACCTCACAAACGCTCACCAACGTGGACGGCCCACCTACCCTGGCCCCCGATGGCAAGCGGGTGGTGCTCAACTCGCCCGAAGGACTTAAGGTGTGGCGCACCGATCAACTCGAGGTGGCTCCCCTGTTTCTGGCGGGGTCCTCGAACCTGCTGAACTTTGGAAGCGGTTACCAGGGGCTGTACCGGTGTCTTGCATTCTCCCCGGATGGGACGAAAATTGCCACGGTCGGGAACCTGGATAGCCAGCGAAGTGAAATCCCAATCATCGTGTGGGATGCAATGACTGGGGCCCGGCTGGACGGCGGCAAATTAGTTGGTCACCAAGCCAAGATCCATGGCGTCGCCTGGTCGCCGGATAGTCGTTCGATTGCGA
>JANXWY010000067.1 GCA_025350905.1 Verrucomicrobiota bacterium
TCACCTTGCCCATGTCGTCGAGGCCGTCCTCGATGGTGTGGGTGAGAGCCGAGACTTGTCTGGTCAGATCGACGCACTTGAAGAACTGCTTGGCCTCAATCGGCCCGTTGCGCACGAAGTCGCCGTTGACGTGCATCAGCAAACACCGCCGGAGCTTCAGACCTGAAGCTGAAAGCACCCATGCCTGAAAGGCCAGATCGAGCGCGTGCTCATCGTTCGCGCTGGTCGTCGATTTTACCTCGACCAAGTCCCACGCCTGATCCGGCGCGGGATTGAGCACGTCCACACGGCAGTAACCTCCGTTGGCCGCAAAGGCAGCTTCAAACAGAGGTCGCCGCAGCTTGAGCGCCTGCCGGGTTGACCGGATCGTCTCGTCGAAGTCGGTGGTGACTTGGCCAACTTCTACGCCATCCGGAAACATCTGCTTGGCCAGAGCACCAACCTCGTGACCTTGGTCGAAGATGGCCTGCTGCGCGGCGCCAGTTTCTGGCAATTGGTCTTTGGTGTTAACCGCGTGCCACAACAACTTTTTGCACTGGTTGCCCGCAAGGAATTTGGATTTGGATATGAAGCGCCGCTCTACAGGGGTGGTGAGGACGGTGCTGTCCATATCGGATTATACGACTCCGGGTGCGCCGAGATCGAGCATGAAGACGCACCGGAGCTTGTCGCCGCGCCGGTCGATGATATTAAACTCGTCACGCACGACCTTAATGCCGCCGTCACACAATACCTTGCGGAGTTGTCGGATCGCTGTCTTGGTGTCAGTGCTGAGAGCAAACGTCTCTCTCGTCAGCCAAGCCTGCCAGATCGGGTGTTCCTCCATGCGCTCGACCCGACGCGTAGCAATCCCAACTGCGGCGAAAATGCGTTTGATCCTGTCCTGCCAGAACAGGTCGCTTTCACCATGCAGCATCTGAATGACTCGTTTTGTCGACGCGTCATCGAGGATTTCGAGTGGTAGGTTCACTGCTATATCGCTCATGGGCTTTGGATCAGGAGTTGCGAGGTTGGAGCTTGCGCTGTTTAGAGACTTTTTCTGGCGCGACCACCGCGATTGCGATGCGATCCAACAGGTTCTTTACGCTCTGGGCTTTGAAGGCTTTCTTGTTTGGCGTCGTGAATCCACGTGCGTTGAGACACTGAGCCGCTTTCGCCATTCGTCAGCGAAGCCATCCAGAAGCGTGCTGAGCGCGTTGCTTTTGCTGTGGAGTAAAACCCTGAAAATGACTTGCTCAAAGACTTGCCCGGCGCTACTTGCGCTCCGTGTCACTATCGAGCATGGCGAGCGCCTCTTTCTCGTACCCGGCATCTATGTATGCTCCGTATCGGCTGAGGATGAGGCGGGCATCACTATGCCCTTGCCACTTGGCGATCAGGCGGATGTCAACTTTCTGCTGAATCAAGTGGATGATGAGAGTACGCCGCAGTGAACGGATGTCGACGCGGGCAACTTCCAAATGCTGGCAAGCCGTTTCCAGCGACTTGCGGGGATTGCGCCAGACGAAAACAGGCTGCCCCAGCTTCAGCCGTGGTTGAATCTCGTCGCGGATGAAGTCCTTGGCCCAAGGATAAATGGGCACGGTATATTGCTTGCGCGTTTTCTGCCGGATGAAGGTGATTTGGTTTTCCTTCCAATCCACCGCGCCGCCAGTGAAGTCCTTGGCTTCGGCCTGCCCGACGCCCATGAACAGCATGAACTTGAGTTCCAGATAGGATTCTTTGTTCCCCCGCACCTTGACATCGGCCAACACCCGATCCGCGTCCTCCCAGTTTAGCTGTTTGCGGTTGATCGGTTCGGCCTTCTCCCGTTTAACTGATTCCATCGGATTGCGGGAAATGAAATCTTCCTCCTGCGCCAAAGCAAAGGCGTCGTTCAAGGGGCGCCAGACTGACAGATTGATGGTCTGTCCCTTGAGACGGCGACCGCCGGTCTTGGCTTTGTCGGCGCGAGCCTTGGCCAGAAAGTCACGAATGTCCTGCACCCGATACTCGGTCACGGGCCGTGAAGTATCCACGTAACGGCGCATCATCGTCAGGTGAGCATCCAGCTTCTTCAACGTGCCAGATTTTAGTCCGTCCCTGCCACGTCGCCAGCGGACGATCAACTGTTCCAGCGTGGGAACGGAACCAGAAGTCGCCGGACGCGGGGAAGTTTCCACTTTGCCCGGTGGAGTCGGTGATTGCGCCGGGACCAAAACCTGCCGGACACGCGGCAGCGGCTGATTGGGCGCTACTGGAGTGGCGGTTGACTCGGCAATGGGCTGCTCCTTCCCGTCGACGACGAGGAAGATGGCGGAGTTGCCGTTGGGTTTGGATTCCATCATGGCGACCGTGGCGCGGGCGACGTTCAAATCGCCCGTCCGCAGCCGCTGCCAGACTACCCTGCCACCCCGGCGACCGACAAACCAAAGTTCGCCGGAACGGACGTGGCGATGGAGGGCGCGTTCCACCCGCCGAAAGCGGGGGGTGTTAGGCAATTTGTTAGGCGGAATGTTAACCGGGAGCGGGGAAACACGTGTAAAGGCGTCGATTTGGGGAGCATTACGCTCAGGGGCACTTACCGTGTCAAGGTAATGCTCTACCACTGAGCTAACCGCGCACTGACCGGTGGAAATGATGTCGGGGAAACCGCCGATTGGCAAGTGTGAAGACCGGAGCCGTTAGTCCAAGCGCAGGAATATCCCCTTCAAATAATCCGCCTCTTTGATGTACGCGGGATGGTCCGGCGCGTGGCGGGTGGTTTGCAATTCGGCGAATTTGCGTCCCGACCTTGCGGCGGCCGACCGGACCGCGCCAAAAAATTCTTCGGCACTCACATGCGCCGAACAGGAACAGGCCACGAGCAATCCGCCGGGCGACAAATGCCGCAGCCCGTCGTTCGCCAATTTACCGTAGGCGCGAATAGCGCCTGCTCGCTCCGACTCACGCTTGGCCAACGAGGGCGGATCCAGGACGAGGAGATCAAAACGGCGGTTCGGATGTTCCGCCAGCCACGCAAAGGCATCCGTTTGAATGGCTTCATGGCGGCAGCGGGCGACCGCGGGCTGGCTTTGGTTCAACGCAAAGTTTCGTTTCGCCGCATCCAGTGCGTGTGGACTGATGTCCAGATCGGTCACGGAGCTGGCGCCGCCGCGCGCGGCGAAAAGTGAGAATCCGCCCGAAAAACTAAACGCGTTCAAAACCGTCCGCCCTTCCGCCAGAGATTCAACCAGGCGCCGGTTGTCCCGCTGGTCGAGGAAGAAACCGGTTTTCTGTCCACGTACCACGTCGGCCTCGAACCGCAGTCCCGATTCGAGAAAAACCACCGGCGCGCCAAGCCCGGCCTCGGCGCGAGCTGCGAAGACCACCGCGCCATCCTTCCAATCCTGGGCGGTCGGTGAGAGGCGGAGGCTCGGACTTCCCTCCCCGGTTTCGACCGACGGACGGCTGACTTCGAAGCGCGCTGACTCCGGTCGGCTGATAGCCGCGACGGGGGAACTTGCGGTGCGCTGGAGATGCCGGCTCAATCGGAGAACCATTCGGTCCGGTGTCAGCCGTTCCCGAATCAGCGTAACGATTTCCTCCAACCGCGGCCGCCACGCCGCGGTGTAAATCTTCAGCACGAGCGTGGTGTCGTATCGATCGAGCACCAAACCCGGCCAGCCGTCGCTCTCGCCGTTAATGAGCCGATAGCCGGTCGTCCGCGCATCGAATAATCCCTCCCTGCGGCGCACGGCCGTCTCCAGTCGGGCCGCCCACCACAGCGCATCGAGGGTCACCGGTTTTCCCACGTGCAGCACTCGTACCCGAATCGGCGAGTCGGGATCGAACAAGCCCACGCCCAGAAACGCATCCTTGCGATCATAGATCACCGCCAGTTCGCCCGCCCGACCCGCGCGATTCTGTTCGCGCACGCTGTCCGCAAAAACCCAGGGATGCCCGCCACGGACGATGGCTTCCGCCGTCGCGGTAATCCGAAGCCGGAGCCGAACGGCCTGGGAACTGGCCGGCGTGGATTTTGTTTCTCGCATGGAGGGTCGGGATCTCAAGGGGTGGCGTTTTGCATGCGGTTGCCGTGCCGCTGGTGCCGGCGACGAACTGTCGGCCGCCTCAGCGGCCTCGGCACGCGTCATTTCGAGTCGGCGGGTGGTGGCGGCACTGATGCCGCCGAAAGATCGCCCCACTTCCGGCGGACCAGATAATCCAAACCGAGGGCGATGCCATTGCGATGCGGCAGCGTGTAAATGAATCCGGTGAGCAATCCGGCCGCGAGCAGGTACAGCCACGCCGAACTCGGAATGTAGAGGCGGAAATAAATCAGGATGATCAACGGTAGGATAAACAGCGCCCGATCGATCGCCACGAGATAGGCCCACAGATCGCCCTGATCCTGCAAATACTGCAAATTACATTCGGAGCAGTGGTCGTGCAGTTTTACCCAACCTTGGAAAACGTGGCCCACCCCGCACTGGGGACAGCGGCAACGTAGCCCGCGGTAAAGCACGGTTCGGAATCGTGGAGTGGGTCTATTCATCGGCGGCCAAGTGCCAAGGTACCTGGAATGGTTCGCCGCTGTCAAATGGCCCGCGGCCAGCTACGCATCACGCTTCGGCCATTTTCCAGTGAGCGTCCCCGCAGACTGGAATTCTGTGCGTGAAAGCGCGCCGCTATTGTGGCATAACTGCGCCATGCCGATTTACGAGTTTGCGTGTTCCAAGTGCCGGCGGATTTACAGCTTTCTTTCCAAGCGGGTGAATCCCGGGCAGCTTCCGGTCTGCCCCAAATGCGGCAACAAGAAGCTGGCCAAGCAGCTCAGCCGGTTCGCCATGACGCGGGGGCTGACGGAAGCCCCCGCGCCCACGCCGGCCGAGGACGGTGGTCCACCCATGCCTGACTTGGACGATCCGCGAGTCGAGCGCGCGATGCTGGAGATGGAGCGGGACATGGAGGGGTTGGATGAAAACAACCCCAGGCACATGGCGCACATGATGAAGAAAATGAAAGACCTTCTGCCGCCCGGTGCCGTGCCCAAGGAACTCGACGTCGCCATCAAACGTCTCGAAGCCGGCGAAGACCCGGACAAGATCGAAGCCGACATGGGTGACCTGCTGGGCGATTTCATGGGCGGGCCGCAAGGCGGACCGGGTGGCGGCGGTTATTCAAAGGATAGTGGGCTTTATGACTATTGATGGTTGCAAATTCCCAGCCCCAACATTCAAGGCGTTTCCGTGACCGCCGATTCGGCGACCCAGCTCCGGGTCGATGTAAACTGCCTCAACTGCGCCTCTCAAAAAAGTGGGTAAGGTCATCTCGCTGCGATGACCGCCAGCTCGTGCAGGACTGGAACCATTTTCTCAATTCATTCACGCTGACCGCAAAGACGTTGCACCGCAGCACGCGGCACAGGTCGCCGCGACGCGTCAACCCTGACGCTTTCGGAGGCACCATCCCGGTTGACGAAGTGCATGCCCGGGTATCAGCGATCAGCGGCCGGCGGCCGCACCCAGCGAAAGGTGGGTTTGGCGACTTGAAAGGTTTTCCGCTGGTCTGGTTGGTCCTGGGTGTAAATCGCGTAGGTGTGCGGGCGGCAACGGTAATGGCCGGCGTGCGCACGCCGGAGGCGGAAATGAACCAGCGCCAGCGGCGACAACCAACGGGCCCAGGTTGGCGCCGTGGCGTGGAACGCCCGGCGTTCGCGAGTGGTGTTAGAATCGAGCCCGAGATTGGTTCCCGTTTCGGTGAATACACTCAAGCGTTTTTCTAGGACCGCGGCTTTGACTCCCTTTTGAATCAGGCGCAAGGCCCAGTCTTGGTCGCCGGCGGAGCGAAAATCGGGATTGAACCAGAGTTTTTTCTGTTCCAGCACGCGGCGGCGGATGAACGTGGCGGCGGTGAGAAATGCCAGGTTGCTGGCCGTCCAAGTGTGGATCAGTTGCGGCGTGAGCGCCCGGCGCTCGCAGCAATAAGACCCCGAAGCATCCACCACCAGACAGTCGCCGAAAAGAATCTCCACTTCGGGATGGGATCTAAAAAAATCCAACACCTGGGTCAGGGCCCCGGGGAGATACTGCTCATCGCAATTGAGGTAGGCTAAAATTCCGGCACGGGCGCGCTGGAAGCCGCGATTAACGGCGTCGTACATGCCGCGGTCTTTTTCCACCCAAGCCCGGACCCGCGGTTCCCGCGGCAGCCATTCGAGGGTGCCATCGTCCGAACCAGCGTCCTGCACGAGGTGTTCGTGCTGGACGCCCTGATCCGCCACCGAGGCAATACACAGCGGCAACCAACGGCCCGACCGAAAGCTGGGGGTGACGATCGAGATTTCCGGGGCCTCATTCATGATCGGCAGTTAGCTGGGTTCGCGCCGGGCCGAAGTGTAGGCGGACCGGGCTGCGCCGCAATGCGAAGCTGCGTCGCCTCGGGAACGCGACGGACGGGTAGTCTCCAGCCCTGATCACTTCTGGCAGCCCGAACGGCACCGAGACGAAGTGGGTGGTGGTCGGGATTCACAAGCCATAAGTGACCCACGAGCGAATCATAAAGTCAGGCTGCATTATCGATGACCTTTCCGGTGGTCGCGCTGGTTTTAGGCCTTCTCCGGCGGCAACTCCTCACCGCTCGAAGGGTTCGGCTGCTGGCCGCTGACGTTTAGCGCCACACTGAATCCTAATATTCCCGTAAAGTAAAAGAGGTCGCCATTCAATGTGCCAAAGATGAAAATGAAAAATACGATCCGAGCGAGAAACAAGGCGAGGAGAAACGCGTTGATTTTCTGCAGCTCTGGCGCGCCGTGTCGGAAGTTCCTGATTAAGAAACGCCCGCCTGCCACCAGCAGCCAGACAAATGCCGCCAGTCCCCAAATGCCAAAAGGGATTATAACGGAAAGAGGGCCACTATGGTAATCCCCCGCCAACGCCGCCCCTTCCCAGCGGGCCGCGAGCCCGCGATAAGTTGATTCCTGATTCAAGAAAAGCTCATTGCCCGAGACGTTGAGACCCTTGCCGAGCAACAAGTATTGAGGGACCTGCGGCAGCATGGCCTTCCACATTTCCAACCGCCATTCGGTCGAGTCCTGAGCGTCGGCACGGGTGGCTGGATCAATATCCAATGGCAAGAAACTCACGGCTCTTTGAACCGTCAGCGGCAGTTTGTCCGCAAATCCAACCAGGCACGCCCCCCCCAGAACCAGGCACATCACCAGAATCGGGAAAACCCGCGTCACCCATAATTTTTCGAGGCAAAACAGGACCAGAAAAATCATGCTCATCAACAGCAGGGCGGAACGAAACCCCCCGAAAACGCCGATGATCATGGCCGCGAGCAGGATTGCCATGCGCCAAGGTCGGGCGAAGTTGAAAATGCCTTGGACTCCGTACCGCGCCAGCACCCAGCAATAAATGGCCATGGCCACCGAGGCAATTCCACCCGTGCGGGTGATGCCCAACTCAAAGGACGAGTCGGCCCCAATTTCGTCGGGCAGAAAGTCGGGCGGAAAAAATGCAAACAGGAAACTTGCACCCGATCCCGCCGCCTGCGCGAGCCGGCCAATGATGGCGGTCACGCCGGGCAGAAAAAACAACGCCACACACAGATTCACGCGATGCTTGGGGATGGCCCGACTGGACAGGGCAAAATAGCCCGCGACTGCCGCCATCACGTAGAAATATCCCTTTCCGCCCACGGTTTGCGATCCCAAGACGCGCAAGCCGATGCCACCGGTAGCCATCGCCGTTGCGATGACCACCAGTATCAAAGCCAGCAAGGCCCAGGAGATGGCCGGCACTTGAGCGAAACGAAAATCCGGGTTTATCGACCGGTTCAGGACGGCGAAGAAAAGTCCGATCAGTGACATCAAGGCCCATAATTGAGGGCTCCCCTTGAGATAGGCCACATACATGGTCATGTTCCAGCTTAAGATCAACAAAGGATGATACCAGCGCAACAGAACTGGCAAGATCAACACTGTGGCGATCATCAAGAGCACCGTCAGACTGGTAGATTCGAGCGGTTCGGCTAGCAGATAGCCCATGAGGACAGCCAGCGGCAGACATAACCCGAAGATCAGGTGATTCCTTGTGACGGCGAACGTGCTGGCCATTGTGTCAGATTAAAGCTGAGTGCGCCCCGCTTGCGCAATCCGATTCTTCAAGTGCGATTTTCATCATTGCCCCGTGCGGTGGCCTTGAAAAGTATGGCTGATCATCTCCGGTTCGAAATGCCGAGCCGGCGGGATGGCGGCACCTTGCCGCCACCCCTGCCGCCCAGCCGCGTTGCTTGATTCGTTTCTGTCACCGGACTAAAGTCCGGACTTGAGCTTGACCTTTGAAAGCGCGGGCGGCCTGGCCCGACACCAGCCGACCGAGTTCCGGGCACCCGAAGCGGAATTGCACTTCGAACTGGCCGTTGCCCTGTGTCGGGTAGGCAGTTTGCCTGTGGGTCGGGCCGCCGGAATCGCCGGTCTTCGCGCGCCAAAGTTCGCGAACCGACTCCCGCGACTTCGGGTGGCCATGCCTGGCGCCATGACCGATCTGGAACCCAACCTCGGTTATGCGCACCGGTCGTGGTTGATTCCGCCGGGCGCATCACGCTGTGCGCCGGTGAAAGTTAACCTGCGCCGGTCATGAAACACCTCACCGAATATCTTTGGTTTGCGACGTCGCAGCGGCGTGAATATCTCAACATCACCGACACGGTCGCCCAACTCGTTCGCCAGAGCGGAGTGCAGGAAGGGTTGTGCCTCGTCAACGCCATGCACATCACCGCGAGTGTCTACATCAACGACGCCGAGGACGGTCTGCTACACGATTACGATGTCTGGCTGGAGAAACTCGCCCCGCACGCGCCGACGTCACAGTACCACCACAACCGGACGGGCGAGGATAACGCGGACGCGCACATGAAACGCCAGCTGATGGGCCGGGAAGTCGTGGTTGCGATCACCCAGGGCAAACTCGATCTCGGTCCGTGGGAACAAATCTTCTACGGGGAATTTGATGGGCGTCGTCGCAAGCGCGTGCTGGTGAAAATCATCGGCGAATAAGCCCGAGCACCGGCGTCACCATCGGGCGCCTTGAAAGGGAATCCGCGCCCCGGCTTTGCCAAATAAAAACGGCGGGCTGTTGCCAGCCCGCCGTTCTGAATTATATCCAGCGACTTATTCCTTCACGGCTTCGTCAGCGGCATCGAAGGCGTGTTGCAACGCCACGAGATCTTCGCCCGGCTTGAGCGAGTCGAGCACGGCCTGCTCGGCCTTGAGTTGCTCGGTCGAGTAGTTCGCGGCCTTGATCGACAAACCGATGCGGCGGTCGCTGCGGTCAATCTTGATGACGCGGGCGGTGACTTCCTGGCCGGCTTTGAGAACGTTCTTGATTTTCTCGACCCGCTCCTCGCTGATCTGCGAGATATGAACGAGGCCATCAATCTCGTGTTGCAGCCCGACGAACGCGCCAAAGCTGGCGAGCTTGGTGACCTGGCCGGTGACGAGGTCGCCCACTTTGTAATACTGATCAATGTTCGACCAAGGATCGGTGGAGAGCTGTTTAATGCCCAGCGCAATCCGCTGGTTGGGCTTGTCGACTTCGAGCACTTGCGCTTCGACTTCGTCGCCCTTCTTGAACACTTCGCTCGGGTGATTGATTTTGCGCGTCCAGGAAATATCCGAGACGTGGATCATGCCGTCCAAACCTTCTTCCAACTCAATGAAGGCGCCGTAGCTGGTGAGGTTGCGAATCTTGCCTTTGACATGGGCGCCCGGGGCGTATTTTGACTCCGCACTGTCCCACGGATTGGCTTCCAGTTGGCGGATGCCGAGGCTGATTTTCTGTTCGTCCCGATTGATGCCAAGCACTTGCGCTTCGATCTCCTGACCGACCGTGAGCACGTCGCCTGGTTTGGCGATCCGTTTGGTCCAGGACAGTTCGGTGACGTGGATAAGGCCTTCGACCCCGGGCTCGAGTTCCACAAACGCGCCGTAAGGAACGAGGTTGACGACCTTGCCCTTGACCTTGGTGCCCACGGGAAATTTGCCTTCGATGCTGGCCCAGGGATTCTCCATTTTCTGCTTGAGGCCAAGGCTGACGCGCTCCTTGTCCTTGTTCACGTCGAGGACCACCACGTCGATGTCCTGGCCGACCTTGAGCACTTCGGACGGATGACCGATGCGGCCCCAGCTCATGTCGGTGATGTGCAGCAAGCCGTCGATGCCGTTGAGGTCAATGAACGCGCCGAAGTCGGTGAGGTTCTTGACCGTGCCCTTGCGGATGTCGCCGGGCACCATTTCGGCCAGCAATTTCTGGCGGCGCTCGGAACGTTCGGCCTCGATGAGTTCACGGCGGGAAAGGACGATGTTCTGCCGTTCCTGATTGATTTTGACGACCTTGAAATCGTAGGTATTACCAACGAACTGCGCGAGATTCTTGGGCGTGATGACATCAATCTGCGATGCGGGCAGGAACGCTTCGACGCCGATGTTGACGACCAGGCCGCCCTTGACG
>JANXWY010000077.1 GCA_025350905.1 Verrucomicrobiota bacterium
GGCCAGATCACCGGCCTTCAGGCGAGCAAAGGGGACATCTTTGCCGGCCTTGTGACCTTCATATAGCGATAGGCTGTCCACCACCAGCCCTCGTTGTGAGTATTCGAATCCGTCCGTGTTAAGCATCCACTGCGTTCCTGCCACTCTCCATACGCGTCCGCTGTTGGGATGGCCGCCGACGATGGTTTTGCCCGGACCCCAGCAACGCTCAAGATCCTCCTGAGTGGAATAGCCGATCTGGATCTTGCCGATGCTCGCGATCACAGGAATGGAAGTTCCCGCAGGCGCACTCTCGGCACCGCGTGGATGAGCGCACCCGGTGGCCAACAGCGTCGAGACTGCTAAAAATCCCCAAGCAGTCGCATTCGCGACACGTCTAATTCTTTTCTTCACGCTCGGATCAAATTCGTTCCAACAACTTCTCCGCTGGTTTGTCGGCGGGGTCCTGGGGGGACGATTTGGCCGGCGAGTCGAGCAAGATGGGAACATGCGAGACGAATTTCGTGGAGCGAAAAGGTGCAACCCGAACGAGCGGGCCGCGAGTGAGTCCACGCGCGGGCGAGGCGGGACGGCGTAAGTTTCTTCATTTGCCTCACCTTCTTTGCTTCGGTGCTGCCGAGGAACTTGTCGTCGCCGAAGTAGCCGTGGTCCGCCGGGCCGTTGGCGGTTGGGATTTCGGCAACCGCATGCAAGGTGAGTTTCGACGTATCCAAGCCCTCGGGCCAAGGGATGATTTGCCAGGCGGGATTGAGCGAGCGCAGCTTCGTAGCAATCCGCCTTTTCCGGTTTTGCCATTCCGCCTCGTTCCCACCCATCGGCATGGCCGGAAAACTACTGCATCGGCACAGCGCTACCAGCAATTTGTTAGCGGTGAATTCGCACGGGGAGACTCAATCAAAGTCCCAGTCGAAGCATGAGGTAATCACCGCGTCCGGGCCCGCGGCCCTGCGCTGGACCTTACGGCCGCCCCGGACGGTGCGCTTTTTGCCACCGGCAATCGCAGCGCCACGAACAGCGGCTGCGCGTTCCGCTGGTAATCGCTCGACCCCGGCGTCACTTGGACGGCAACTGATTCCGTGGTGGGCTTGGCCACCGCGGTGATCGTGGCGGAGGAAGCGGCCGGCAACACGGACGCCACCTACGTCTGTGGCACGAGCAGTGGCCGCTGGATGGTGCGACAAAGACCATGCGCACCACATCTGGCATTGTTTGGTCCAGCGTGGACAATCCTGCTCTCACCGGCCCCGTCTTCGTCTTCGTTCGTCCGGGTGAGGAATCAGGTCCCCGTGGAGCTCGGCCCTCCGAACGTATTTGGTCGGAGGAACGAATTCTTTGCGTCCCCAGACCAGGCAGTCTTGAATGACTCAGCTCGTGCCGATCCTCCGGGTCGACTTGGGCTGCGCCCAGACCCATGGCTCAGATGATTTCGAACACATCACGCGCGGACTGATTCCGCAGGGCCTGCAGGACAAGCGGTTCATTAATTCTGGGGCGTCCGTAGAGCCAGTGAAATCAGGAAAGATCGTTTTCAAGCACGATCCGGTAGCGCGCTTTGCCGGCGCGCAAATGTTCCAGGGCTTCGTTGACGCAGGACAGCGGAAACTTCTCGATGGTGGGGGCGATAGTATGGCGCGCGCAGAAAGCGAGCATCTTGGCAGTGGTCGCAGGACTGCCGAGAGGCGAGCCGGAAATTGCTTTCTGTCCGCTCAACAAGGCGAAGGCCGGCACCGGGATCGGCTCCGCCACGGCGCCGACCACATGCAAACGGCCCCGGGGGGCGAGCGCGTTGAGGATGACGGCCCAGTCCAAAGTCACATTCACCGTCACGAGAATAAAATCCAGCGAGCCGGCCAGCTTTTGCATTTGCGCGGAATCCCGCGAGTTGACCGTGTCATGCGCGCCGAACTGCAGCGCGGCGGGACGTTTGGAATCGCTCGACGTAAACGCCAGCACTTCGCAGCCCCATTTGTTCAGGAACTGCAAGGCCAGGTGACCCAGCCCGCCGATGCCGATCACGCCCACACGCTGCGTCGGTTGCACCCCGCATTGCACAATCGGGTTGAACACCGTGATGCCGCCGCAGAAGAGCGGCCCGGCTTTGACCGGATCCAGCGCGGCGGGCAACGGCGTGGCCCAGACCCAGTGGCACCGCACCCGGTCCGCGAACCCGCCGAAGCGGCCGATCAGGGTCGACTCCACACTGCCACAAAGATTGTGATCCCCGGACAAACATTGCGAGCAGGCCATGCAACTGCCCGAGTACCAGCCCAGCCCCACCCGGTCGCCAACTTTCACCCGCTTGACCTGGTTGCCGGCGGCGACAATGGTCCCCACCACCTCGTGCCCGGGAACAAACGGGTAGGCCGAGAGGCCCCAATCGTTGTCCAGCATGGAGAGGTCGGAATGGCAGACGCCGCAATGACCGACTTTGATTTCCACTTGCTCGCCGCCCAACGGGCCGGGGTCGAACTCAAAAGGGGTGAGGGGTTGGCCTTTGGCGGGCGCGGCGTAGGCTTTGAATTTTATGCTCATGGTTTGAGGGATTAAAAAAACCGTTGCGACAAGTTTGTCGCAAATGCAACGCCACGCAAGTGCGCGCTTTTCAGGATCGCCGTGGTTGCTTTTTCGGGCCCGCCAGGCTCGCGGGAGTGAAGCGGGGACTATGCAGTTGGCTGAACCACGAAATACACCAAACACACGAAAGGACAGGGGAAGGAGTTTCATCGCGCACCGAATCACCCCCCGTAACTTCAGCAATTTCTAGCAATGGCCAATTGCCGGATCCGTCAATCCGCAATTGCCCTGCCTTGGTGTCGTTCTAATGTACCGATCAGGTTCCCGCGGCAGGGGGCGACGGTGGCGGGGGGCGGGCAATCGGTGGCGTGGTTTGAAAACTCGCGGACCTTAGCTTGATGCGCAGAATTTCGCTGGGTTGCCACAGGCGCATCGGCGGTCCCCACGTGCCGGTTCCGCGGCCGACGATCAAAGTCATCCCGGCCACCTCATAGCGCCCGACCAACAATGGATATTTGAGCCGCACCAGAAAGTTGAAGGGCCAGATTTGGCCGGCGTGCGTGTGTCCCGAAAGCATGAGATTGACGCCGGCGGCGGCGGCCCGGTTCGATTCCAGCGGCGAGTGGGAAAGCAAGAGGGTAGCCCCACTTGGCCGATTGGCCAACGCCTGCTCAAGCGCGTCGCCGCTCGGTCCGAACTGCTCCCGGGCGGTGAGGTCGTCCACCCCTGCGAGGATGAGGCCCGGGGTCACCTCCGCCCAACGATCCCGCAGCAAATGGTAGCCAGCCGCCTGCAGCAAGTTCACGCTCGGCGCCAGCCCCGCGTAATACTCGTGATTCCCCGTGACCGTCCAGACCCCGAGCGGAGCACGCAGTTGTTTGAGCGTAGGCAACAGCGTCTCGACCTGGCGAACGTCGCCATCCACGAGATCACCTACGATCACGACCAGGTCAGGTTTCAGTTCCTCGATGCGGCCCAGAAGTTTCGTCAGCCAGCGCCCGCCTTTCAACGTGCCCAAATGGAGATCCGAGATGGCCACGAGGGTTAAGCCATCGCGGTCCGACGGCAGCCCGGCCAACCGCACCTCGTAATCCCGCACGATCGGCGCCCGCAATCCTTGCCCAATGCCAATGACTGCACATATTCCCGCGATGAGCACCGCACCGCTTTTCATTTGCGGGGCGGCTTGGGAAAATAGCAATCCGCCAACCGTGAGCACATCCACGACGAGCAAAGCCGCGAACACAAGGAACAACGTTCCCATCCAAACCGCCGCCGCAAACTCCAGCGGCCCGCCAACGGCCGCCCAATTCCAGGCGTTCAAGCAGCGGGCCAATGGGTAACTTACCCAGAGCACCGATGCGAACACCGCCAGCCCCTTGGTCGAGCAATGTGCTGCCACCCAGGGAACGGTGCCGAGCCGCCAGAACACATACCAATGCATCAGCGCCCACACCGTTAGCACCAGCGTGATGAAGATGGCAATCCTCCCGCCGCTCATCACTCATCGCCCCCAGGGCGATATGCCGCCCATGCTCGGACCGGACGCGGACTAGCTTGGTCCGCACGCGTCGCTCGAAGGTCAAATTGGATGATCATGTTCGACGCTTCGGTGGTTCATCCGCCCGCCGGTAGAGTCTAACCCCGCCGCAAGGTGCGCCCGCGTTCGATAAGTCGTCCGCAAAACGCCGCTTGATCCACGTCAGAACGGAGAAACAAGTCCGATTCATGCGTCCGGATTCTCGGACGAAACCCAGCAGCGGGGCAATGGTAAACCGTCCGTATTCGCGGCTGGCACGCGATCAACCACAGCAGATTTGGCGGCTGCTCCTTTCCAATTGGTGGCGCTCAGGACGGTGAGAAACCGCTTCCAACCCTGATACCGTACTTGCGGATAAAATCATCGCAAGTGGGGAAAATTACTCCGCGAGCCTGCCAGCGAAGATTTGGGACTTTGCAATGCGCGGCTTTCGCCTGATTCTGGACCAGATGAAAACGGTTCGCTCCCGATGAATTCAAACCTGACGGATACCCTGTGCACCGATTGCGGACTTTGTTGCGACGGCTCCTTATTCGCCGACGTGGAGCTCGCCAGCCGCGACGAAACTTCGGCGCTGGAGGTCATGGGCCTGGAGGTCGAAGAAGCCGAAACAAACGCTGGGGGGTTGTTATTGCAGCCTTGCCGCGCTTTGAAAGGCAGGCGATGTAGCATTTACCCGTATCGGCCGGATTGTTGTCGCACCTTTGAATGTCGCTTGCTGCAAGAGGTCAAACTCGGCGTGGTCGGGGTGGATCGGGCCAAGGCGAAGATTGCGGAGGCGTTGCAGCAAATTCACCGCGTAAAGAAGCTGGTCGTCCAGTTAGGGAACTGGGATGAAAGTTTGCCGTTGAAAGAACGATGCGAGGAGGCCCTGGCGCTTTCTAATCCAGGGCCGGAGGACCCGGAACTGGACCGGAAACGCACCGGATTGCAAGCCGCGATGAACTCGGTGGAGCGTTTGATCCAGGAAACGTTTCTGGGCAATTAAGAACCGGCCGAGGCCGCCCTCAGGGTTTCGGACCGTAACCGGGCGAAATATTGCCCTGGGCGTCGAGTTTGCCGCAGGCCCAGAGCAGGCCGCGCGTGACGAGGTCGAGGTAACGAGCGTCCTCCACGGTGGCGTTGTTGTGACCGATCGTAGTACTGAAGACGCGCGTGCCGTGGTAGTCGCTAACCCAGGCGACCACGGTATCGTTCATCTTCGGCGTGCCATCCTTGTTCTTCGTGGTCTGCCGGCCGCGGGCCAGCGGGATGGCCGTCGGGAAAATCTGGATGTTGTTGTAGAGCTCCTCGTTAATCGTGGTCCAGTCCGCGAGACCGTGAGTGATTGAATGGGTCGTGTTCGTGAACTGAATCGCGATCGGCAACTGCGGACCGTGACCGCTGGATTGGAGGCCGAGGTAATCGAACCACAGCGCGCGCTCGGCGCCGGCGGTCGCCGGTTCGTTGGGATTCCCAATGCGGTAACAGTGCATGCCGCAGTGTAGATTCACGCCGGGCGTGCCGGCGCGATGCGGGGCCAACACGCCTTTGATGACGGCCGGATCGCTGACATCGGCAGCGCATTCGTCGTGGATAACGACGTCATAGCCCTTGGCGTAATCGGGATTGCCGTAGATGGGCAGCGGCGGTTTGGTTTCGCCGCTGTCGCTATGAATTTGGTCTACGGTGACATTGGCGCGCGCTTCGAGGCCCTGCTTCAGGATGTCTTTTTGTTTCGCGTAATCATGGCAGCAACCGCCCGTGATCAACAGGACGCGCAGCGGTTTGGTGTCCGCCGCACAGGCGCAGTTCAAGGTGAGCGCGGCGCCAAACAAGCCGACCGCCAGCCGGAAAAGTGGTATTTGCATGGGCGATTTTTAACCGGGTTTAACTCCATTGGAAAGCTCGGAATCAGGGTGGCGGCGGGAACGGGCCTTCAAGTCAAGGCGTCCGGACGCCTGTCAGGATGAAAGCGGTGACTTCGCCCCTGCCAGCAAACCGCCCGAGTGCAATTTTTGGTTAAGTGCCATTTTCAATCACCTTGACGGCAACGGCTGCCGGGGAGTAAACCACTGCCGCGCCATTGGCGCACGGATCCGGGCCCCGATACTCAAACCAAAATCATCATGACTACCGCCAAAACCATGCTCCTTGCCGCCGCGGCGACCATAATGCTCGCGCTCCCATTGGCCGCGCAAAATGCAGCCGGCAAGAAATCGCAGGCCTTGGCGGGGCCGGCGACCGCCCAGCTGGGCAACATTGCGCAGATCGAGCTCCCGGCGGGGTTCGCCTTCTTCGACGGCAAAACGACCCGGGCGATGATGGCCGCCGCGGGCGAACCGACCAGCGGGAACGAGCTCGGCCTGCTGCACCCGACGAATGCGCCGTGGTCCGTGATCTTCGAGTTCAGCAACATCGGCTTCGTGAAGGACGACGAGAAGGACAAACTCGATGCCGACAAACTGCTCAAGGCCATCAAGGCCGGCAACGATGAAGGCAACAAGGAACGCGAGCGCAACGGCAACCCGCCGCTCATTATCGTCGGCTGGGAACAGGAACCGAAATACGATCCCGTCACGCACCATCTCACCTGGGCCATCCGGGCCACCAGTGAGGGCCGGGCGATCCTGAATTACAACACCCGTTTGCTCGGACGCAAAGGGGTGATGGAGGTAGTTTTGATTTGCGATCCCGAGGCGTTTTCAAAAACGCTGCCCGTGTTCAGTGGGCTGCTCAACCACCACAAATTCCTATCCGGCGAAACCTACGCAGAATACAAACCCGGCGACAAAATCGCGAAGTATGGTTTGGGCGCGCTTGTCCTGGGAGGCGGGGCCGTGGCCGCTGCCAAGCTGGGATTGCTGGGGCCGGTGCTGCTTTTTCTCAAGAAGGCCTGGAAACTCGTCGTCGCCGCCGTCGTCGCCGTCGCGGCGGGAATCAAAAAGCTCTTGAACAAGATTACCGGGAACCGATCCGAAAACTGACCCGACCCCCTCCGCCGCCCGCCATGAGCGATCTGCAGTTGTTGTTTCTCGTGCTGGCAGCTTTGTATGGAGCGGAGTGTCTCTGCTGGCTGCGCCGGGGTAGCGTGGCGTTCTCCACCTGGCTGGGGCGCAGTTGGGGAATACGCCATCCGGGTACGCTGGCCGGAAACCAGTCCGGCGGATTCATTCTGGCCGCCCCGCTTCCGCCGCTCGGAACAGTGCTCATCGCACATCAAATCCCCTTTTCGCTTTCACCCGCCGGGGTCCTGGCCTTTGTCGCCACGAACGTCCATCCCGGCTGGCGACCGGCGCAGAGCGGTGGCTTCGTGGGCTGGGAAAATCTTGGGACGGTGCGCGTGCGCGGGAAAAAGTTGCTGATTAATGGCGAAAGATTTCTGGTTGCAGCGACGCCGAGTTTCGCCCGCCACTTGGGCGCGGAGTTGGAGCGGTTGGTGAAGTTGACGCCCCCACAACGGGAAATCGCCGTGTCGGGATTGCTGCGCGCCACGTTTGACCACCCTGCGCTCGCGGCCCGGCTGCGGGATTATGAGTCCCGCAGCGCCGGCGTCCGCCGGTTGGCCAACGCCCTGTTTCTCTACTTGGTAGTGATCGCGCCCGGGTTGATCTGGCATTTCGGTCTGGGCCGGACCTGGCCGGGACTGCTGCTCGGTTTGCTGACACTCACGATTGCCACCGCGATTTTTTTTGGCCGCGCCCATCGCGCGTTGTATCCGGCGGCCGACGAGGAGCGATTTACCCAATCGCTTACCATCGCCCTGGCGCCCAGCTCGGCGCTCCGGGCGCACGATACGTTGTCGCGTCCGCTGGTGGAATGCTTTCATCCGCTGGCGTTGGCCAAAGTGCTCCTCCCCAATAACGAATTCCGGTCGTTCGCGCGACGAGTGTTGCTCGATGTCCGCCACCCCGCGCGGCCATGCGTGCCGAGCGAAGCACCGGAAGTAGTCGCGACGGAAGCTTTTGCCCGGCACGCCTTGCGGACGGCGACGGAAGAATTTCTCCAACAGCAGGAGCTCCCACCCGACGAACTGGGAGTTGCCCCAGCGCCCGCCGATGCAGCGTGCCGCAGCTTTTGTCCGCGCTGCGAGGCGCAGTTCACCCTTCCACTTGCGGTCTGTGGGGATTGCGGCGGGCTGGCGGCAGTGGAATTTCAGCGCGAGCCTGGCCGCTGACCTGCTCGCCGCGCGGGATCAGTTCCAGGAAAGGTCTTCCGGCGATTGGGCGAGGAGCTGGTTGCGCCAGCCCCCTTTGCGGAGGAGGACGAGGGGCCAGAGCTTTTCCGGTGGCGTGTCGAAGATGAGTTCCAACGACGCAGGGTGGGTGATCCAAGATTTGCGTTTCATCTCCCCCTCGAGCTGGCCCGAGCTCCAGCCCGCGTATCCGGCGAAGAGCTTTACCTTCTTCACCGGTGAGAGCGATTCCCCAATCTCAACGAGCGAATCCAGCGAATGACCCAGGCTAAGATTCGGCAGGACAATGGCGTCGGGGATGAAACTATCGGAATGGAGATAGCTCAGCGCCGTGGGTTGCACCGGGCCCCCCAGGTAGAGCTGGCTTTCCTTCAAGGGTTCGGGCAGATCCGCCACAATAGCTTCGCCGACCTTGTTGCCGGAAGTCCGGTTCAGGACGAGACCGAAGGCGCCTTCGGCGTTGTGTTGGCAGATTAGCAGGACCGTGCGTTGGAAAAACGAACCCTGCAGTTCGCCGCTGTCCAGAAGCAACTGGCCTTGGAGCGACTTGGTTTTCTCCGGCATATTCACGCGGCCAATATGCACCATCCTTGCCGTCGCGACAATCTCGATTAAGCTTCCGCCATGAAGAAGCTCTTCACCTTAATTCTGATGGCAGCGGTGCTGTTCGCCGTGGCGGGCTGTAAGACCCACTCGGGCAGTCGCGACTATATTCCGGGCAAAGGCTGGGTGCCGAACGATTGATCGGTTTACTCGACCGGCAGGCGCAATTCCTGTTGTCGACCACCATCTTCAAACCGGATCAGGACGGAGTTGGAACGGATTTCCAGGCAGCGGATCACGACGTTCGAACTGGCCAGCCGCACGCCGGCTCGATCCAACGTTCCGAACGTTTGATCGTTGATGATCGCAAAGCGTCGTCCCGGCGAGCCTGAAATGCTGCGGAGCCACAGCTTTTCCGGCAAGGGCTTGCGCGGGGCCTCGGACCGAAAAGCCGGGGTCATTGAAGGGGTGGCCGTTGCTTCCGCTACGTGGGTCTCCCGGACGCCGTCGGGATCGGCGGCATCCAGCTTCGTAGCGGACCCGAATTTCATCCAAGCCACGACTGCAGCGAAACCGTGGCGGGATTCCGCCGCCAGGAAGGCGTTGAACTGGCCGCGGGTGTAGGGATTTTGCTTGATGGCTGCCATCGGATACGCGGCCTTAAGTTCTTTCATCCACTGATAGGCGACCAACTCGCAGAAGCCTTCAAGAGCATCCGGAGTCAGGGTGGCCTTTCGATGAGTCGGAACCGACTCGTCGATCCACGCATGGCCGAATTCGTGAGCGGTCACTGCTGCGAATTGCAATTTGCTTAAGCTGCCCAGGATGTTGATGGTGTGGATGCGCCCTCCCCCGCTCCCCATCCGACTCTGCGTTGCACCAAATATGGTCGCACCCTCCCGGGCCTGGCCCGGCGATTTTGCCAGCCGGTCCAAAGCGGGCCGATCTACAATCGTCAAGACGACGTTGGTCCGCGGAAAGCTGAGCGTCGGCGCGAACCAACGGTCCAGGTCATCCCGGGTTTCCAGGCAAAGTCTTTTCGCCCCGTCATCCGACAAGACCGCGTCCCGAGCACAAGCCGCGCAAAGGAGCCGACCATCGGGCAAGGTGGTGAATTCGGATTTGACGGGCAGGCCGCAGGCGAAGCAATGCGATTCCAACCCCAGACAATCATCGCAGACCGCAAACTCACCGCCGCGGGCCTTGTCCTCCACGACGTAAAAATTGCCCACGATGGGTTGGTCGCAGACGTGGCAATTCGTCGTCGCCGCCCAAGCAACCACCGCCAGGTTGAGGAGCAACCCGGCGGCGGTCACGAACACTTTCATGGTTCGCGGGCGCTGGTCAAACCAGTGATTTGACCTTTTTGACAATCGCTGCCGCATCAATGCCAAACTTCGCGAGCAGCTCTTCGGCCTTGCCGGAGCGCGGGAGTTCCCGGACGGCGAGCTTGTGGACCTTCACGCCTTCGCAACTGAGTTCGCCGGCGACCGCGTCGCCCAAGCCGCCTTCGGCATAGTGGTCTTCCACGGTGACAACCACGTGGCCGGTTTTTTGCGCCGCGGCTTTGATGACATCCTTGCCCAGCGGCTTAATGCTGTAAGCGTCAACCACCGTGATGCCGATGCCTTCCTTGGCCAGCAGGTCCGCGGCTTTGAGCGCTTCATGCAACGTTACGCCCGCCCCGACCACGGTTACCTTGTCCCCCGCATTTTGGCGAACAATCTTGGCGCCGCCAATGGGGAAGGGTTCGTCGTTCTTGTAAATCACCGGCGTCTTCGGGCGGGAAGTGCGGAGGAAGAAAATACCCCGATTCTGCGCCATGACTTCGAGGAGTTTCTCCGTGCTGACGGCGTCACTGGGATAGAGCACCACACTGCCGGCCACCGCGCGCATCATGGCCAGGTCTTCGAGCGCCATTTGCGACGGCCCATCTTCACCGATGCTGACGCCGACGTGCGAGCCGACGAGCTTGAGGTTGGCCATCGAAATGCCGGCAACCCGGATTTGATCGAAGGCGCGGGTAAAGAACGTCGCGAAGGTGGAAGCGAACGGCACCTTGCCGCGCGTGCCAAAACCGATCGCCACGGACACGAGGTTTTGTTCCGCAATAAAGCACTCGGTGGCGCGCGCCGGAAATTTCTTAAAAAACTTGTCGGCATAAGTGGAATTTTTTGTATCACCGTCCAGCGCCACCACGCGCGAATCCGCCTCGCCGATGCGCACCAGGGCCGCCCCATAGGCTTCGCGGGTGGCGATCAGGTCTCCCAGTTTATGGGTGAGCGCGGGATAACTGGCGGGCGGAGTGTTATTGGGCGCAGGCAAGCTCGACGGGGCGGCGATGGTCACGCCGCTCGCAGACTTGGCGCTTGGCTGCAACTCGGCGATGGCGCGCGCCGCTTCTTCCTTGTTCAACGGTTTGCCGTGCCAACTGTCCTGATCCTGCAGGAACGAAACGCCGCCGCCCTTGTAGGTCTTGGCGAGAATGCAAAGCGGTTGATCATTGATGCCGACGCCGCTGAGGACCTCGATGATTTCTTCGAGGTCATGGCCATCAATGTCCTCCACCCGCCAGCCGAAAGCCTCGAAGCGCTTGCGATAGACCCCGAGGTCGTGGCCGAACGCGGTGGCCTGACTCTGGCCGAGGCGGTTGACGTCCACAATGGCGACGAGGTTCTTCAGTTTGTAGATGCCCGCGAGCGAGGCAGCTTCCCACACGGCGCCTTCGGCGATTTCGCCGTCGCCCAGCAGGACATAAGTGTTGTAATCGAGCTGGTCGAGCCGGCCGGCGAGCGCGATCCCCACTCCGACCCCCAAGCCTTGTCCGAGCGAGCCGGTCGCCACATCGGCAAAAGCGAGGCGCGGCGTGGGATGGCCCTCGAGATCGGAATCAATGCGACGGAGCTTCAGCAACTCTTCCACGGGGAACAAGCCAGCCTCGGCCCAGGCGGCATAGAGCAACGGCGCGGCGTGGCCTTTGGACAAAACAAAGCGGTCGTTGTTGTAGTATTTCGGATTCTTCGCATCGTAACGCATGTGGCCGAAAAACAGCGCCGCCACGACGTCAGCTGCCGAACAGCACGAGGTGGGATGGCCGCTGCCGGCAGCGGTGGTCGAAGTAATTGAGTGGATGCGCAATTGGTTCGCGATCCCCTTCAGCAATTCAATGTCAGTTTCAATCATGAAGCGCGCAGGCTACGAGAAGCGCGCCCAAAGGCCAAGAATGAAAATTGTCAAAATTGTGGGTCGCCGCGCGCGCACCCCGGCCGCCGGGGAATCTGGCCGTGGCGGTTCCCCCTATCCGGAATTTTCCGCCAGCAATTGTCATTTTGACTTGGGATTGGGACGAGGGCAGCGGGGTGAGTTGATCAAACGGGTGGGAAGGCTCACGGTCACGGGTAGTTCCCCTGGTTGTCACACGTTTGTAACTTGTACTTTTGTCGCCGTACCGGCATTTCTTGTCGCATGCCTGCGCGCCGGTTCGATGAACTCATCCAAAGCTGGCGCACCGTCGCGTCCGGGCTGCCTGATCCGCGCACCGGCGACAACACTCAGTTCGAAATGGCTGACATCGCGTTGTCGGCCTTCGCCGTTTTCTGCACCCAAGGCCCCTCGTTTCTGAGCTTTCAGCAGAACATGGAGCAGGCGCAGGGGCGGAACAAGGCGCGTTCGCTGTTCCAGGTCGGGCGCTTCCCTTCGGATAACCACATCCGCCAGACGCTCGCTCCGGTGGCGTTCCGCCAGCTCTTCAGCCTCTTTGACGAGCTGCACCAGGCCTTCGAAAAGGACCGCTTGTTGAAAGCGATGCGCGCCGTCCAGGCCACCCGCCTCCTTGCCCGGGACGCCACCTGATATTTTTCCTCGCAATCAAAAAACATTCACTGTCCCAACGGTTCCTGCCGTCGGTACACCGACGGCACCGCCACGCATTTCCACAGTGCCATCACACCGGTCATCGTCATGGCATACACTTCTGTCAAGTCAGACCGGATGGCTTTCTCGCCTCGCCGTCTTTCCACGAGGGCAATGGGTCTTGCGCGAAAGTGGTGTGGAGGCCGGCGAGAACAATCGGCAGCAGAGTTAACCTGCTGCGGTTGGGTTTAATGGCTTTGGATAGATTCGCCGATCAGTTCTACCGCCTTGAGCAGCGGCGCACTGGACACCTTTATGAAGCCATCGAGCGGATGGCTCATCTCGAGGATCAAGAAGATCGCGGAGGCCACCGAAAATGCGCAGACCAGCAGCACCGCCGCGACCGTGGTGTTCAGAGGGGCAAAGAGACCGAAGCTCATGAACAGCAACGTGAGCCAGAAAATCAACAACACCAGAAACACCGTCGGCACCGGCGTTTGTTGTTGCTCCATGATCTGCAGCCGGCTCTGCCAGATTTCGGCGATGATTTGCGTGGCTTGGCTGAGCGCTGCTTTCTGCTGGTCGTTCTGCGGTGTCAGCGTGCGGAGACTCGCCTGCAAATCGGGCAGGGCCTTGGACTTTTCCACGGCGCGCAGGCCGGAATCGCCCGGCACGCCTTGGCTCCAGATTTTTTGCACCCGCTCGATGATGGTGTTTCTGAGCTGGTCGCGGACAGCGCGCGTTTCCGGTCCGTATTGGGCGAGCACGTGGTCGAGTTGGATGAAGCGGGCCCCGCTCTGGGCGATGGCGGCACTCACGTTGTCAAAGGAATTCTTGGCAGAACTTACCAGCAGGCCCAAAATCAGTGCGGACATCGTGGCCACCATGCCGGCCCCCAGCTTGACGGAGTCCTGCGATTCCTTGGAAAGATGATGATTCGGCAGCCGGCGCTGGAGCCACAGGCCCAGCAACAAACCTCCGACCAGGCAAAGGAGACTAATCAGGCTGATGGCAAGGCTACTCATGGCCAGTCGACAAGGTTACCACCTGCGCCCAAACCAACGGGGCGGCGCCGAAATCCTTGTTTGTTATGGCTTTCATTTTTGTTTGCATCGCTGGCGAAGTCGCGGTCACAAGTAGCGAACGCTCATCGTGAACTCCAGTTTATTCCGATTGACTGATGCTCGCGCCGCAGTCACCCATCGAACCAATTCTTGGCCTTTAGCCAGGGCCTCTGATTATGCCGAGTGGCAGCGATGAAAAAGGACTGATACCTGGGAAATCAGAGGAATTGCCCCTTGAACTCGGCATATGGATTATTTTTTCACCTAGCCAATCACGTCTGCCTCAAAAAATGGGTAGGGCACTGCTTGATCGAACCCAATGGAAGACATTCGTCCCGTCCGCAGATTCTCTCACTCTTGGGGTTCTTGATCGCGCTTCTCCAAATCTTTGGTTTCCGTGACGAGAATTTCGAGAATCACCGGCTGGCCTTCCGTGATGAAATTTCGTTGGCTGCCCAGCAACTTGGCGAGCAGCGACAATTTGAGCCTTTGCATGCCCGCTCATTTTGTGTAGCTGAGACAACTTCGCACGGATGGCTTTTGGTGAACTGCCATCGTGAGCACGAGCACTACAGAACGACCGGGCAAGCAACTCAGGATATCACCACACCGACCGGGAACACGCCCGCGAAGTGGGCGAGCCACTTCGCACTACCATGGAAGGGCCAACGAAACTCGCCGCCGAAGAAGCTGCCGCGGAACTTGGCTTTGGCGATCCGTGGGCACACCCGATTGCACCGGAAATTGTAACCTTGGCACAGTCCGTCCTCAAAAAGTATCCAAGCCACCGGCAGCAACTCGCGTAAAAGTCTTCGCGCGGCATCCGCATCTGATTATGCAAACGCCTACCACCGCGCAATTACACACCGCAATCGAGGTCCTCACCAAACTCGGTGAACGTCTCAATACCCACGCCGAGCATTCCGTGATGCAACTGTCGGAATCGCCACTCGGTGCTCACCACGCAGGAGGTATCCAAGTCCGCACCATTTAGGATAGGGACATTCTCATGGAGTTCCGACAAAATTGGAATTAGGGTTGACCACGCCCGGTCACTTGGTTGCAATACCGTCATGCTACTCAAATCCCTTGGCCGATGTCTGGTCGGCTCCATTCTAACTGCCTTGCCACTGACGCTACCCGCCGCCGTCACTCCGGCCGCCGTCTTCTCCGACAACATGGTGCTGCAGCAGGGACAGCCCGTGCCGGTTTGGGGCTGGGCCGACGACGGCGAAGTGGTTACGGTCAAGTTTCGCAACCAGCAGATTAGCACCACCGCGCGCAACCTGGCGTGGCACGTCAAGCTCGGCAAGCTCAAGGCGGGCGGACCCGACGTGTTCACCCTCACGGCCAAGTCCGGCACGATTCAATTCACCAATGTGCTCGTCGGCGACGTGTGGGTGTGCAGCGGCCAGTCGAACATGGAGTGGCCGATGAGCCGGGCCTTCGAACCGGCCGCGGATCTCGCGTCCGCGACCAACGCCCAGATCCGCGTTTTCAATGTGCGGAAGAATCGCCTGGAAGCGCCCACCACAGTCGTCAAGGCGACCTGGGAACTTTGCTCGCCGCAGAGCATCGAGGGCTTTTCGGCCGTGGGTTACTATTTCGGTCGCGACCTCCAGCGAACACGCCGAGGACCAGTCGGCTTGATCGGAACCTATTGGGGCGGCACGCCGGCCGAAGCGTGGATGAGCCGGGAGGCATTCGAAATCAACCCGCGGTACGTGAAGGAAATTCCGGAACCTTCGGCGGCCGCCGATAAAAACTGGCGCCAGGCCACGGCCGTGTTTGAAAATGAAAAGGCCGACGCGGAAAAGGCGGGCACCAAATTGACGTAACCGGCGCCGGGCCGCCCCTGGGCCGCCGGCGAACTTTACAACGGCATGATAGCCCCGTTGATTCCGTACGCCATCAAGGGCGCGATCTGGTATCAGGGCGAATCCAACGCCGGTCGGGCGGAGCAATATCGCACGCTGTTTCCCGACATGATCCGCTGCTGGCGGCGCGATTGGGGCCAAGGCGACTTCACCTTCCTAGCCGTGCAACTCGCCCCGTTCCAAGCGGCCAAAGCACAGCCTGCGGATAGTACCTGGGCCGAATTGCGAGAAGCGCAGCTCCGGGCGACCCAAGTGCTCCCCAACGTCGGCCTGGCGGTCATCACCGATGTGGGCGACGCCAAGGACATTCATCCGAAATGGAAAAAACCGGTGGGTGAACGCCTCGCCCTGGCCGCGCGCGCCATCGCCTATGGAGAAAAAAATGAATTCTCCGGGCCCATTTACAGCCGCTTGGAGATCAAAGGCGACCAGGCAATTCTGCATTTCGACCATGCCTGTCAGGGCCTCGAAGCGCGCGGCGGCGAACTCAAAGGCTTCGCCGTCTGCGGCGAGGATAAAAAATTTCTCTGGGCCAAGGCGGAAATCGTGGGTGCGACCGTGGCTGTAAGCAGTCCGGAAGTCGCCCAACCGGTCGCGGTTCGGTATGGCTGGGCGGATTTTCCAGAGGTGAATCTATGGAGTAAGGACGGCCTGCCGGCGTCGCCTTTCCGCACCGACAACTTCCCAATGATCACCACGCCGAAGTAACTCGCGTCGCGAGGCGGATGTGCGAACGGCTTGGGATGCCGGTGCATATGGGCTAGGTCCCGGCCTCAAAACCATTCCAGGCTCACCGCCAGTTGCCCCGGCGGCGCCCGATCGCTTCAAGGAACGCTGGGCGGATTGGCGTAATCCCCGTGGGGTTTCATTCCGAACGGGCAGAAAAATGTTCGCCCACCAGCGCCCCCGCAGCGCGGCATTTTTGCCGTTCAGCCACCGAAAGCATTTTCCAACGCCGCAAGCGCAACCTTCCCTCCGGTGCCGCTCGGAATGCGACTTGTTTATGGCGTGCACCGCGACCAGAAATTTGCGTCGCGGCGGCGGAAGCGAGCTGCGGGGGAATTGCCCGCCTCGCACATCCGCCCGCGGTTTTTTCAGGGGTGCGACTGGAAGTGGCGGTCAGTGTGGTAGCACGGCTTGCGCGGCGAGCCGTCGTGCCGCGTCCAGCGGCACGTCCGAGTCACCGCACGTTCCGCCCGCTCGGCGCGGGCGGAGTGTTCGCAGCGCGAACACTCCTACCACCCGGGTTGACCGCCACTTCTGGTCGCACCCT
>JANXWY010000084.1 GCA_025350905.1 Verrucomicrobiota bacterium
GCCGCAACGAACAAACCACTCGAACAGGCCGTGGCCGCGCGGCAGTTCCGCGAGGATTTATTCTATCGGCTTAATGTCGTGCGGATTCACATTCCACCGTTGCGGGAACGGCGCGAGGACATTCCGTTGCTGGTAAATTATTTTCTGAAAACCATCGCGCGGGATCAAGCGCGCGCCCCCAAGGGCATCGCCGCAGCCGCGGTCAAGGCGCTGGAGAAATATCACTGGCCCGGCAACGTCCGCGAGCTGGAGAACGTCATCCGCCGCGCCCATGTCATTGCCAAAAGCGAGGCGATTTTACCGGCCGATCTGCCCGGCGAAATCACGGGCCAGAGCGCCACGACCAATGTGGTTTCAACCACGCCCGGGGAAGGGGCGGCGACCGATGCGGCGACGTTGGCGCGGCAGTTGTTTCAAATCGCCCGCCGTGATCCCAAGCTGAAGGTGTTGCCGGCCGTCGAACGCGAGTTGGTGATTCAGGCCCTCAAGGAGACGGACAACAATCAGGTGCATGCGGCGAAACTGCTCGGCATCACCCGCGCGACGTTGCGGAAGCGGATTGAGAAATTTAAGATTCAGCGCGAGACCCAGATTCAGTAACCCACCGCCCGGTGTTTGGTTTCTGGCAGCTTGTTTAGAACGCGTCATTGGCTCCGCTGCACTCGCGCGGTCTGGGCTTTGTTTCAGATTTGTCACCATCACGAAATTGCCCTGTAACCGCGGGCTGATCCAATGGTTCGCCGCGGGCGCAGCGCCTCGCGCGGTGGCTTGGCATTGGTAAAGCTTAAGCTCGGACAAAAGTAGTATATGCATGAAACTCTCGGATCAACTGCCCCGGTTCCAAACGAACGCGGCGTGGCCCTTTCGGGAACCTTCCCATCGCCCGCCCCGAATGTGAGCATCTGGCTGGTGGACGACAACGACCGCTTTCGCACGCTGGTCGCGGAACTGCTCGGCCGTTGGGACGGCATTCAATGCGTGCGCCAATTCTCCTCGCCGGACGCGTTGCTGAGCACGCTCGCCAGCAAACCCGGACCGGATGTCATCCTGTTGGATGTCCAGATGGGGGAGCAAAATGGCTTGGACGCGGTGCGCCCGATTAAATCGCTCGCCCGTGCGACCCGGGTGTTGATGTACACGACCTGCTACGACCAGGAGTGGCGGGAACAAGCGCTCAGTGAGGGCGCGTCGGATTACCTGCTCAAAACGGACCCCGTCGAAAAAATAGTCGAAAGGATTCGTTGCCCGGCCAATGACCCCGTGCCCACGGCCCAGCCCCGTCGCCGGCCGAATCGTCCGCCGAAGCGACCCGGATTGAGTCCAAAGGTCAACCCGGGCGTGGACGAAGCCGCGTATTCCTTGAGGCAAACTTTGAAAAGGTTGCGGGGCCTGTGGAATTGACCTTGTGTGGCGGCACCTGCCGCCCATGGGCCACGATTGCTTTTCCGGGATTCTCTGTTAATTGATAGCGCGTGACCGAGCCCAGCCTGTTGCTGCTTATCCCGGCGTACAATGAAGAAGCGCGCATCGAACCAGTGTTGCGCGAGTTCGGGGCTTATTTCCGCGACCACTACCGCGGCAAGTTTCAACTCGTCATCGTGCTCAACGGCTGCCGCGACAATACCCGCAGCGTCGTCGAACGGGTCGCGCAGGAATTTCCCGCCATCAGCCTGTTGGATTTTCCCGCGCCTATCGGCAAAGGGGGGGCGCTCATCGAAGGCCTCAAGCTCGCGGCCCAGGCGGAAGTGATCGGCTATGTGGATGCGGACGGGGCCTCGCCGCCGCAGGCCTTTCATGCGCTGGTTAAGCGGTTGGGGGAAGCGGATTGCATCATTGGTTCGCGCTGGCTGCGCGGCGCGGTATTA
The DNA here is from genome assembly GCA_025350905.1 of Verrucomicrobiota bacterium. GTDB lineage: Bacteria > Verrucomicrobiota > Verrucomicrobiia > Limisphaerales > JADLHS01 > JADLHS01. Next base: position 1,866 of record JANXWY010000084.1, read on the forward strand.
CATCAGGCCCAACCGTGGCTGCGCCGGTTCACGAGTCGATGCTTTCACGTCGTCGTCGAAGGGCTGTTCTGGATGCACATCCAGGACACGCAATGCCCGTGCAAAGTCCTGCGCCGCGGGGCCGTGGAGAAAATCCACCCGACGCTGCAAATCGCCGACCTCGCCTTCGATGTGAACCTGCTGGTTTCCCTAAAACGCGCGGGCTTTAGCATTCTCGAGGTGCCCACCGAATGGACCGACCAGATTGGCTCCAAGGTCAGCTCGGCATTGTTTCGTTCCTCGTTGACGATGTTTCTCTCCGTGGTGCGGGTGCGGCTGATCTACTCGCCGTTTTACCAATGGCTGGGCCCGCTCCGTCCGGTGGAGAAGTGGCTTTACCAAAAACTCCGCGCGCCGCTGCCGCGCCGTATTTCACCAGCACCGTGATTTCCCGATCGGCCAGTCCGGCCAGCGGCATCGACAGGTCGGCGTCGGATCGGAAGATTACGCGGATTCCAATATCATGTTTGCGTACGGCGTCGTGTCGCCGGTGCGGATCAGTCCAATGGCGTGGGGCACGCGCTTCTTGAAATCCACGTGCGGCTCGAACTTGACGGACGTGCCTTTCAGCGCGGTCACGAAACGCGTTTGCGTCCGTCGATCGTTCGCGCGGAGGAATTCCCTGGCCATCCACGCCTTGCCGATGACGCAGCTCCCGCGCACGGCGGTCAACACCTGTAACACCGTGGGCAGATCATCCACGATTGAGAGATCGACCGTCTCAAGCTGCGGCCAGAACGGAAAACCACGGTCGGCGATAACCAGGGTGTTGGTGTGGCGCACATGCGCAAGCAACGAGAGCAGGTGGGGATTCAAAATACCAGACTTGAGCATGGGGAAGTTGTAACAGTTGCCGGCGTGTCGCTCAACCGAAAGCCGAAGTTAAAACCACGAAACGCACCAATCACACGAAATGGAACTCCGCTTTGCATCGCTGAAGCAACTCAGTGCACATCGCGTAGCGGAGCCCGGTGCAGATGCCAGTCGAACTTGGCCCAAACATATCCGCCGCCGATTTGGATTTGGTCTACCGCATCCGCTGGCACATAGGCGAACTTTCGGACACGGCCATCATTCCACCAAGCCCAGGCCTTTCGCACCCGCCAGTTCGGCCAAGATCAAATCGCCAACGCGGCGATTCTGCTCGTCACTGCCCAGACCAAGCCCACCAACTGCGAGCCGGACCGAACGTGATGGCTCAATCGGAACCGGTGCCGATGGCGGCGGCAACTCAGAACCCGCGTGCTTCTGGACAGCCGCGGCGAGGTCCGTTTCTTTGATTTGGAAATCTCCATCCCGCTCCGGATCGCTAAAAAAATGCACGAGGAAGATCGCCAAGCCGCCCATGGCCAGCATCGTTGCCACGACGAACCGAAACCGTTTGCTCATAACTTGGGTATTGGTTGGTTCAGTGCGACAGCTTGGGCAACACCCGCTCCGCCATCTCCATTGCGGCGTTTTGCAATGCTGTCTTCGCCGCCGTCTGCTCGGCGATGTCCACCGCCACGCTGGTCTGCCGGTCCACCGCCACCAATTCGCCTGTGCGTTTGTGGGCTTTAAGTTCCACGCGGGCCTTGCAGGAAATCAAGTTGCCCTTGTGCAGGCCGAACGCGCTGAAGGCTTCCCCGGTGATTTCCACGTCGGCTTTTTCAGCTGAGCTGTCGTCCACCAGTTTGAAACCGCATTCCAGCAGGATTTTCCCCAGTTCGGTTTCCGCCGCCGGATCAATCACCGGACCGCCAAAATGTCGCTCCGTCAGCTTCACGGACACCGATGGCAACGTTTTGCCTTGAAGCGCCTTCTTGATTTTC
>JANXWY010000130.1 GCA_025350905.1 Verrucomicrobiota bacterium
CCCCGGCTGGAAGTACTTTAGTTGGTGCCGTGAGATCAAAAAACTCAGCGCGCTCGTCCAGCCGTCACCCGCACAATGGCCTGGGTATTCGTGGACGAACATCCCGACAGCATCAATGATGCAATGCTGTACGTAAACTCAGGTCTGCCAGTGCTCAACGCGGCATGGGTGGATTGGCCCGCCTCCTATCATGACGGCGCCTGCGGGTTCAGCTTTGCGGACGGCCATTCGGAAATCCATAAATGGCGGGACAGTCGCACCCGTGCGGCGGTGACCTACAGCTACAATTACCTCAACAATCTGCCTGTCCGCGGCAGCGTGGATTTTGGCTGGCTAGCCCAACGGACTCCCTGATTGACCGTGAGAAGCTGCTCAATTTTTGGGTGGCAATGCCGCAAGTCACGTCTGGCGCCGACCATCAAGGTGGCGACAGGGGGATTCAACCCACCACGCCCCGGCGTCCGTCGCAACAAGGAAGCTCGGGTTTCATCCTGATTGAACGGCTCGTGATCATTGCCGTTGATTGATTATCAGAGACGTAACCGCGACTTGGCAGGTGAAAAGCGCTCTGGCTTGTTGCCTTACGGCAAAACGTTATCGGGAGCGGGAGCCGTTAATGGTCTTGCCACGGTCCGACAATCTGCGATTTGACTGCGGCTGCGGCGAAACACTAAGGTGTGTCATGCGAATGAGTTTCTCCGTCGTCCGGTGGCAGAGGCTGGCGGCTCTGTTGCCCCTGGCGCTGCTGGTTAATTCCCTGCCCGCCCAAACGAACGTTCCCGTTCGCAAGTATTCGTCCGTCGAGCGGATGAAAACCGCCCACCTCAAAGCCGCCCACGAGGATGTCCTGCGCATTCAGCAGAGCCGCCGGTCGCTGCCGGCGCTGCCAGGCTTGAAGGATTGCAAGGCCATCCTGCACGCGCACGCCGAGGACTCGACCCACACCGGCGGCACGCGACCCGAGATGCTCGCGGACGCCAAGAAAGCCGGGGTGCAGGTCATCATGTTGACCGATCACCTCCGTCCGCCCAGGGACTTCATCCGCGAGAGCTGGCGCGGACTTCACGAGGGAGTTCTGTTCATTCCTGGATCCGAAGCGAAGGGATTTCTAATTTATCCAATGGCCCCAATGATGGACCGTATGGAGCAGCCGCGGCCCGAATTCGTGGCTTCGGTCACGGCCAGCAATGGTTTGATCTTCCTTTCGCACGCCGAGGAACGGCTCGACCATCCGATGGACGGTTTGACCGGCATGGAAATCTACAACCGCCACGCCGACGCGAAGCGCGACATGGCGGGCCTCATTGCCCTGGCCATGAAACTTCTGGATCCGGGCGAACTCGCCGAATTGCATGAAAATCTGCGTCTCTATCCGGACGAACTCCTTGCGTCGCAAGTCACCTACCCTCAGGACTACATCGATAAGTGGGACGCCGAAACCCAGACGCGGCGGCTTACCGGCATCGCGGCCAACGACTGCCATCACAACATGGTCATGGTCGTCAAAATGGTGGATGGAGAAAACGTCCGGTTCGGCACGAACGTTGACAACGATGAGGACATGCGCAAGGCCAGCGCCGGTTCCCGCCCCGGCATTCGCGAGTTGACCAAGGGCCACAAGCCCGGTGACGAAGTGGCCCGCGCGGATCTCGATCCCTACTATCGCTCCTTCCGCAATGTCACGACGCATATTCTCGCGCCGGAAATGTCCGAGAGCGCCATTCGCTCCGCGCTTCAGCAGGGCCACGCTTTCGTCAGCCACGACTGGATGTGCGACGCTTCGGGGTTTTCCTTCCAAGTCGCGCCTCCCACCCCGGCCTTGATAGGCGACGAAATCAAATTTGTTGCAGGTCAAAAATTGGTGGCGCGCTTTCCGGTCAGTTGTCACATCCGCCTGCTGCGCAATGGCAAAGTAATCGCCGATGCGGAGCAGGACGAACTGGAACACGAAGTCAAAGCCCCGGGCGTTTATCGGGTTGAGGGCTGGCTCAAAGTGGATGGCGAGGATCGCCCGTGGGTTTACTCGAACCCGATCTACGTGCGCTGAGGAGCAGGCCGCCCACCGGGAGCGCCAGAGTAAGCGCCGGGCTTGACGCCCGAATTCCAGGGGCGTATTGCTTATGCATGACCAAGCCCGATCTCCGATTCGAGGGAGGCCCGATGCAATTCAGGAAACACAGCTCGTCAGTGAACGGCATTCGTGAGCGCGATTTCGCATTCACTCTGATCGAAC
>JANXWY010000099.1 GCA_025350905.1 Verrucomicrobiota bacterium
GTAAACTGTGCGCGGACCCAGCTCTCCAGTTGGTTTCGATCGGCCTCAGAAAGGACCACGGCGCTGGCGAATTTTGGCATCAACAACGATTTTGCATAGAAAATCAGATATGTCTATCTATTTATGATACACTACACTAGGCTTCCCCGGACGGGCGAGTCGACCGCGAATGCGGAACGCAATGCGTCACCGGGGTTGAATGCAGGGCGGTGGTAATTATGCGTCATCTCTATGTCGTTGTGAACCTGAAAGGACTAAAAGCGCACTGCCGACAAGCACGGAGACGAGCCCCGGCCAGATGCGGGGCACATCCGAAAGGATATCCTTCCCAAGTTCTCGAAAATGTTTGATAGCCTGCTCTTGGGTAAGCCGGGCATCGTAACGCTGAATATCATGAACCTCCGACTCAACGGCCGCATGAACTCTTCCTGGAAGTACTGCCGCGTGGTACGTCATCCAAGCGCAGCCCACCAAGCAGAGAATGATTCCGGCTTTTCGCATATGCTCAATTTGTATTCCCCAGGCTCATTATTGCAGTTGAATCGGGTTCGCGTAAACCCAGGGCACCCATTCATCACGCACTTTCAGTTCGGCTTCGACCCGGTATTTGCCCGGACCCGAGGGCGTCCAGTCCACCGCGCGGCCTTCCGCTTGATGAACGGCGCTCCCATCCTTGACGATGGTGAATCGGCATGGCAGCGGCGACTGCGCATGCAGGCGGGTTTCGTTGGAAAACGCGAACGTTTCCCCCATGACCGCCAAGCCCGATGGGTCGTTGGCGTACCACCGAAAGCTCGAACTGTCCGCGATCATATCAAAGCCGATGAACACCCGACCCGCCCGCAACGAATCAAGGATCGCCGGCTCTTCCAATCCGCGAGCCAGGACATGTGTGTTTACAAAACGCGCCGAGCGTTCGTACGGATCCAGCTGCACGTGGAACAGTTTCCGGTTTGGTTCGAGCGGGCCGAAGAGCCAGCGGGCGAGGGGCCGGGTGAACCAGTTCAATTTGAATTCCTTCAACGTCTTCGGACTCGTGTCCTCCACCCGGATCGTGTCGGCCTCCGTGTAGATCCCACGCACCCCAACATTCTGATGACAGTCGTTGCCGGCGATGCCGGTAAGGTGGCGCGTGCGGTTCAGCTCGTCCCAACGTTGCAGGAACTCCGTGGGCCGCTGAAACGCCAGTCGCACTACCTGGTCCGGATAGGACCGTAAGTTGAGGAGCAGATCAGGCAATCGGTCGCGCAGCACGCCGCTCAATCCGCCCTTCGGGCGTTTGAAATCCGTGTGGAGGTTGTAGATTTCCATGCCGGTGAGCTCCGGCCGTTCCCACTCGCGCGGTTCTTCCGGATGCGCGTAAAACAGCACGCCGCCGTTCGTGACAATCTGTTGGGCCAGGATCGCGGAGTCGGTTGCATTGCTGAGCACCACGCCGGCCGCAACGCCGAACGGCATCATTCCTTCCTTCAGCTCGAACCCGGGAATGAAAAGTTTTCCGTCGTGAATCCCGCGCCATTGCCAGTCGAAATCCGCGCGGCCGTCCACGGCGTGATCGCTGAGGCAGATGAAATCCAGGCGGGCTCCATTGAGCGCGCGGAGAATTTCTTCAAACGGCACCTCGCTATCGTGCGACAAATGGGAGTGGCTGTGTAGGATGCCGCGATACTCGTTCCACCCGGCGGTGTACGCCACCGGCTGCCGTTGGGCGCGGAGCGCCTGCCACGCCGCCGCTTCGCGCGGGAAGCTCACGAACCGGTGGTAGAGCGCGCCCCGCAGCCAGAACAACACCAGCACCCCCAACAAAAGCAGAGCCCATCCGGTCAGCCGGACCAGCCGAAGCAGCCAGCGGCGCAGCAGCCCCGGAGAATTGTGATCCGTCATAGCTTCGTATCCGTCGCCTCCGCTCGACTCCGAAAACAAGGCAAACCAACCTCACTTCCGGCCCGTCAACGCCCGTACGACCGCGGTCACCGCCGGGGACTGGTTGAGGTCAGCAAACTCCACCCGACCTTTGGCCGCACTAAACGCCCACGCCACGCCAGCGGCGGAGCCACGAGTCTCGCCCACCACGGTGGTCGTCACGGGGGCGCACAAAGCGAGCAGCGCCGGCACGTCGCCGTACTTCGCGCCCCCGGGAACAAAGTTGATGTCCCAGACATTGTCGAGCTGCGCAAAGCGAAAGCCCGCGGTGTCGCACGCCAGTTGATGGACCGCGCCGGTCGCCAGTGCGGTCGCGGCAGCGGCAATGACACCGGCGCCTTCAACCCCGGCGACCCGTATTTGTTTGGCGCTATGATCTTGGTTGTCGCGAATTTCGCCGATCAGGGCGAGGGCATCGCGCACGCGCTCGGCAAACAGGCTCGGATTGTAGCCGTAGTGATAGCCGGCAAAGCCTTCGTAGGCGCCGCCAGACTTGCGCTGGTCGGCGGCGTACACGTTGGGATTGCGCGTCGCACCCAGCAGATATAATTGCGGGCAAGCAATGGCATAGCCGCGTTTTAGCATTTGAACGGCCGGTTCGCTGAGACTCCCATCGGGGTGAATAATGGATCCCTCGCCTTTGAGCGTGAGCCACAAGATGACGTCGCGGTTCCAATCTTTTGGGTACAGAAACGTCGTCTCAACCACATCGCCTTCACAGGCCGTGGGGCCGCGTTGGAGGAGATAGTCGCCTTTGTCCTCCGACGTACGCACGGTGAAGGTGGACGCGCCAGGCTTCGGGAGCGGACGGCCAATCATCACGCCGAGCGCGCCCCCGATGACTTCGCGGGCCCGGCGCAGGTCGGCTTTGGATTTTGGATGTAGCAGCGGTTCGATTTGTTGCGTGGTTTGAGCTTTGAACCAATTGAGAATGGCGAGCTCGTGCGGCACCCCGACCTGATCGCCCGCCGGTTTCGGGTGTTGCGCATCCCAGACGCTGAGCTCCGGGGTTGCGAGCAACTCGAAGTCGCGCTCGTCGGTATTCATCAAGCCAAGTTTGAAATGTCGGTTGAAGAAGGCGTACATCTGCGCGCGGGAGACAGCGTTGTAGTTATGCGGAAACTGAATATTGAAATGCGCCTCCACGCGATCCGGAATTCCCAACTGGGTATAAAGATTTTTCAAGTCGGGAAAACCTTTCGTTTCCAGTTCCTTGGTCCAATCGTCGGCGGCGGTCATGCCGAGCGGGCGCGGGGCGGTCAGGGCGGCGATATCAATGTTGCCTTGATTGATCCGGAGATAATGCGCGTTCTCGCAGGTGCAACCGCCCTGCATCGCGGTGCTGACCATGACGCAGGGAAACGCCGCCGCGATGCGATCATCAATCCCCGTGAGCATCATCGTCTGCGTGCCGCCGCCGCTTTCGCCGGTGCAGCCGATGCGCTTGGAATCCACGTAGGGCAGGCTGCTCATGAAATCAACCACCCGCTCGCTGTTCCAGGTTTGCAGACCGAAATAGCTCACGAGATTCAATTCCGCCTCGGGGCTGACGAAACCTTTCGCCGTCGGTCCGTGGCGGTGCTCCGGGAACTGCACGCTGTCGGCGTAGCCCAGCATGTCGTAAAGGAAAACCGCGCAGCCCATCCGCGCGAGCTGCACGCAACGCGCCTGCATCGGCGAATGAGCCGCGTTCTCAAACTTTTCCGCCCCCATCGCAATCTGTTTTTTGACTTCGGCATCATCCGCGTGCATGAACCGCCCGTCGGGCCAGTGGCCATGCGGTGAAATCACCGCGGGGATTTTTCCCGGGATGACTTTCGGCAGGTAAAGATTGCCCGTGACAAAATGCCCGGGCAGCGATTCGAACGTTACCTTGTCTACCGTGTAATCCGCTTTTTCGATGCGGCCGTGGATCACGGCATTGAGGGGAGTTTTTTCCGGTATGGGATCCAACCCCGCCGCGACGAGCACCCGGCGCTGAATTTCCTCCCGGCGCCGATTCCACTCGGCCTTGTTTTTGACCGGCGTAAACGGAAAATAGCTCTGATCCAGATTTCGTAGCGCGCGCGCGGGTTCCGGCGCCTCGGCGCCCTCCACCGTTCCCGCAGTCATAACCAAGGCCAGGCCGGACGCAAGAACCCACCCTGAATTTCGCAGCCAATGCTTTAGGATCGTTTGAAAAATGTGCATCCGCGCAGGTTAGGGAGTGCGCGTGGAATTGCAATGGTTTCGCCAGCGTGATTCAAGGTCAGACTTGGCCGCCGGGCGCTCAACCCAGCAGGTCTTTGAACGCGAGGCTGAAGCCAGCGAGCAGTTTGGATTTGGCCGATTGCGCCCCCACCGCGCGGCTGTGGAGCTGATAGACCCCCTTGGTGAGCGCGAAAACCTCGATGGTTTCGCTGTCGGGGTCAATAATCCAGTATTCGGGTAGACCGCATTGCTCGTAGAGCGCCTTCTTCTCAATACGATCACGCTGCCAGCTCGTTTCTGAAATGACTTCCATGGCCAGGTCGGGCGCGCCATCCACGTAATTCTTCACGATGCCAAGCCGCGCTTTGGAAATGAAAAGCACATCTGGCTGCACCACGCGCTTCTGGGTCAGCACCACGTCCACCGGACTGACCAAGACTTCTCCCAATCCGCGCTTGCCCACGAACTGATCCAGCGATTTATAAAATCTTCCGACGATGCGTTGGTGATTGGGATGCAGTGCGGGTGACTTGACAATTGCTCCATTCCACAACTCGGTTGGCTGGCTGGTCTCGGGTAGTTCCGCGACCATCTCATCGTAGGTCCAAAGCCGTTGGGCTTTCGTCTTCGGACGGGTTAGTTCAGCCACAGTCATGCGGGCAATTAGCCCCCAAACGGAGGGGAACGCAAATTAAATTCCGGCGGCGGGGACGGGGCGATGAGACCGGCACAAAATCGCGGAGCAGCTCGCCCAAGATCGGGGCGTTTGAAATCACACTCTTCACTGGCGGGAAATATCCGACCTCGAACATTGAACATTCAACATTCAAAGCGCGCGCGAACGCCAGCGAGCGGGGCGTAGGCTGCGGGACGCAGGCGGTTGGACGGTCGCGCTTTTGCTTTCCGTTCTACTGCTTCCCCTTCACCAGTGAATCCACCACCCCCGGATCGGCCAGTGTGGTGGTGTCGCCGATCTGGTCCGCGTGATCCTCGGCAATCTTGCGGAGGATGCGGCGCATGATTTTGCCGGAGCGGGTTTTCGGCAGGCCGGGCGCAAATTGAATTTTGTCCGGCACCGCAATCGGTCCGATTTCTTTGCGGACATGGAGCGCGAGTTCTTTTTTCAGTTCCTCACTGGGCTCGACATGATCCTTGAGCGTGATGAAAGCGTAGAGCCCCTGCCCTTTGATCTCGTGGGGCATCGGCGCGACGGCAGCCTCCGCAACTTTCGGGTGGCTCACCAGCGCGCTCTCGACTTCCGCCGTACCGATGCGGTGGCCGGAGACGTTCACCACGTCATCCACGCGGCCGAGCAACCAGTAATCACCGTCGGGATCGACGCGGCAACCGTCGCCGGTGAAGTAGTAGGTCAATTTGTGGCCCGCTCCTCCCTCACCAGAGTGTGCGCGGGTGAGGGGGAGAGAGGGTGAAATGTTGCTGAACATTGTGAAATACGTGTCAATGAAGCGGTCGTGATCGCCCCACGTTGTGCGCATGATGCCGGGCCACGGTTGCTTGATGCACAACTTGCCACCTTCGTTCGGCGCACACTCGCTGCCGTCGTCGCGCAATACCACTGGCTCAACGCCGAAAAACGGCCGACTCGCGCTGCCGGGCTTCAAGGAGTGCGCGCCGGGCAACGCGGTGATGAGAATGCCGCCGGTCTCGGTCTGCCACCAGGTGTCCACGATGGGGCAGCGGTTCTGGCCGATGACGCGATGATACCACAGCCACGCTTCCGGATTGATCGGCTCGCCGACGGAGCCGAGGACGCGCAGCGAACTCAGGTCCCATTTGCCGGGCCATTCTTCGCCGAGCCGGATCAACGAGCGGATGGCGGTCGGCGCGGTGTAGAATGCGGTGACCTTGAATTTCTCGACGATCTGCCAGAAGCGGCCGGCATCGGGATAGGTGGGCACGCCCTCGAACATGAGCGTCGTAGCGCCATTGCAGAGCGGGCCATAGACGCCGTAGCTGTGGCCGGTGACCCAGCCGATGTCCGCGGTACAGAAATAAACGTCGTCGGGGTGGATATCGAAGACGTATTTGTGCGTGAGCGCGGCGTGCAGCAAGTAACCGGCGGTGGAATGTACGACGCCCTTGGGCTTGCCCGTGGAGCCGGACGTATACAGCATGAACAAGTAATCCTCGGCTTTCATCGGCGCGGGCCCGCAGTCGGCGGAAGCGTTCGCCATCAGCTCGTGATACCAGAGGTCACGACCAGCCAGCATGGTGCAGGGCGTGGAGTTGCGCTGGAAGACCACGACGCGCTCGATGGTGGGCGAACGTAGGAGCGCCGCGTCGGCAATCTCTTTCAACAAGATCGGTTTTCCCCCGCGCACGCCGGCATTGGCGGTGATGAGAAGTTTGCAGGTGGAATCATTGATCCGCCCCGCAAGCGAATCCGCGCTGAACCCGCCGAAAACAATGGAATGAATCGCCCCGATGCGAGTGCAGGCGAGCATGGCGATCGCCGCCTCCGGCACCATCGGCATGTAAATGGAGACCCGGTCGCCTTTTTGGATCCCAAGCGATTTGAGAACATTGGCGAACTTGCAGGTCTCGCGATGCAGCTGCTCGTAGGTAAGGTGCTGCACCTCGGCTTCGCCCTCGCCTTGCCAGATGATGGCCGTTTTGTTGCGGGTCGCGGTTTGGAGATGACGATCCAGGCAGTTCACGCTCACATTCAGCACGCCATCTTCGAACCAAGTATGCTCGATCTTCCGGGCATGCGAATCCCAACGGTACTTCCGCGCGACGGTCGGGGGCCTGAACCATTCGAGCGTTTGGGCTTGCTCCAGCCAGAACGCATCGGAATCCTTGACCGACCGCTCATACATTTGCTGGTAGGTCGCCGCGTCGATGTAAGCGCGCTTCACGGCCTCGGCCGGCGGCGGAAAGCAGCGGCCCTCTTGCTGCAAGGATTCAGTGGAGATGGTTTTGGCGGGTGGCGTCATAATGGTCTTGGGTATTCGTTGGCGGCGTTAATCTCCACAAATTCAGCACGGCGTGTCAATCGTGGGGAGCGCCGAGCCGGGCGCGACCGGCGGAGCGCTCCAAAGTTCGGGCCCGGCGGCGCTCAGCGGTGCGGGGAAATTAGTCCCCCAGCAAATTCTTCAGTTGGTTGCGCGCCTTGTCGGCGCGGAATTTTTCTTCCGGCGGCGCGACAAATACCCGGCGCGCCAGTTCGAACCATTCGCAGTAATTGGCGAGGTGTTTTTCCTCGACGGGATCGGCGCGGCGGTCGCGGCACTGGTAGGCCACCGTGCGATCAAAGCTCGCGCAGTTCAGGCAGACTTTGAGGTCCGCCCCGCAGTCGCACGTTTCGGAACGACCCGGCGTTCCCCGGGGTTTGTATTCCACGCCACACTTCCAACAATGCCTCGTCATGACGGAATTCTACAAATTGAAACCCACCCGCCAAGCTTTCGCTGACCCACTCCCTGCGCTAGCCTCGCGGCATGAACATCTGCGTCCTCGATGGCTACACGCTCAACCCCGGCGATCTCAGCTGGGCCGAACTCCAGCAACTCGGTTCATGCGCAATCCACGATCGCACGCCGCCGACGGAAATAATCGGCCGCGCGGCCGACGCCGAAATCGTTCTCACCAACAAGACCCCGCTGACCCGCGCCACCCTCGCGGCGTTGCCGCAGTTGAAATACATCGGCGTGCTGGCGACCGGCACCAACGTGGTGGACCTCGCCGCCGCGCGCGACCGCGGCCTCCCGGTCACGAATGTGCCGGCGTACGGTTCCCGTTCGGTGGCGCAGGCCACTTTCGCGTTGCTGCTCGAACTGACCCAGCGCACCGGGCATCACGCCCAACGCGTGCGCGACGGCGGGTGGTCGAACGCCGTGGACTGGTGTTTCTGGGATTCACCACTGGTCGAACTCGACGGCTTGACTCTTGGCATCGTTGGCCTGGGCCGCATCGGCGTCACCGTGGCGGAAATTGGTCGGGCGTTTGGAATGAAAATAATGGCCCACAATCCCTCGGCCCGTTCCGGCCCGCCGTTCGTTCATTGCGTGGACCTCGAAACCCTCTTCCGCACCAGCGATGTCGTCAGCCTCCACTGTCCGCTCACGCCCTTGACTCAACAGCTCGTCAACGCCGAGCGGCTTGCTTGGATGAAATCCTCCGCCTTCCTGCTCAACACGAGTCGCGGTCCGTTGATTGACGAGCCGGCCCTGGCGGAAGCGCTCAACGCCGGCCGGCTGGCCGGCGCGGGCCTGGATGTATTGTCCGTTGAGCCGCCCCCGGCAACGAATCCGCTCTTGACCGCCCAGAACGCCATCATTACGCCGCACAATGCCTGGGGCACCCGCGCGGCCCGCTCCCGTCTCCTCCGCCTCGCGGTGGAAAATTTGCGCGCCTTCCGCGCTGGCCGACCGCAAAACGTGGTCAACTAGTCGGGCAACGCGAACCCCATCTAAATGCTCGCACCCCATGGCAAAAGCCATCACGCACCATCGCCAATCCACTCGTTCCGGTTGCCCGACCCGCACTGCAAATATTTAAAGCGCGGTTTTGGGAACCTAGACCTAAGCACTTAGCGCTCACTCGCGGTCTCGGGTGGTTACGGCTTTTTTGAAATCAGGTCCTTGGCAAACATTGGCAACCACAGGATCAGGTTCACCACCACCGCGAGCCAAAAAGCAACTTTGTGCACCTGCTGCCAACGCCGGCTTTTGTAGGAGCGGTCGGTCCACAGGAAAAAGTGAATCATAAACGGCACAAACAACAATGGGGTGGAGATGAGCATCAGGACGATTAAGATTTTGGGGAACAGCGGACTATTGACCTTGCCAAGATAGGGATCCACGTCGCACTGGTCCTGGGTATTGAGCGGGAGGCTGGGCGCGAAGTATTCCGTGCCGCAGTTGCCGCACCGAACGAGCACCTGCCGTTCAACTCCGAGCGGGATGCCAAAATAGTATGGCCGACGCTCTCGGTGCAGCACTCGCCCCGCCGAAGCCTGTCGGCACTCTCGACACGTGAGCTTCACGTGGGGTCCGGCGGCCTCCGAATGTGTTTCGTGGACCATGCAAATCGATTGGAATCTCTCAACTAACGCCCGCGGCGGTGGGCGACTGCCATTGGGTCGGTCATTGCGTGATGGCGGCAACTTCGTTTCTCGTCGGGCTTCAGGAGCGAGATTGACCCTGAACATTATTTCCGGCAAGCGCAAATGTCCGTTCGCGAGCGCGTTCTTATTTTGCCCGTTTCCACGTCGTCCCGCCCCAGCGGTCCCAGAACGGCTTCAGATCGGGATCGTGAATCGCCATACACTTGGCCATGGGCTCGTTGATGGCCATCGCCTGCTTGAACCACAACTCGCATTCCTCCTGCCGACCCATTCGAGCGCAGTAGCACGCGAGACTGAACGGAATCAGCCATACTTTGCGGAACTTTTTCCCCACGGGCAGCAGTTGATCGTACGCCTCCGGAGTGCGATTGAGCAAGTGCAGGGCATGGGATCGGAGCAGCCAGGCGATATGCCTTTTCGGGGCGAGCTTGATGATGGCGGTGGCGATGGCGACGCACGCGTCCAACCGCTTCGCGTCAAAGTAAAGGTGCAAACGGTTTTCGAGCACGTCGGGGTGACCGCGAAGATCCGGCGTTAGGCGTTCCAGTTCCGCGCCAGCTTCAAGGCTCTTGCCCCATTCGAGCCAACTTTGAGCCGCCGGCCAGTGCCGGTTGTCCGGATTTCCGAATTCCTTGGGAGTTGCGTCCGCCACGCCTTCCCTTTTACGCCGATCCCGCGGCGACCGCAAGGTTGCCGCTTCGCGGTCAACTCAATGGCACGGCATTTCTGATCAAGTGGATGGCGGACGCGTCTCCCCGTCGCGCTCGCTGGGCGGCAACAGTGAGTTCTTCCGCCGTTGGCCGAGAAAGGCGACCAGGCCCAGTGCGAGCAACAGCGCCACCCCGACGCAGAGGGTCGTGAATGCCCCTCGCGCCTGGGCATTCAGGCCGTGATCACCTTGTGCGCCCCCGATTTGAAGCGAGAGTCGGCTCGTGACGAAATAATAATGGCCGCCCGCAAGAACGCAGACCAGTCCGGCGAGCCCAATGCCTATGAAGGTTTTGTTGTTCCTAAGCACCAGATCAGCCAGCGATCCCAGCACCGGGCGGGAGTTGGTGTTTTTCAGATATTTAAACAAAATGAGCAGCCAGAGGCCCCGCACTAACGTAGTTTGCGGCTGCCAACCACCGAGCATCGCGAACATTGCCACCTCAACCACGACGCACCACACCCCATAACTGTAAAAGGCCCAGCGGCGCAGGTTCCAAATGCCGACCAGGAGCACACCGAGCACGGCGGAGTTGATTACCAGCCAGGGCGAATACCAGCTGCTCGTTCCGCTGGCAGGCCCGAAAATCGCGAGCTTGAGATTCAGCAGCGCACCCACCAGAAAAAAGCCGCAGACTACCATTATGGCGATGGGCCGGGCAATCGGCGCCACCGGCGGCGGTGAGGGCGGGAGTACGGCCGCAGGAGTCTCGGACGGGCTCTCAGACTCAGGTGGCATTCTCGAGTCTCAGGACAAACTTCGAGGAGTGTCAACTGCTCAAATCAGAAATCCATCGCGGAACCACTGGGGAAAGGCGAGGGATAGTTGCCTGCTTGCGGCGCGAGGAGAGCGACCCCAAAGCGGACTGACGCTCTTCACTGTTGAGCGTCGGCGGCGCGCGGTGGCGAAGCGGCCTACCGGAAGTCACGCCGACCTCGCCTAGAATGCCAAACTGAAGATCGACGATACCAACCGTCAGACAGATGAACCCGCGCCAGTCTTCGCTCAACCTGGCAACAACCTGCACGAAGGTCCAAGGGATTGCCAGGGAAGGCGGCGGCAGACTTGGCCGACCTGTGGTTGCTTGACCGTGTAACAGCTCAGCCCCAAGATCGATAGATGACCGCGAACCTGAACGGCTCCTTTCAGCTCACGACTGAACACCCCAAAAGCCATTACGGAATCCCGGTCCTGTTGCATCGTCAGTCGGGCGACACTTACGTCGCGGCGAACGTGATCAAGCCGCTGCCCAACGCACATCTACTCACTGCGGCGGCGTTCATTCTCCGGCATAGTAGAAAGTTGGTCGGTGAAGATCGCATGGCGGCTAAGAATTTCCTGCGGCAATGGCCGGAAGGCCCGCAACTCTAGCGTGCGCCGGCAGTCAGGCCGGCCGCGATTCACGAGTGATTCACTTGCTGCCGTAGCGGAAATCATCAAACAGCGTCCGGCTGTCCGCCTTGGTCCAAACGCCGACCTTGCCCGCGTCCTTGAAATGGTCGTCGGTAGCTTCGATGACAATTTTGCCGGCGAAGCTCACGCCAAACTTGTTGCCGGCGAATTCCACCCGCAGTGTGTGCCAGGTGCCGGGCGCGACCTTGGCGTTAACATTTTTAAACGCAACGCGCTTGCCGCGGATCATGTGGTAAATGGTGACGTTGTCTTCCAGCGCATTGGCGCGGGCGACGTAGTAATTGTCGGCGTCCTGGCACCGCCAGATAACGCCGCCCGCCTGATCCTCCTGGCCGGCCACCGGCTTGAACTTCACTTCGACAAAACCGTCTTTGACACTGCTGTCGTCCTTGAGGCAAAGGGGATAGGTCGCGGCGCCGGACTGCTGCAGGACGTTCGGTTTCGACGGCGCCGTGTCGTCCCTTTCGACAGTCCACCTCGCGGCGCCTTTGCCGGTCATGGTGACCGTCCAGCCGGCGGGCGCTTTACCGGCTGGGGCCTCGTCAAAATTGATAGATTAGGCCACGGCGCTGACGGTGATCAGGCCCTTCGTAAGCAAAAGCATATTCAGCATTTTCATGTTCGTTCCAGTTTGGTTGATGGCCGCGCGTTGCCAATTAGGAACTCGCGCGTCCTCGACCGGCTCCGCGGTGCCGCGATCACCTTCGCCCTTCCGGCCGACTCGCACAGGCAGGCTGATCCGAGCAAAAGTGGGCGCAACCCGCCAATGCTTGCTGCTGCGCCACGCGGCGGTCAATCCGGCAGGTTTCGAAACTGCTTTCCTTGGGGAGCCATTCGCGCAGGGGCTACAGTGAAGTGGTCTGGCAGCAGACGACCGAGAGCCTCATCCGGTGTCTGGAAAATGCGTTCTGTTATTTCGATGGCGTTCCCCGCACGCTGGTCATCGATCAACCTGCGGGCGGCGGTGACGCGGGCCGACTGGTATGATCCCGAACTCAACGCGAAGGCCGAAGAGTTCTGCCGCCACTACGGGACCGTGATGCTGCCAACGCGCCCGGCAATGCCGCGGCACAAAGGCAAGGTTGCTTACTGCGCTTCATCGCGATGGTTGAGCCCCGTGGGCTGCACACCGTGTTTCTGTCGTCGTTGACGGATTTGATCCACTTCTGCTTCGGTTGGTTTGTAGTATAGATATTTGTTTTCGCCGCCGAACTTGATCCCTTTGAGCATGCCGACCTGTCGCCAGTAGTTCACGCGGCTGGCGACTGAACTGATCATCGGACCGATCATCGAACCGATTTGCCGCGCGGTCAACAACCCCTAGGCTTGGAGCCGAGTGAAGCGAGTTTTCATCCGATAGCAGTGTCGCAACATGTGAACCCTGCGCCGGGTAAATGGGTGGTGTAGCTGGCCCATTCTGTAATTATGAAAAATGATTTCTTGCTGAAGGCGTGCGTGAGCGGCTTTGGCTGAATTGGTGGGCCTGCTCGGACTTGAACCGAGAACCAAAGCATTATGAGTGCTCTGCTCTAACCAATTGAGCTACAGGCCCACGGCGATAGGGTTGCAGAAGCAATCGCAACTTTCAATAGTAGAGCCAAAAAGTTGTCCCCTGCCCTGCGTCTCAAACCGGAAAGTTGAACCAGGATCGCTTGCTATTAGGTTCAGATGCTTGCGACCATCAGTCGTTTCGATCGGACGATGTTGGTTCGGTTCTGTTTGTTGGAGCTTTGCTCCTCGCGCTCCTCAACTGTCCGCCGTGGCGAACTCGGGCTGACCAAACCGTCGCAACCGCGCGGCAGCTTCCTCTTACTCGGGCCAACGGGCGGGGGGAAAACGGAAACTGTCGTCGTGGCAACTATTCATGTTTTCGGCGAAGGAAAGCTGTTCCGTTTCGACATGTCGAAATTTCAGAATCAGGAAGCGTCAGGGCTGCTGCTAGGCGTACGGCTCGGCGAAATTGGCTACCGCGCGGCGTAAGGCTCGTTGCCATTCGACGAAGCGGAAAAGGCATAACCACAGGCTCAAGAACCGGGGCGATCACCTGGAACACAATTTCGGCCATGGCCAAGCGCATCTGACCAGCCTGCTCCTGACGCTGAACCTGTTGGCCTTCGGGCTCCCCACACTGCTGGATTTGACCGATGAGAGTTACCGTCTGATTCGCTCCACCTTAGGGGCGCCGCGGCCGTTCTTTACGCACCTGGCAGTGTTGACGACGTAGCTCGATTTCGCAACCTGGGAGCAGCGGATGAATTTCATGAAGCGGGGCCTGAAAATCGGGCCCTCCGCCGTGCAAAATAGCTGCGCCCGGCAAGGCCGCGAAGAAACACGCTGCGCCAGCGCGAGGCGATGCTTGGCGCCGGTCTCATGCCCCCGTCCCCAGCGCCGCCGTTGTCCGCCCCGCTTTGTTCGCACCGGCCTTGCTCACCCGCTCCCATCTCCTGCCCCTTCGCCTAAAATCAGATCTGCTGATTATCCGCGCCGCGGAGTTGACAGGCCCGTCAGGATTTGGTCTTTAACGCGACCATTCTATGCGTTCAATTCATGGGATCCGATTATTGCCAGTGGTTTCGCTCATGGCGGCGGCGATGCTCCCTCTGCTAGACCACGGGGCCGCCGCTGCGCCTTCACTGGAGCAACGAGTGGCGCAATTGGAGGCGGCCGAAGCGGCCCCGCTGATCAACAACGGTGACAATGCCTGGATGTTGATCAGCACCGCGTTGGTGCTGATGATGAGTGCCCCGGGGTTGATCCTGTTTTATGGGGGACTGGTGCGCAGCAAGAATGTGCTCGCGACCATGATGCACACCTTGGTGTTAATGGCGGTGGTTTCGGCGCTCTGGATGGTCTTCGGCTATAGCATGGCGTTCGGCGAAGGAAATGCCTTTTGCGGTGATCCCCGACAATACTTTCTGCTCCACGGCGTTGGCGGGCCGCCGAATCCAAATTACGCGGGGACGATTCCGCAAACGAGCTTCATGCTCTTTCAGATGATGTTCGCGATTATCACGCCCGCGCTCATCAGCGGCGCCGTTGCCGAGCGGATCCGGTTCAGCGCCTATCTGCTGTTTATCGTGTTGTGGGTGACCACGGTTTATTTTCCGCTGTGCCACATGGTCTGGGGCGCCGGCGGCTGGTTCAACTGGGCCCTGGGGGGGACCATCCCCGTGCTCGACTTCGCCGGCGGGACGGTCGTGCATGTGAGTTCGGGGGTTTCCGCGTTAGTGGCGGCGATCATGCTTGGCAAACGGATGGGCTACCCGCGCGAGCCCATGGTGCCGCATAATCTGGTGCTAAGCCTGATCGGCACCGGCCTACTGTGGGTGGGCTGGTTCGGGTTCAACGCCGGCAGCGCCGGGAACGCCGGCGCCCTGGCCAGCAGCGCTTTTGCCGCCACGCATTTCTCGGCCGTGGCTGCGGCCTTGAGCTGGGCAGGACTGGAGTGGTTGCTCAAAGGGAAACCGAGTGTGCTCGGCATCGCGTCCGGCATGGTGGCGGGTCTGGCCACGATCACCCCGGCGTCCGGTTTCGTGACCGTCCCGACGGCCTTCGGCATCGGACTCTGTGGTGGAGCCACTTGCTATCTGGCCGTGACCAAACTAAAGGCCTGGCTCGGCTATGACGATGCCTTGGATGTGTTTGGCGTGCATGGCGTGGGCAGCACCGTGGGTCTGCTGTTGCTGGGCTGGGTTGCCAGCCCCGCCGTGAACGGGGCGATCGCGACGACCTATCAGGCGGGCGGACACGTGATTTCCCTGGCCGGGGGACTGGCGCAGTTCAAAAACCAGTTGATCGGCGTCCTGTTTACCGCGACGCTCGCCGCCGGAGCGACGTTCCTCATCCTGAAACTCGTGGACGCGGTCGTCGGTTTACGACTGTCGGCGGAAGACGAACATTCCGGTCTGGATTTGACGCAGCATGGTGAAAGCGCGTACAACGACTGAGCCAGCGAAATTAACTTATGAAAAAAATCGAAGCCATCATCAAACCCTTCAAACTTACCGAAGTGAAGGACGCGTTAAGCGAAATCGGCGTGACCGGCATGACCGTGACCGAAGTCAAAGGTTTTGGGCGACAGAAGGGCCACACGGAAATCTACCGAGGCAGCGAATATACCGTGGACTTCCTGCCCAAGGTGAAACTCGAAATCGTACTGCCCGACGCGCAAGTCAAAGCCGCCATTGAAATTATCACCAAGGCGGCGCATACCGGCAAAATCGGCGACGGAAAAATTTTCGTGCTCCCGGTGGAAACCGCCGTCCGCATCCGCACCGACGAACAGGGCGATGCCGCGGTGTGAGCGGCGCGGGGGCGAGGCGAAAAATTGACGGGCGCTGACGGATTCGAAACTGTCTTCGGAAGGTGTCCCATGCGGAATGCAATGCCGCTCGTTGCTTGATCACTGCCTTTCTCCGCACCTCGCGGCCGCCGGTGTCAGGAGCATAAATCTCGACTCGAGTTACGTTCACGCTGCATCGGCGGGTCGGAAGTGATTCAAATCAACGGTCACCGCATTACAAAATTGTAACCCCACCTTCACGGACAATTCACTTCTTTGAGGTTCGATGGGCGGAGTTGGAGCTGACTCCGACAATCAAACGAAACAAACCCAAACATGAAAACCAAAGGAAATACCATGAAATTGAAGAACGTGATCCGGCCCACCATTGCCATCGCCCTCACCGCCGGATTCGCTGCGGCCGCCTTTGCCGGTGACGAGAAGGAAGTGAAAATCACGATGGACAAAGTCCCGGCTGCCGTGCAGCAGGCCGTTAAAGCTTACGCCACCGAGGCCGAGATCAAGGGCATCGAAGAGAGCAACGTGGAGGGCACAAAAGTCATCGAGTTTGACATTGAGAAAAGCGGCCAGGCGTCCGAGATCGCCTTCCGCCCGAACGGCAAACTGTTCAGCGCAGAGGAAGAAGTCGCGCTTGCCCATTTGCCAAAAGCGGTACGGAAAACTATTGCCAGAATGAGTAAGCACGCCAAAGCGGGCAAACCTGAAAAGATCGTTCAGGAAGGTAAGACCAGCTACGAAATCGTAATCGAGAAGAACGGCAAGAAAATTGAATACACCCTTTCGCCCGCAGGCAAAGTCATCAACCAGGAAAAAGTTGGCAAAGAATGATTGCCGCCGCCGCTTGACACTAAAGTGTTATAGCGCCGCGGCCAGTTCGGATTGAACACCCTGACATATTAATATGACTCCAACCGGCCAAGCAACCTCGACCAAGAAATTAGGCCTCTCAACCTGGGGTTGCCCAATTCAAATATTCTTTGCTCCAATATGAATTGTCCGGCGGCATAGAAACGCGATTGCGACTGACGACCCGGCAGGGAAAGAAACGGCGGCAAGTTTTGCTCGTCGCGAGTTTCGTTTTCGAGCAGCATGCATCACATGCGCATCCTTGTGGTGGAGGACGAGAAGAAGACCGCCTCTTTTATTCGCAAGGCGCTCCAAGCCGAGGGCTTTGCCGTGGATGTCTGCCCTAACGGCAATGAGGTTCTGGCGGCGGTCAGCACCACCGCTTTTGACGGCATCATCCTCGACATCATGTTGCCGGGGCGCGACGGCTTGAGTGTGCTTCGTCAATTGCGTCAGCGCAGCGACACCACGCCCGTGCTGTTGCTTTCGGCGCGCGGAGAAGTGAACGAACGCGTGGACGGCCTCAACGCGGGCGCCGATGATTATCTGCCAAAACCCTTCGTCATCGCCGAACTCGTCGCCCGCATCCGCGCGCTCGGTCGGCGCAGCGGCGAAACAAAATCAACCGTTTTGCGACTGTCCGATCTGCTCCTGGATACCGTCACCCACGAAGCGCGCCGCCAAGAGACGCGGATCGAACTGACAACGCGCGAATATCTACTTTTGGAATTTTTGCTCCGCTCCGCCGGGCGCATTTGCAGTCGCATGGCGATCCTCGAAAAAGTTTGGAACTATGATTTCGACCCGGGCTCAAACCTAGTGGATGTCTATATCAAACGCGTGCGCGAGAAAATTGATGACGCGTTTGAACCCAAACTGCTCCATACCGTGCGCGGTATCGGTTATGTCATGAAGGAAACTCCATGACCATCCGCACGCGCCTCAATCTCTGGTACGCGGCAATCCTTTGTCTCACTTTGCTGGTGATGGCCGGTTTGTCCTACAATGAATTCGTGGTAGAAAAGCGCGAGCCCCGACCCGCGGAAGAAACTTCCGCCAACCAGGACGTGGCCGACCTCGTCGGGATTCTTTGCGTAACGGTCCTGCCCGCCGTCCTGTTTGGCCTGCTGGGCGGATGGTGGCTTACGCGACAGGCGCTCGCCCCCGTGGCGGCCCTCACAAAAGCAGCCGAACGAATTCACGAACGCAATCTGCACGAACAACTGCCACGCTCCCGCAACGGCGACGAACTGGACCGACTCACGGAGGTTTTCAATGCCATGACCGCGCGGCTCAATGGCTCGTTCCAGCGTATCCGCGAATTTACCCTGCACGCGTCGCATGAACTCAAGACCCCGCTCACCATTCTGCACGCGGAAATGGAAACGGCCATGACGGAAGAACCCCTGACCGCGAGTCAACGCGAGCGGATTGCCAGTGAGTTGGACGAGGTCCAGCGGCTCACCAAAATAGTGGACGGGCTCACCCTGCTCACCAAGGCAGATGCCGGTCAGATTCAATTGAAGCGCGAACCGCTCCAATTTGATGACATCGTGCGCGATGTTTTTGCCGACGCACAAATCCTTGCCAAACCCGCAAACATCGAAGTCCAGCTCACGAACTGCGAACGGGTCATAATTCAAGGGGACCGCCATCGCTTGCGGCAACTGCTGTTGAACCTGGTGGACAACGCCATCAAATACAACACACCGGGCGGACTGGTGAACATCGCCTTGACGCGCGTGGCTCAGTACGCCGAACTGCTGGTCACCAACACCGGGCCGGGGATTCCCGCCGAGTCGTTGACGCGCGTCTTCGACCGGTTTTATCGTGCGGACCCGGCCCATGGTGATGAGGTCGAGGGCTGTGGCCTCGGCTTGAGCATCGCGCAATGGATCACCTCGGCGCACGATGGCTCGGTCAAAATCAAATCCGCGCCAGCCGGACAAACAATCGTCACCGTGCGCCTGCCCGAGGCGGTGGCAACATGACAAAACTGTCATCCGCGGTTCACCTGCGGTTCATCTCGATCTGCTACAAGTGATGGGTTCCAAGTCGTGAAAAATAACCAAAGATTTGCAGGCCGACTTCAACTGATGAGCGGTGGGTCGAAAAACAATTATTTACCATGAACAACAGCAATCATGTTTCTCGCGTCTTGCTGGTGGCTGGAATCGGGATGTTGGCGGCCAGCGGGGTGGGCCAGACCGCTTCCGCCGTTGAGCCGTACAAAATAGTCAACACCGCCCAGATCATGGGTACGGGCGGAATTGATTATGTCTCGGCGGACAACGATGACCGCCGCCTTTATGTTCCGCGCGGCGGTGAAGTACTGGTCTTTGACCTGGACACGCTCCAGTCGGTCGGTTCCATCGCCAATGCCCGGGCGCGCGGCGCGGCGGTGGACCCCAAGTCCCACCATGGATTCAGCAGCAGCAGTCCCGTCGTTATGTGGGATTCCAAATCACTCGAAACGATCACGACCATTCCCGTGCAAGGCCGCCCGGACGGCATTCTCTTTGAACCTTTGACGGAACGAATTTATGTTTTCAGCCATAGCGCCCCCAACGTTACGGTGATGGATGCCAAAGATGGTACCATCGTCGGTACAATTGATCTTGGCGGCGCGCCGGAGCAGGCGCAGAGCGACGGCCATGGCCATCTCTACGTTGACGTTGAAGACAAGAACCGCCTGGCCGTGGTGGATGTGAACACGCTCAAGGTGACGGCGCATTATGAACTCGGCGAAAAAGGCGACGGCCCGGCCGGTCTGGGGCTGGACGCAAAAAATCATATTCTGTTCGCCATGTGCCACAGCCAAAACTGTGTCGTCCTTAATGCTGACAACGGAAAAATTCTGGCCACCCTGCCTATCGGCAAAGGCACCGACGGCGGCGGGTTCAATCCCGCCACCATGGAAGCGTTTAGTTCCCAAGGCGATGGCACGTTGACCATCATCAAGGAAACCAGTCCGACTAGTTTTGAAGTCGAGCAAATCGTAACCACCAAGTCGCGCGCCAAAACTTGTACGCTCGACACCAAAAGCAACCAGATTATTTTGATCACCACCGAACCCGCCCCGGCTGGTGCGGCCGCGGCAACCGCAATTACAACAGCTACAACAGCTCCACAAACTGCCTTGGCATCACCGCCGGCCGACCCGAACCAACCCGCTGGCGGGCGACGTGACGGACGCGGCGGCGGCAACAACGGCCCGTCAATGCTTGATATTCTCGTCGTTGGGCGGTAGACATACGAAGTTTTCGGCCGCGACAACCTTTTGGGTTTTGCATGGAAACACTTCGGCGTTGAAATGATTGGCCATAACCTGTCGCTGTGAAGCATTGGTCTATCATACTGGGAATCGTCCTGCTGGCGGGCTGCGCTCGCTTTCAGTCCCAACTCATTTCCCCGGCGGAATCGGCCGCCAAACTGGAAAGCCGTTCGCTCACAAACGCAGTCCTCAAAGCGTATCTCGAAAACAATCTCCATCGCGAGCTCTCCCCCTGGCCAACGACGCAGTGGGATTTGGAAATGCTCACGCTCGCGGCGTTTTACTATCAGCCGGGTCTGGAAGTCGCGCGGGCGCAGTGGCGTGTGGCGCAGGCGGAAGTCCAAACCGCCGGGGGACGACCCAATCCCACGCTCACCGCGGGTCCGGGGTACAACTTCAGCGCGGCCGGCGGCCTCACGCCATGGATGCCGTTTGGCTCCCTGGACCTGCCAATTGAGACGGCAGGCAAGCGCCGTCATCGCATTGCGCGCGCCGAACATTTGTCCGCCGCCGTGCGGTTGAACCTTGCCACGACGGCATGGTCGGTGCGCAGCAGCGTGCGGGCGGGCCTGCTCGACGTCGCGACGGCCCGACGCCGCGCGGATATTTTGTCAGCCCAAACTTCCTTGGCTCAGCAAATCGTCGTTTCACTGGAACAACGCCGACAGGCCGGCGCGACTTCCGGCGCGGAACTCGGCGTCGCGCACGTCGCCCGAGCCAGGACCCAGACCGAGCTAGCCGACGCCCGCCGCCAACTGGCGGAGGCCAACGCGCGCGTGGCGGAAGCGGTGGGGATTCAATTGGACGCATTGAACGGGATCGAGTTGAGTTTCAATCTTTCCCAACTTCCGGCGTGGGACGAACTGACTTCCGCGACCGTTCGCGAGCAAGCGTTGCAAAAGCGCACGGACATTTTGGGGGCGCTCGCCGGGTACGCCGCGAGCCAGTCGGCGCTGCAACTTGAAATCGCAAAACAATACCCCGACATCCACCTAAACCCGGGCTACCAGTGGGATCAGGGCGAAAACAAATGGCAGCTCGGCCTCACCGCCGAACTGCCGGTCTTCAACCAGAACCAAGGCCCGATTACGGAAGCCCGCGCGCGGTGCGCGGAATCCGCCGCGCGCTTCGAGGCGGCGCAGGCGAAGGCCATTGCGGAAATTGACCGTGCGACGGCGGAGCTGGGTGCGTGCCGAACCAACGCCAGCGCGGTGCAAGGGTTGGCCGCCGCGTACCAAAGCCAGCGTGAGTCCGTAGCGGCACAAGTCCGGGCAGGCGCGACGGAACCATTGGATTTGCTGAACGCACAGTTGGAATCCGGTGCGGTCGCGTTGGCTGAACTTGAGGTGCAGATGAAGTTACAGCAAGCCATCGGCGCATGGGAAGACGCGGTACAACGGCCACTCAACCTGCCCACCACCGCCTTCGAGTCATCGCCGAACCAGGAAAAGGAGCAATCAAAGTGAACAAATATTTTGCGACCATCTTCGTCATGTCCCCCGCACTCGCAATTCTCAGTTGCTCGCCTTCCAGTCGGGAAAAACCCACCGAAGCGACGGCGGAAAAACCGGCCGAACCGGAATCGCGCGTGCAGCACGGTACGAACGGCGAAACCATCATCAAACTCGATGCCGTGACTCAAAAAACCATGGGTTTGGAAATGACGCCCCTCGCCGCGGCGGAGCTGGCGCCCGAGGTGAAATGCTTCGGGCGGGTGGTTGACCCCGCACCGTTGGCCGAAATGCTCATGGAACTGGGCAAGGCGCAACTGGTCTTCGACAACTCGCATCAAGAGTTAGAGCGGATGAAAGTCTTAAAACAGGAGAACAACGCTTCGGAGCGCGCCTTTCAAACGGCGGAGCTGATGTATCGTCAAAATAGCGGCGAGGTCAGCGCGATCTGGTTCAAGCTGCAAAAGAACTTTGGCGGCCGAATCGCTGAGCTTACCGGACCGATGGTTCTCCCGCCCGGGACGCAGCGAAAACCTGGCCTACTAGATGAGATTGCGGACGCACGCGGAGTTTTTCTGATCCGCGTAGACATGCCGGTGGCGGAGACTTTGAATTTTGCCCCAACCGGCGCCCGGATCTTGGGTTTGGCCGATGGCGCATGGCCGGTTCCAGCTTCCTCCTTCGGTGCGGTTCCGGCCGTTGACCCGCTAACTCAGACGCGCGGTTACTTCTTTTTGGCGACCACCAATCAGCCGCCACTGATCCCAGGCATGGCGGTGACCGCTTTCATCCAGACGGAAGCGCAAGCGCAGTCCGGCGTGATCGTACCGCGCAACGCCGTCGTGCGCTGCAATGGGGCCTCGTGGGTTTATCTTCAGACCGGTGATGAAACCTGGCAACGAGTCGAAGTCAAACTGGATCGCCCACTCGCCGCCGGGTATTTCGTTCGCGAAAAATTAAAACCGCAGGACCCGGTCGTCACGGTCGGCGCCCAGCAGTTGCTCTCCGAGGAACTCAAGGGACCGAGCACCGGAGATTAGCCTCGATGCTGCAAGCGCTCGTCCAATTTTCGCTCAAGTTTCGCGGCCTCGTGGTGGCGCTCGCGGGCGTGTTGTTGTCGTACGGCTTCTACGTCGCCAGAAACGCGAAGCTGGATGTTTTTCCAAACTTCGTGCAACCGCAGGTTGAGATTCAGACCGAAGCCCCGGGACTTTCGCCGGAACAGGTCGAAATGCTGGTAACGCGCCCCATCGAGACCACCGTAAATGGCCTTGGCGATCTGGCCTCACTCCGTTCGGAGTCGATCGAGGGACTTTCCATCGTGACGGTGGTGTTCCAGGAAGGCGTCGATATTTTCCGGGCGCGCCAGACACTCGGCGAACAACTGTCCGAGCTGGCCGGGGCATTACCGGCCGGCGCCAAGACGCCGCGCATGTCGCCGCTCACGTCGTCCACGATGGATTTGCTGAAAGTCGGCCTGGTGTCGGCCAGCCTCTCGCCGATGGAACTGCGGACGTTCGCGGATTGGACCCTCAAGCCGCGCTTGCTGGCCGTGCCGGGCGTGGCGCGGTGCATCGTGTTCGGCGGCGAGGTGCGGCAATTGCAGATTCAGGTCTTACCCGAACGCATGCTGGCCTACGGCCTCGCGCTTTCGGACGTGTTGTCGGCCGCGCGCGTCGCGACGGGGGTGACGGGGGCGGGGTTCATCGAGACGCGCAATCAACGCATCACAATCCAGACCGAAGGCCAGGCGCTCACGCCGGACGTGCTCGGGGAGGTCGTTGTCACGCACAACAACGGTTTCAGTGTTCGGCTGAAGGACGTGGCGCGCGTGGCCGAGGGCGCCGAACCGAAGTCTGGCGACGCGGTGATACAGGGCCAACCTGGCGTGCTGCTGGCGACGGCCAGCCAGTACGGCGCGAATACGCTGGAAGTAACCCTGGCAGTAGAAGCGGCGTTGGCCGAAATGCAGCCGGTGTTCGCGCAGGCGGGCATCGAAGTTTTCCCACGCCTGCACCGGCCCGCGTCCTTCATCGAGGCCGCCCTCAAGAACATGAAACACTCGCTGGCCCTGGGCGGAATTCTGGTGGCGGTCGTGTTATTCCTGCTGCTCGGCAGCGTGCGCTCGGCGATCATTTCGCTGACGGCGATTCCGATTTCACTGCTCACCGCCGTGATCGTGCTCCAAAAATGCGGCATCACCCTCAATACCATCACGCTCGGCGGGCTGGTCATCGCCCTCGGCGCGGTGGTGGACGATTCGATCATTGACGTGGAAAACATTTCCCGGCGGCTGCGCGAAAATAAAGCCCGCGCGCTTCCCCGCCCGGTCAGCCGCGTGATTCTGCTGGCGTCACTCGAAGTGCGACGGGCGATTGTGTTCGCCACGTTCATCGTCGCGCTGGTGTTTCTGCCGGTACTGACGCTGACGGGCTTGCAGGGCAGTTTCTTTGCGCCACTCGCGTTGAGTTACATTCTCGCGATCCTGGCGTCATTGGGGGTCGCACTCACGCTAACGCCAGCGCTGGCGTATCTGTTTTTCGACCAGGGCGCGGCCCAGCTCGACGAGCCGCGCCTGCAAGCTTGGTTGAAAAAGAGCTACGGGCACACGCTCGGTTTTGTCACGCGCTGGCCCCGCGTCATTCTGGCGGTCGTGGCGGCGGGGTGCCTCGGCGCCCTGACGCTGCTGCCACACGGCGGGGAATTTCTGCCCGAATTTCGCGAAGGCCATTTCGTGATCCAAGTTTCCACCGCGCCGGGTACGTCACTGGCGGAAATGCTGCGGATCGGAACGCTGATTTCCCGAAAACTCCTCGCAGACACCAACCGCATTGCCACGGTCGAACAACAGGCCGGGCGGGCGGAACAAGGCGAGGATGCCTGGTCGCCGAACCGCAGCGAATTTCATGTCGAGCTGTCGCCGATTTCCGGGGCGGAGCAGAAACGGATCGCCGATGACATCCGCAACGTGCTCAAACAGTTTCCCGGTCTCCAGTTTGAAGTGCTGACGTTTCTGGGCGACCGCATCAGTGAGACCATCTCCGGCGAGACCGCGCCCGTGGTCGTGAACCTTTTCGGCGATGATCTGGACGGGCTCGACGCGAAAGCGCGGGAAGTGGCCGACGTGCTCTCCTCCATCACCGGCCACGCAGACGTGCAGGTGAAATCGCCCCCCGGCGCCCCACGCATCGCCGTTCGCCTGCGCCCCGACCGGATGACGCAATTCGGTTTTCGTCCCGTCGAAGTGCTGGAGGCGATTCAAGCCGCCTATCAAGGAACGGTGGTGGCGCAGACCCATCGCGCGAATCAAGCCACCGACGTGGCGGTGATGCTCGACGAGCGCGACCGGCAAGACCCGGAAGCCATTGGCTCGTTGCGGTTGCGCAGTCCGCAGGGCGCCCTGCTGCCGTTGCGCGAACTGGCGGAGATTTATCCCACGAGCGGCCGCCCGGCCATCCGGCACGAAGGCGCGCGCCGCCGGCAAACGGTGACGTGCGCGACGAGCGGCCGCGACGTGAGTTCGTTCGTGGTGGAAGCCAAGCAACAAGTCGCGGCGAAAATAAAATTTACCGCCGGCACTTACGCGGTGTTCAGCGGCGCGGCCGAGGCGAAGGAAAAAGCGCAGCGCGAACTCCTGCTGCACTCGGCCATCGCCGCCGTGGGCATCTTGTTGCTCCTGACGATGGTGTTCCACAACTGGCGCAACCTGCTGCTCCTGCTGGTGAACGTGCCGTTCGCGCTGGTCGGTGGCGTGCTGGCCGTGTGGGTGAGCCAAAGACTTTCGCCGGGCGATGGTGGCCTGACCATCGGCTCGCTGGTCGGGTTCGTGACGTTGTTCGGCATCACGATGCGTAACTCAATTATGATGATTTCGCACTTTGATCATCTGGTGCAAGAGGAAGGCCTGACTTGGGGACCCGCTGCGGCCCGGCGCGGGGCCGCAGAACGCCTGATGCCAATTCTGATGACGGCCACGGTGACCGCGCTGGGGCTGTTGCCGCTGGCTCTCGGCAGCGGCGAAGCCGGCCGCGAGATTGAGGGGCCGATGGCCATCGTGATTCTCGGCGGCTTGATTACTTCCACCGCGCTCAATTTGTTGGTGCTGCCGACGCTGGCGCTACGCTTCGGGAGATTTGAAAAAACGGTTGCTGGGTAGACGTCGTGAGCCCGAGAGGCGGCGGGTGGCGGGTGACCAAACTGAGGAAAGGCCCCCCCGTATTGTCAGCGTGGGGGGCGGGGCTGATCCGGGCCGGCTCAATTAATACCTGCTTTCGCCGCTGCTTGCGGGTCGATTTGCTTCAGGGCCTTGGGCACGGCCAACATAATTTCCTTGGAGCTGCGATCCTGGAGCAGCTTCACCAACTCCGGGACCGCGACGGCGGCCTTGGGGCCGAACCCGCCAAGCGCCTCGACTAAGTCCGGT
Source organism: Verrucomicrobiota bacterium (assembly GCA_025350905.1). GTDB lineage: Bacteria > Verrucomicrobiota > Verrucomicrobiia > Limisphaerales > JADLHS01 > JADLHS01. The sequence continues at coordinate 25,622 of JANXWY010000099.1, forward strand.
CGGCCATGGCCGTTGCGGTCCAAGAGACTGTTGATCAGGATGGGAATCACTACCTCCGGATCCGCGTGGAGTTTGACGAGGGCGGCAGCGGCGGGGCCGCACAGCGTATCGTCATCGAGTTTGACCACGGCCAGCAACGTGGGAGTTGCGGCCAGCGCTCGGGGCCCCAAGGCCGCCAGATTGTCGATGGCGCCCGCCCGGCGACCGTCCGCGCACGTGAAATCAATGTGGAGGCCCGGCAGGCCGTTCAACGCTTCGACCAAGGCCACTCTTAGCCTCGAGTCGTTGGTGTCGGAAAGCACCTGGTTGGTTAGACGAGGGATGATGACGTCGTTGAGGATGGCATTGGCGCGGTTACTGGATGTCAGTTCCGCACTACCCAACTCCTCACACCAATAACTGAACGACTTCCCTTGATAGCGAATCTCCTGGTCGCCCAGCAATCGGGCGAAGACAAAGAGCCCGATGGCCAACCCGACCAGTCCGGTCACCACACTAATGCTTATCCGGAGCAACCGTTTCATGCTGCTTCAGTGGACGGCCAAGACCCATTGGGCGTAGGCGCATAGGCGGCCCGGCGGCACCCGCGACCCGCAACCGCGGTGGTTCAGCCCCATTTCTCCGTCTTCATCTGCGCCTTGGGAACCTGCAAGCCATGAACCACCAGTTCCTCGGCGAATTCCACCAACGGATTCGGACCGCAGGCATAGAATACGGTATTGGGCAGATCATGAACTTGTTCCCGCACCCACTCGGCGGTGATGCGTCCGCGATGGCCGGTCCATACGTCCTCCGGATGCAGCCGCGTGCAGGTGATCAGAAAGGTGAAGTTGGTATTTTGCGCGGCGTAGTCGAGAAATTCGCGTTGAAAAATGACATCGTTGGTGGTGCGCACGCTGTACAGCACGGTGATCTTGGTCTCAAGGTTGCGCCGGGTGGCTTCGCGCACAAAACCGCGAAACGGCGTGACACCCGAGCCACCCGCGATGCAGATGAGATGTTTCTGCGGTTCAAACACGGGCAGAAACTTTCCCGCCGGCGGCAGCACCATTAGCTTGTCGCCTGGCTGGGCCCAGTCCACGACGCGCGTGCCCATCTTGCCCTCGCGCTTGATCGTGACCTCGTAGCTGCCCCGGTCCAGCGCGCAGGAGGAAAGCGAATAGGCGCGCTTGTAGCCCGGTGCATCCGGCCAATACACCGTGATAAATTGTCCGGTCAGAAACTCCGGGTTGTGACCGTCCGGCCATTTGAGCCGGAGGGTCTTGGTGTCCGGTAATTCCGGCGTCACCGTTTCGATCAACATTTCAATGGGTTCTCGTGGCATATAATTTCGGAAAGTCGACCCAGAATAAATCAGCCGGGCACGCTGTAAAGCCGCGAATCATTCCGAAGGAGCGGCTGGAACTGGCGGGCACGGTAACGGACGTGGCGGCGGGCGTCTCGCCTGCCGTAGAGCCGGTGCGTCCCGCCCGGCGGAGGAGGCGCACCCATGCAACAGGCGCGTCGAAAATTTCGCGTGCCTTGACAAGGTCGGACGTCCTTTCCGGGCGGCAAGATGCCGCCCTCTCCGGCCGGCGAGACGCCTGCCGCTACATTCGCCGCCCGGCTCACGCCGGCTTCGCCGCCTTCGTCTCCACCCACCGCGCCAGCAGCCAGAGTAAATCCGCCAGGCGGTTGAGATAGATGATGATTTCGGAATTTTGCAACTGATCCACCTCCTGCAACGCACACACCCGGCGCTCCGCCCGGCGACAGACGGTCCGCGCCCCATCGAGCGCCGCCGAGCTCAAGCATGCGCCGGGCGTGGCCCAACCTTTGAAAGAGACACTTTGCGCCTCCACCTCCAGGACCAAGGCGTCCAGTTTGTGGGTCAACTGCGAGGTGACCAGCGTGTAACCGTCCTTCACGTAACGCGGCAAATCCTCCACTGCGGTCGCCAACTCGCCCATGAGCGTGACGAGGTCCCGCTGGATCAGGAGCAGGTTGTCGCGGAGGAAAGCCTGCTCTGCCGTGGCCCGGGCCAGGCCGAGCGCCGTGTTCAATTCATCGACGCAACCGTACGCTTCCACGCGTGGATGACATTTCGAGACGCGCCGGCCATACATCAAGGCCGTCATCCCTTTGTCGCCGGTTTTGGTCACAATACTCATGGGTTCTAGTTCCGGTTCTTACTCTTAATCTTAATCTTAAACTTGATCTTACTCCGCTGTTTACTGCTAAGGATCAAGCGAGCGCATCAGGTTGTGATCAAGCCAGCCATTCACCGCTCCACGGCTTGCTTGTAGTTCTGAATCCCTTCGGTAATGGCCCGCGCCATCTGCCGACGGTACTCGGCGGTAAAAATTTTTTTCCCCTCTTCGGGATGGGACAGAAAGCCCGCCTCGATGAGGACGGCGGGCATGGTCGCCTCGCGCAACACCTCAAAGCGCGCGCGCCGCACGCCGCGATCGTCGCTTTGCAACCCGCGCAGGAGGGCCTTTTGGATTTGATACGCGAGCAGGAGGTTCTTGCCATTGGTGCGATTGCCGGGGAACGCGCCCGTCTGCACGCCCTCCCCGCGGGCGTTGGTCGACGCCGCACCGGCGGGCGTCAGGCAATACACCTCCGAGCCGCGCGCCTCCCCGCGTCCGCTTTCGGCGGCGTTGAAGTGCAGGCTAACGAACAAATCCGCATTGGCGCGGCGCGCGAAATCCGGACGATCGGAACGTTCGACAAAATTATCGCTCGTCCGGGTGAGCAACACTTTGAAGCCGGCTTGTTTGAGCTGATCGCGCAATTCGAACGCCAGCCGCAGCGTGTAATCCTTCTCCTGGCGACCCGGGAGCCGGTTGCCGGGGTCTTTGCCACCGTGCCCGGGATCGAGGCAGATGGTCTTGAGGCGCTTCCCCGGCGGACTGAGCCCGGGCGACAGTAACGGATGCAAGGTGGCCTCCACATCGAGTTGCGAGACATACCAGTCGCCGGCACGGGCCGCCAACGGGTAGAGCAGCCAGACCTGCAGCCCATTAACGCGAGCCTCCCGCGAATCCACCGTAAACTGCAAACGCGTCGTCCGATTCGTGAGCAGGAACGATTCGTCACGTTTAAGCCAGCGCCAGCCCAAGCCTTGCCAGCGCGCCCATTCCGCAAGCCGGACGTAGCCCGTGTCGTGGAGGCGAGCCGTCAATGGTTGCGCCCGCGCACACCGCGGCGCCGCGAGACCGACGCAAATCGTCAGCCAGAGCGCAACCGGGTAAACACCTTTCATGACCGCGCACTCTGCCCCGCCCCCAGGCCACCTTCAAGGCAAATGGCGAATCCCTCAGCCCGCCGGGCGCAATAAGTCGCCGCGCTGAGGGCGCGATGGCTCCCGACCAACGCGCCGCAAAGCGTTCAGCAGCGCGTCCGTTTTCTCGCGGGCAATCTCGCCCATGAGGCAGATCTGAATCCAATTGTTGCGTCGGAGATATTCGCTGTGGTAACTGAGCAGGAAGCCCGCTTCCTGCATCAACCGGCCGAGGGTTAAGGAATTTAATTCCGGCGGAAGCGCGACGGTGATGACGGCCGGCGAAGTCCGCGCCGCGCCGCCGACGAGGTCAAAGTTCAACTCCTGGAGTTGCACCCGCAACCGGGCGGAAGTTTCCTGGAGCTCGGCATAGCGTTGCTCCCAATCGACGCCCCGCACCGCCGCGTTGAGCGCATGCAGCAAATTCGACGAAAACGTGAAGGGCACCCCCGCCGCCGCCGCGTAGAGACCGAGATCGAGATAGCAGGGCAATGGCGCGTTCGCGGACTGGACGGGGTGCTGATAGAAGACCATCGCGACGCCCGGATACGCGCGCAGCCCCTTCCCGCTGGCACCGGACGCGAGATGCACGCCAGTAAGATCCACCGGCAACGTGCCCAAACTGCTGATGGCGTCGAGACAAAGTTTGGTGCCGTATTGACTACACAAGAGTTTGAGCGCGGCGAGGTCGTTCAGCACGCCGGTGGAAGTTTCGCAGTGTGCGCACCAGAGCCAGGTGGGGGAAGGAACGTCGGCAAGTTTGGCCGCCACCTGCGCCAGATCCAGCGGCGCGCCCCAAGAAAACTCCAGATGCTCGAAGCGCAGCTGGAACCGGCGCGCATGATCCGCCAGGCGCACTCCAAATTCGCCGTTGCTTAACACGAGGCCCGGGCCAGGCCCCAATGAAAGCTGGGCCGCTACGACATCATTCGCCAGAGTCCCCGAGCCGAGCAAAAGCGCGACGTGAGCCATCTGGGTGAGGTCGCAAAGCGTCTGCTTGGTGTTCTCCACCTCGGCTGTGAAAGCGTCGGCGCGGTGTGATTCCGGGGCCTGTTCGAAAGCACGACGAACTTCCCGCCGCACCGCCACCGGGCCGGGCAGAAAATTTACCGCGCTCGGCTGAAAGGATCTGGCCGGGGCTGAGCGGAGGAATTCGCGGGCGGTAACTTCAAAGGTTTCCAAGGTGACAAACATGGGCTGGAAGCGCGCGTCCCCCGTGCCCACCACCGGACCAAACGGTACGAAACCAAGGTGCTGGTACAACCGGGCCTGCCGCAGCGTGCCGGAAATGATCGCCAGATCGTAGCCTCTCTCAATCCCGTGCTGCCACAGCAACGCCAGCAGGCCGGACAGAATCTGGCCACCGCGCGCGCCACGATATTTTGAGTCAATCGCCAGCAAACGAATTTCGCAAATGCGACGACCAGCCGGCAGGTGGCGATCGAGCTCAGGCAATTTCTGGTCGAGCGAGAACGGGCGATGACCACGCGCCGCCAGCATGCCGACGATTTTCTGGTTGGTGAGGCAGATCAAATAAGTGTTCTCCGCGTGGAATTTGTCCACGAGCCGATGCGTGGGTGAAGCCTGATGTTGCGGAATCTCCTCGACGAAGGTGCGATAGTTGAGCCGGTGGATCTGCTCGAACTCCCAGTCCTCGGCGGCAAATTTGAAAATAAGGGGGGAAGGAGTACGACTCATGGTGCGGGATCAGGCGAATGCGGGACTGGACGTCGGCGTCCGGCGAATTCAGGAATCTCCGCCCTCAGATTTTTCCGGTGCGCAAACCAGACCACGGCGATCAGGCCGCCGACCAGAACGACTTGCGTACCATCCTGGCGAAACCACCAAACGGTAAATGGCAGGACGAGATAAGCCAACAGTCCCGGCAAAACCGTCCGCCGCATCAGCGCCCACAAGACCGCGAAGGCCGCTAGATAGATCAGAGCGGAGTGCCATTCAAAGATCAGCAACCCGCCGAGCGAAGTGGCCACGCCCTTCCCGCCGCGAAAACCAAGTTGCACCGGCCAGACGTGCCCCATGGTGACGGCCAGCAAAGCCATTGCCGCCAGGACTTCCTGGCCGGTCAAATGTCTCGCGATCCAGACCGCCAGCGCACCTTTCCCAAAATCGGCCAGCAACGTAATGCCCAGACCACTCCGCCCCAGCACCCGGCCCACATTGCGCGCGCCAATGCTGCCGCTCCCCATTTCGTGAAGGTCGCGACCGGTCTGGGCCCGCACGAGATAGTAACCGAGGCAAACGCAACCGAGCCCGTACGCCCCACCCAGATACGCCAACCCGTGGAGTGCGCCTGTTGATTGCATTTGCCCGGACCAAGCCATGTTTGAAAAATCGCACGGAGTTCGCCTCCGTCAGTCGAGAGCTCACCACACGCGGTTTTGCGGATTAAAGCGAAAGACCGCACCGCGAGCGAGAAGTTTCTTGACCCAGACGGGAGGGACGCGGTTCCCCCCCATTTGGGCTGGACCGAGCGCGAAGCAACTCACAGCCGACGAGGCGGCGGGGTCACTCCCACCCTCACCCTGTGCCCGGGCACTGAGCCCAGCCAAATTTAGATCGGTTCGATGTGCGCCGGCGAATGGCGCAGGTCGCCGGCGTGAATCAAACGCCGGAAGGTGCCGAAAATCACCTGCGCTTGAAGCCAAACTTTTCCAAGGCCCACGTCGGAGCTTGCTCGGACGCACAATCATTGTTCTTATTTCCGCCGACATGTTACCTAGTTTCACCCAACCGCTGCTGTTGGATTTGAGTCCAGCGAACCCCGGTTTACCGCGGCCAATGACGATTGATTTGGCTTCCGAACTCGCCGCCTTCCGGGAATTTGGCCAAGCCACGCGCCAAATTTTCACGCAGAGCGAAGCCGGTTCGACGCCAACGTTCGTCAACGAATTCTGGACCGCCCGCCAGCGCCAGGCCAGCTCGCTCCAGGAAGTCTCCTATCGGGCCTGCTTCAAACCCCAACTCCCGCGCTTCTTCATCGAGCGGCTCACCCAACGCGGGGAGGTCGTTTATGATCCGTTCATGGGGCGGGGTACGACGCCGATTGAAGCCGCGCTGCTGGGGCGGGTCCCGTTTGGTAACGACATCAATCCGCTCAGTCTTACCTTCACCCGTCCGCGACTGCGCCCGCCTTTACTCGCCGAGCTCGCTGCGCGGCTGGCGGAGATTGACCTCACGGACCACGACGAATTTCCAGAGGACTTGCTGGTCTTCTACCATCCGGAAACCCTGCGCGAAATCTGCGCGTTGAAAAAGTATTTCCTCTCCGCGCGGCGCCCGGCGCCTCTGCGAGGGGATGAACTTGCGACCGGAAAACTTTCAGGACCGCTTCCGCGGCTGAAGCGCGCGGCGCTGCAGCGGACCGCATTCCTGGACCCGCTCGATGATTGGCTTTGCATGGTCGCCCTGAATCGGCTCACCGGCCACTCCTCCGGATTCTTTTCCGTGTACACCCTGCCCCCCAATCAGGCCGTTTCCATCAAAGCCCAACGCAAAATCAACGAGAAGCGAAACCAAGTCCCGCCGCGCCGCCTCGTGCCACCCATCCTGCTCAAAAAATCCAAACAGCTGCTTGGCGATGTCACCCCCTCGGTGCGCGACCAGCTGGCCGGCGTGGCGGCCCGCGCGCAATTCACCAACACCGCGGCCGACCGCACGAGCGAACTGCCCGCCCAATCCGTGACGCTCGTCGTGACCTCGCCGCCATTTCTCGATGTCGTCCAATACGCGGACGACAATTGGCTACGCTGCTGGTTTCTCGGGATTGACCCCAAAACCGTCGCGCTCACGGTGCCTAAAAAGCTCGAAGTTTGGGCGGCGGCCATGACCTCGGTTTTTCACGAGCTGCACCGCGTTTTGAAACCCGGCGGCCACATCGCCTTTGAAGTCGGCGAAGTTCACGGTGGCAAAACGAAACTGGAGGAGACGGTGCTGCCGTGCGGCGTCGCGGCCGGCCTCGAACCGGTGCTGGTGCTCGTCAACGATCAGACATTTACCAAGACGGCCAACTGCTGGGGCGTGGACAACATGAGCAAAGGGACGAACACCAACCGTATCATCTTATTTAGGAAGCGTTGAGGTTTGGCAGGCGATCCGGCGGCGCCGAGTCACGACACCACACACAATACGGCGACGAAGACTGCCACCGCGCGGGTGGGTTTACCTGGCCCCGTGCATTCAGTCAGGGCTGCTTGCACGCCGGAGTCGCCGCGGCGCGGGTCGAGATCAAAGCAGCTCTGGATGCATCAACAAATCGGCCACCCGACCCAGCAACCGGCCCGCCGCGCCGCCATCGAGGACCCGATGATCAAAGCTCAGCGTCAGATGTGATTCGGTCACGGGAACACATTGGGAGTTGGCTTCGTCCCAGCGCACCACTTTGCGGCCGGCCCCCATGCCCAGCACGAGGTTTTGTTCCGGCAGCGGAATCGGCGTCGCGAGCGTCAGGCCGAACGTGCCATAATTCGTCACCGTGGCGATGGAGCCCCCGGTGGCATCCAGGGGGAGCTTGCGCTGGCGAGCGAGTTCGATCAGGTGATTGTACCTTTCGACCAGATCGGCGAGTTTCTTTTGGTCCGCGTTGCGGATCACTGGAACGAGCACGCCGTCTTCGACTTCGACGCCAAAGCCCAAGTCAATGGCCGAGGGATGCACAATATTATTCCCGATCAGTCGGCCGGCCGGTGCACTGTTTTCCGAAAGCGCGATGGCCAGCGCTCGCAAACCGTATAACGCGGGGCCGGGCTTCGGCACCTGGGCCTTGCGATGCGCCAGCAAACGATCCATGAGCACGGGCATGCCGACCGTCGCGAGCGGTCGCGTCCAACTGCGCCGCATTGCATCCGCTACGGCGACGCGCATCGAAGAAGCCGGCGTGAGCTTTTGCTTTTCCAGATTGCTGATGTACCGCTCGAAGTCCTCGACGGTGACGCGGCCCGCCGCCCCGCTCCCCGCCAGACCTGCGAGGTCAGCCGCGTGGAGGCCCAGTTCGTGCATGCGCGCCTTGAGTCGCGGCGACATGTACCCCGCCCCGACGGCATGCGCGGGCACCGGTAAGCCCCGAATTGTGGGCTGCACCTGCGCTTGTTGCGTGTTCGGGATGTTACCGGACAGCGGGAGGGTGGGCGCGGATTGCGATCGGGCCTTGTCAAGTTGCGCCGTGTCGAGGCCGAGACGGGCGGCCTCTGCCGGGGTCACTTCAATCTGACCCAGCGAGCCGCCGACGGGATAACTCTCGCCGAGTTGAACGGTAAATTGCTCGATGCGTCCGCACGCCGGCGCGACCAGGTTCATGGTCGCCTTGTTGGTCTCGACTTCGATGATGTCCTGATCGGCTGCGACCGTATCGCCCGGCTGGACCAGAAAATTAATGATGGTGGCTTCGGCGATGGATTCACCCAGCTGGGGCATGATGATGGGTACGTGCGGCATGGTTCAAAGTGGGTTGATCGAACGGTGGCGACTGGAAGCGGGACCCGGTGCGCGATCCCAACCCTCCAATCCGCCACCGCTGAATAGTTTTAAGTTCATGGGCCTGGGCGGTCAATGCTGCAGGACTTTGCGGGCGGCGTCCACGATGCTCCGGGCGGTCGGGCGGTGCGCGGCCCACAGGTCGGGGTGATACGGCACGGGCGTGTCCTTCGCGTTCAACCGGTATGGCGGCGCGTCCAGCAGATCGTAACCTTCACAAGCCACGCGGGCGATGACTTCGGCGGCGACCCCACCCCACGGCCACGCCTCGCCCACGC
>JANXWY010000135.1 GCA_025350905.1 Verrucomicrobiota bacterium
CAAGGAAATCCTCGCCCAACATTCCGAGGGCCTGATTGCGCTGTCGGGCTGTCTGGCCAGCGAGATTCCCGATTCCATTGTCCGGGACCGGTTGGATCACGCCCGCAAGACCCTCGACTGGTTCAAGCAGACGTTTGGCGCGGAGAATTTTTATCTCGAACTGCAAAACCACACGATTGCCGAGCAGGCCAAGGTGAACCAGCACCTCATCGCCTGGGCCCGGGAGTTCGGGTTGAAGCTCGTCGCCACGAATGACGTGCATTACATCGAGAAAAGCCATTCGCACGCGCACGACTGCCTGGTCTGCATCGGCACCCAATCCCTGTTGAGCGATCCCAAGCGCATGAGCGCGGGTTACGCCAAGGAGCAATTCTATCTGCGGTCCGCCGAGGAAATGAAGGCGCGCTTTGCCGACGTTCCGGAAGCGGTTCTAAACACGCTGGAAGTCGCGGAGCAGTGCAACGTGGAGATCGAATTTGGCAAGTTACACTATCCCGTCTTTCATCCGCCGGAACATTTCACGCGCGAAGGGTTCCTGCGGCAATGGCTGGCCGAGGGATTGCATCGGCGCTACGGGATTCACGCCCGCGCGGAAGGAAAACAATTTATCGTCGAAGGGATTGAGGATCCGAAACGGCTGCCGACGTATCAATCAGCCGTAGGAGACGACGTAAGGAGTCTCGAATCAAATCTGGGAGAAAAGTTGGAGACTCCTCACGTCGTCTCCTACGACATTAATGAACCCACCGTCGCCGCCGCCATCAAAGTCGTGATCGACCGGCTGAACGTGGAGATGGGGGTCATCGAAACCACCGGCTTCATCTCCTATTTCCTGATCGTGGGCGATTTCATTCGTTACGGGCGCAGCAAAGGGATTTCCTGCGTGGCGCGCGGCTCGGCCGCCGGCTCGCTCGTCACCTATTTGCTGGAGATTGCCAACGTGGACCCGATTCGTTACGGGCTGCTCTTCGAGCGCTTCCTGAATCCAGAACGCGTCAATCCGCCGGATATTGATATTGATTTCGCCGACGACCGGCGCGCCGATGTCATCGCCTACGTGCGCCAGAAATATGGCAACGACTCCGTCGCGCAGATCATCACTTTCGGGACGATGGGCGCGAAGTCCGTCGTCCGCGATGTCGGCCGCGTGATGGGGTTGAGCTATGGCGAATGCGACCGGCTGGCCAAGCTGATTCCGTTCGACTTGAAGATGACACTCGACAAGGCGCTCAAGCAGTCGGCCGAACTCAAGACGGCGTACGAAACCGAGGAGACGACCCGCGAACTGATTGACACCGCGCTCATCCTGGAAGACCTGACGCGCAACGCCAGCGTCCATGCCGCCGGCGTGGTCATCGGCGATCAACCGCTGGTCAATTTGCTGCCGCTCAAGACCGATGAGGACGGCGCGATTGTCACCCAATACGCGATGAATCCCGTCGGCGATCTTGGCCTGCTGAAGATGGATTTTCTCGGGCTAAAAACGCTCACCGTCATTCGTAACACCTGCGAAATGGTCCAGCGCACGAAGGGCATTGCGGTGCTGATCGACCATCTGCCGCTGGATGACGCCAAGACCTACGACCTGCTGAACAAGGCCAACACGCTGGGCATTTTTCAATTGGAATCCGGCGGCATGCGCGACCTCTGTCGCAAATTTCAGATCAGCTCCGTCGAACACATCACGGCCCTGGTCGCCCTGTATCGCCCTGGCCCGATGGAACTCATTCCGGAATTTATCAAACGGCGTCATGGCGAGGTGAAGATTGAATACGAACATCCGTTGCTGGAACCCATCGCCCGGGAGACATACGGGATTCTGATTTACCAGGAACAGGTGATGCAGGCCACGCAGGTGCTGGCCGGCTACACCCTCGGCGGCGCGGACTTGTTGCGGCGCGCCATGGGCAAGAAGAAGGTCGAGGAGATGCAGAAGCAGCGCGACACGTTCGTCAAAGGCTGCCACGAGAAGAACAACATCTCCAAAGCGAAAGCGAATCAGATCTTCGATTTGTTGGAAAAGTTCGCGGGCTACGGCTTCAACAAATCGCACGCCGCGGCCTATGCCATCGTCGCGTACCAGACCGCATATCTGAAGGCGAACTACCCGGTCGAGTTCCTGTGCGCCATGATGACGAACGACATGGGCGATACGGCGAAGCTGAGCCAATATATTGCTGAGGCGCGCGTCATGGGTATTGAAGTGCTCGCGCCTGATGTGAATGAGAGCGAGGTGTTTTTTGCGCCAGCCCAACGGGGTACGGCGGGGCCGGCCCCGCTGGGAGCCAATTCAAAACGGTCGGCGGAAAATTCGCCGGACGGTTCGGCCCAAGCACCAGCGGGGGCGGGGGCCCGCCCCGCCACGCAGTCGGTAATCCGTTTCGGGCTGGTGGCCATCAAAGGCGTGGGCGAAGCCGCCGTGGACGCCATTCTCAAAGCGCGCACTGCGGGGGGCAATTTTAATTCCCTCGCCGACCTGTGCGAACGGGTCGACGGACGCGCGGTGACGCGGAAAACCCTGGAGGCGCTGATCAAGACCGGCGCGTGCGATGCGTTCGGCCAGACGCGCGCCACCTTGACGGCGCAAATCGAACGCACGCTGGCCCGGGCAGCCAGCAATCTCGCCGATCGTCAGAGCGGGCAAAGCTCCCTGTTCGGCGCATTGGAGGAGAAAGCGCCGGCCATGCCGGAGGCGATCAGTAACCTGCCCGAATGGCCGCAGCATGAATTACTCGCGCACGAAAAGGAATTGCTCGGCTTCTATGTTACTGGCCATCCGCTCACGCCCTACGCGCCGATCCTGGAAAAATACGCCCTCGCGAATACCGCCAAGCTCCCCGAACTGCCCAACCGCAGTCTTACCCGGATCGGCGGCTTGATCGCAGCCGTGCAGAACGGCATGTCGAAGAAGAGCGGCAAACCCTATTCGATCATCACGCTCGAAGATCTGGAAGGCTCGGTGCAGGTGTTGTGCATGAACGAGAACTACGACAAGTATCGCGAGCTGCTCGTGACCAACAAGGCCATCCTCGTCATCGGCGAAGTCAACACCAGCGAAGACAAGCCGAAG
>JANXWY010000160.1 GCA_025350905.1 Verrucomicrobiota bacterium
CGTCGCCGCTGCGTGTCCATTTCAGTGTCTTGCCGGCGACGGCCGTTGCACCGTCGAAAACGCTGAGAGTAAACTCCATTTTTTCGCCGGGTTTGTAGATCGCCACTGGCTTGTCAGTGGTGCCGTGGATGGAGAATTCTCCGGCCAGCAAACCGCTAGGCAAAAGCCACAGGCACAGATGCACGTACCACAATCGTCGCGACATGATGGCTCCTGGATTCCGATCACCCGGTAACGGCTGGAGCAATAATACTATTCATTTTTCAGTCTTATTGGAAGCTGCAGCGTTATACCAGTGCCCCCTCCGATTCGTGAATTGATCTCGACCGCGCCGCCGGCGTGCTCCAAGCGCTCCCGGACACTGAACAACCCAAAGCTTGATTCTTTCGTAACAACCCCCGGTTTTTCCGACAGCCATTTTCGCTGCACAGGCAGTCAGGCGCGATTCCTTTTCGCCCATATAGTAAATGGGGGTGCGTCATGGAACAAGATTCGGTCAAACGCCCATCGGAACAGGCTTTTTAAGCCGCTGCCGCCAGTTTGGCTTCCTGCCGCGCAAAATATTGAACCATGCGTTTCACGTTGCACGCCAGCGCCTTGAAGTACACCGCGAGCTTCACACGCGTTTCGCCCCGAACTCGTAAAAACCCCAGTCCGTGGGCGCGCTTGAGTTCGGAATTCGTTCCCTCGATTCCCGCTCGCTGGGCGTAGCGTTGACGGAACTCATCGGTCTGCTCGTATCGTCGGCGTTTTGCCAACACATGCTCCCTGACCGTCGTTTTCAGCGTCCTCGTGCCATTGGGATTTCGCTTGGCTGGACAGCTTTTCCTGAATGGGCAGGTTGCGCAGTGCAGCCTTGAGTACGTTACGTGAATCCCACCATTCTCTTTTCGTTCCGTGCTCTCTGGCGCATGACCTGCCGAACAGAGCACCGGCTTGCTCTCATCTTTCACGTCCATCTGAAAATCCGCCAGCGTCTTCTCGTTTTCCGCTGCAACCTCAACAGCCGGACCTTTCACCGGTGCCACGATTTCAATGCCGCGCTTTTCACACTCAATGACATTTTCCGCCGATGCGTAGCTCGTGTCGGTCAACAATTCGTCCGGTTGAATGTTCCGCGTCGCGAAGTCATCCATTGCTGGTACCGTCGCGGCCTCGTCAGTTTGGCAAGACGGAGTGGTAGCAACGTACGTAATGAGTTCGGGCTTATCCCCATTGCCGACCGTCTCCGCCACCTGCACTTCGAAACCTTTCCCCTTGTACCCGCTGTACGTTGCGTCAATGTCATGAGGCGATTGCAATGATGCCGATGATACATCGTGGCATTCTTTGAGCTTTATCGGTACCAGCGCTTCGGTCGCATCGGCATCGTCCCTCTCCGGCATCGGAGCTTGTTCGCTAATCTCGCATTGCTCCAGATACAGGCGGTCCAGAATGCCGAACGACCTGAGCTTCAAAACATCTTTGTCCTGCTTAAAACGGTTCAACAGTCGGTACACATCCCGTGCGCACACATTCAAGCGCCGATGCGTTTCAGAACTCTTGGTGTCGTGATAGGGCGCATCATTGCCGTCCTCTTTCAAATAGCGCAGACGCAGCGACTCCGGTATGCGGTTGAACTTCTCCGGGAGCTTTTTCTTCGATTCCCGCAAGAACAGCCGGATTGTTTCGCAGAACAGCCCCAGCCGCGTCAACCGCGCTATATTGGAGACAATGTGTGTTGAATCCAGTCGTTGCTTCGACACCGAGATGCCCAGACTTTTCACCATCGAGTCGGTCATTTGGCTGAAGAGATGTTTTGCCTTCTCGTTGCCCAATAGCTTGGCACGAAAGTTATGCAGCGTCTTTTGACAACAATGCGTTTCGTCTGAAGTCAATCCAAGTGCTACGTTCCAGCCCATGTCGAAATCAAGCCGGTAAAGTGCGTCCTCGTCGGTCAGGTCAAACATTTCCTTCAGGACCAGCGCTCCGACGATGGTCTTGACTGATTTGTTGGGGCGGCCATTGTCGGCGCAGTACAACTCGCGAAATAGCTCCTCACTTATCAATGGCAACGCATGCAAGCGAAACTGCCAAGCCCATGTCAGCTCCAGTCGCTTCATTTTCTTATCGGGAAGTAGCTGCGAGATTTGGAACAGACTGCCTTGCGGGTCCGTGCGCCGGAACATGCCACCCCTTTCGCCCCACGTTTCTTGTCCGTGCAGTTGGCGCGATAAATGGTTCACTCTGAAGCGCAGGTTTTTACGAAAGAATCAAAGTTGTTACGGGGTCGGCAAATTTCAGCGGCAATTCTCAGAGCGCGAATGACGAGAACATGCTTGTGATCCGCGGCAACACCCGCGTTGCCGACATCTATTTCGGTGAATTCATGCGAATTTTCGATCACCTTTATTCGCGCTATATCGTCGGCAAGATGAAAGAGGCGGGCACCAATCACCCTGATGCCGGCTTTCTTAAGGAGAAGGCACAAGACTGGGTGCCGCAAAACTTCAAACCCGGACGCAAGGACCTGCGTCGCCGCTATT
>JANXWY010000163.1 GCA_025350905.1 Verrucomicrobiota bacterium
CTTCTCGCGGCGTGTGGTCTTCTTTTTGGCGGCAAACTCGGCGTGCGTGAAACTGGTCTGGTGGGTCATGCAACACAGACGAGAAAATCAGCCTCCTCGTTCAAAAGAAATCCATGCGGATTAAATCAGCGTTTCCCTAGCGTTTGGTTTTGTCCTCTATCCCACGGATTCCTCAGTAGGTGGTGTGGGGATGTGCGCAGAGAGTGAGCCGGTTTGGTTCGCGAACGATTCGTGGTTTGACACTTTCCCTTTGGCCGCTAAAACTATGTTTTGTTACGAATCGTCCGAACAACCAAACCTTGAACTGAACTATCATTATGGCTATCGCCGTCGGCACCAAAGCTCCGGATTTCAATTTGAAATCCAAACAAGCGTCCGGAATCGTGGACGTCAAACTTAGCAACAACCTGGGCAAGAAGAACACCGTGGTCCTCTTCTTCCCGCTCGCCTTCACCGGGGTTTGCACGGCGGAACTGTGTGATGTCACCGCCGGCCTCGCCCAATACACCGGCCTGAATGCCGAGGTCATCGGCATCAGCGTGGACAGCCCGTTCGCCCAGGAAGCCTGGGCGCTCAAGGAAAAGATTGGCATTCCCCTGGCCAGCGACCTGAACAAAACCACCACCAAGGCCTACGATGTCGTGTTCCCGATGCTGGCCGGCGTGGGCGACACCTCGGCCCGCGCGGCGTTCGTCATTGATAAAGCGGGGATAGTTCAATACGCCGAGCAAACTGCCACCCCCAAGGATTTGCCAAACTTCCAGGCGGTCAAAGACGTGCTGGCCAAGCTGAAGTAAACCCGCCTCACCATTCAATTTCAGGAAGGACGCCCTCACCAGCGTCCTTTTTTATTGGATAATCCGCGACCGGTCGCCCGCCAGCGCGCCGGCACGGCTCGCCCAATAATTTCTGAAACAAAACGTCTGTTAGCCGGGTTATTAGGTTGAAACGATGAAAACGATTTCAATGAAAACAAATCCCGCCTTCAAACGGGCGCAACTGCTTCCCACCCTGACCAGTGCGCCGGCGCCACGAGCAGTCGCCACTGCGATGAACCTGCCCGAATTCACTCCACCCGCCGGTGATCTACGCCGACAAATGACGAACCTCGCCGTGTGTGCCATGACCGTCAGCCACGGCTTCAACGCGCCCGCCATGCGCTTGACGAACTGAAACGAAGGACATGCAACGCACGACTTCTGCGCCACCACGTTATGCAACAGCTTTGCTTCCTCGAACCATCCGGTAGTAAGCTAGCCTCCGGACCAGCGGCGCCCGCCCATGACCGACGCGCAACAGTTCGAGACGTTCCTGCACAATTACCAGAACCTGGTATTTAGTACCGCCATGCGCCTGCTCGCCAATCAATCCGACGCCGAAGACGTCACCCAGGAAGTATTCCTGCGCGCCTTCCAGCGCTTCGCCGATTTGCAGCACAGCCCGACCGTGGGCGGCTGGCTCAAGACCGTCGCCACGAATCTGAGCCTCAACCACCTTTCCCGCTACCGTTCCCGGTGGACGTTCTTTACGGACCTGTGGCGCGGTTCGGAAGAAGACGACGATCAGCCGGTGGACTTTCCTTCGCCGGTGGACACCGAAGATATGTTGGCGGTTGCGGACCGGCGGGAACTGGTCGAGCGAGCCTTGCAAAGTCTGCCCGCGGCCCAACGCGTCCCGCTGGTACTTTATCATCTCGAAGGTCTGCGTTACGAGGAGATCGCCGAAAAGGTCGGCATTTCGTTGGGCAAAGTGAAGACGGATATTTTCCGCGGGCGCGAAACGCTGCGGCGCAAGCTGCGGCTCAAGTTGTCGGAGGAGGTCGGTTAAAAAATTAAGCTGCGTATGGATCCTGAATTTGAAAAGCAACTGGCCGCGAAAGTACAGCAGGAACTGAATTTACTCGGCGAACTGACTGCGCCGCCGGCGCTCGCCGGTCGGGTCCTGCGTGCCATTGAGCAGCGGATCGCGGCGCCGTGGTATCGCGGCGCCTGGCAAAGCTGGCCGTTGGCGTGGCAAGGCGTTTCCCTCGTGGCGCTGGTGCTGTTGTTTGGTGGAATTTGCTTCAGTGTCGGCGAGTTGTCGCACGCGGCCAAGGTTTCTCACGCCGGCCAGCACGCGGGCGAGTGGTTCGCCTGGTTCGGGGTGCTGTGGAAAACAGCGGGAGTTTTGGCCGATGCGATGGTGACGGCCTTCCGGCATCTCGGAATGGGAATTGTCGTCGGCTGCGGGCTGGCGCTACTCGCGGCCTACGCGGCCTGCGTCGGCCTCGGCACGGCGTGTGTGCGACTTGCGCTGGCACGTCGCTAAACGGGTGATCGGTGAAATTATGAAAAAGAGCATGTTGTGGAAACAAATCGGGTTGGTCGCGCTGCTGGTAGCCGGTTGCGTCGGGTTCGAACCCACGATCCTATCGGCGCCCGATGATGCGGCGGCCGCAGCCCAAGGCGAATCCTCGGCCGACGCGGCCGCGAACGTGGACGCGGCGGCGACAGCGCCGGAACCGCCCGCCGCCGAGCCCAGCGAGGAGATGCCCACCGAGGCGAGTGCCAAGGACAAGCGGCGGGACGATTTTAGAGACTCCTTTGACAAGTTGGATCAGGGCCAGCGGCGCAACGCGGTGGTGACCTTCGGCAGGACCGCGGAATTGAAAACCAATCAGACCGCCGAAGCCGTGGTGGCGATCGGCGCTTCCGCCAAAGTGCAGGGCAAAGTCCGTGAAGCCGTGGTCGCCGTCGGCGGCGATGTCACGATCAACGGCGCCGAGGTGGGCGAAGCCGTGGTGGCAGTACTGGGCAATGTGAAAGTGGAACCGGGGAGCATTGTTCATGGCGCCGTGGTGGCCGTGGGCGGCAAGGTGGAGGTGGCGGACGGCGCCACGGTGGATGGCGAGATTCAAGAAGTTGATTTCGGTGCGTTTGGGATGCCCAAGCTCGGTTGGCTGAAACAATGGTTGCTGCAATGCGTGTTCAAACTGCGCCCGCTGGCGCTCGGGCCGCAACTCGCGTGGGTGTGGATGGTGGCGGGGGCGTTCTTTCTGTTTTATTTGCTTGTCGCCGTGGCCTTGCCCCGGCCGGTGGAAGTGTGTCTCGCTGAGCTGACCCGCCGGCCTGCCACCACGTTCCTGATGGGATTGCTCACCAAGATTCTGCTGCCTTTAGTCTGCGTCATCCTGGCCGCTACCGGCGTGGGGCTGGTGGTCGTTCCCTTCCTGCTCGCCGCGCTATTCTTCGGTGCATTGATTGGTAAAGTGGCGTTGCTCGAATACCTCGGCCAGTCGCTCGGTCGTTCTTTTGGGATGATTCCGTCGGCCAAGCCGCTGATGGCATTTCTCATCGGTAGCCTCTTGCTGACGTTGCTTTACCTGGTGCCGATTCTCGGCTTGCTCACGTTTGCCCTCACGGGCGTCTGGGGCTTGGGGGTCGCGGTCACGGCGGCTTTCGGCAGTTTCCGTCGCGAATTGCCCGAGCGTCCGACGGCACCAACCTCAGCGGTGCCAACCGCGCCTACCCCGGCACCCATGCCCAGCCCGGCGGCGCCGTCTCCAACCGCCAACTTTGCGGCTTTCGATGCGGTCGTCCCGGCCACAATTGTTACCGAACCCGAACCGCCACGAACCACCGCAGTCGCCGATTCTGGGCTTCCGCCCCGGCCCATGGCCGCGCCCTTGAGTGCGCCGCCGGTGGCCTCGGAAGTCCTCAGTTTCCCGCGGGCCAGTTTTTGGGAACGGCTCGGGGCCGCGTTCCTTGACGTCATCCTCGTCAGCATCCTCGCCTCATTCGTGGGGTGGGCACCGCTGGGATTCCTCGTGGCGCTGGCTTACTTCGCCGGCATGTGGGCTTGGAAAGGCACGACGGTCGGCGGCGTGGTGCTCAACCTGAAGGTCGTGCGGCTGGACGACAAGCCCGTGACGTTTACGGTGGCGCTCGTCCGAGGATTGGCAGCAGCGTTTTCCGTCATCGTGCTGTTCCTCGGTTTTCTGTGGATGATTTGGGATCGGGAGAAACAAACCTGGCACGATAAAATTGCCGGCACCGTCGTCATTCGGTTGCCGCGCGGTATGCCGTTGGTGTGTTTGTAAAAGCGTCGCGCGCCGGGAGGCTTCCAAAGTCCGTTTGCCATGAACCCTCCGAGCAAACGGGAGCCATTTGGACTGCGGTGGCAAAGCGCAGCGACGACACCGCTTTCGTACGGCGTGGGGCGGTTGATTCCACGATGCGCTGCCCGGCCGCCTAAAGCGGCGTGGCGCTTCGCTTCCCGCCGCAGTCCAAAATGGCCACCAGTGGTTACAGACCGCGCAGCCCGGTGAAGCTGCCGTGGGATTCTCCCCATACTGCCGGCAGGAGCGAAGCCGGATAAAATTCGGGAGTCATGGATCTATGAACGCCATTGGGCCCGTTCGTGGACTTGCGGATAACGTGCACGAGATTATTCACGCTTTAGGGCGACCCGGCGATCGTGAATTTGTGATTTTCGGAGTGGCGAAGGATTGGCGAAGTGCCAGAGTTCGAGAAAGCGATTTCAGTGTTGCAGCCATTCTCCGCATTCGACGACGTGGTTCTGGAACTCATACGTCATGTAATTCTGCGCAACCAAAGCCATTGATGAGGTCGTAATATCGCATAGAAAAGCGCCAGCAGAACGCGCCAACCATTCAGACTGCTACCACACTCGAAGAAAACCTGCTCTCCGGGCTTCACCTCGAAATCAATCCGCTCGCTGCCACCCCAATCAATCCTAAGCTCCATTGAATGCCTGCCGGGTGCAACGGGAATAGTGGCAGAGTCAAGTGCTCGGAGTGAACCAACAACCACACCGTCAATCTTGACTTTGTAAGCTCTCAAACGGTCAGCGTAACTCGTCGTCCGTCGCACCGTAATCTGTGTCTGGTCACTCATTAGGCTAAGGGTGCAAACGTCGTCTAACTTGAACAGAAAGTTAACCACATATTCGTCAATCTCGGCTCATGGCGAAACACTCAACTGGAGGTAAGATTTTGTCGAGCGTGTTTTTGAACGTGTTTTTGAACTGAATGAAATCCCGAACCTGAGCTAACAAAGACGGAAAATTCGATGTCTGAACTTGCCGCCTTCCTCAATTGAGTTGTGCCGCGCAGTGATGACGGGCTAAACTCGATTCATCTATAACGATAATTAGCAAATTCCAACGCGCGAATTCATGACGTATTTTCCCCTCGGCGGCTGTGATTCCAAAGCTGTTATGTACCAACCAGCATTAACATCAGTTCACAGCCCGGCTCACCAAACCCATCGTGCCGGCCAGTGGCGCCGAGCCACACTGCTCGCGTTGAGCGTGATCGGGCTGGTCGCCAAACCGATCGGCCTGCCCGGCGCGCAACCGGACGCCTCGTCCGATGCGCCGCCGGACTACCGTTTCAAGATTGAAGTCCTCGCCCGGGGTTTGACGCAGCCGCTGTTGCTGCAACTGGCCCCGGATGGGCGCATCTTTTTTAACGAGTTGGGCGGGAAGTTAAGAATTCTGAAACCGGGCGGGGAGATGGTGGAGGCGGGAAGCGTCCCTGTGTTTGATCAGCAGGAAAATGGTTTGCTCGGCTTTGCGTTGGACCCGCAATTCGCCCAGAACCACTGGATCTATTTGTTGTATTCTCCCACTAATTTTGTGGGGCAGCGCTTGAGCCGTTTCCAGATGAAGGGTGACCGGCTCGACCTGGCGAGTGAGAAGGAGGTGTTCCGGTTCGATGAACAACGACGCGAGTGTTGTCACCACGCCGGCTCGGTCCGGTTCGCTCCCGATGGCTGTTTGTTGATCAGTACCGGGGACAACACCAATCCCTTTGGCGCTTCTGAAAGCTACGGTCCGATGGACGAGCGGCCAAACATGGAGCCGTGGGACGCGCAACGAACTGCGGGTAATACGGCCTCCAAGAACGGCAAGATTCTGCGCGTCCGCCTGACGGCCGACGGCGGCTATACCATTCCCGACGGCAATTTATTTCCCAAAGACGGCTCAGGTGGTTGCCCGGAGATTTATGTGATGGGTTGCCGCAATCCGTGGCGGATGAGTGTGGATGCCAAGTCGGGCATTGTTTACTGGGGCGAGGTGGGGCCGGACGCGAACGGCGACGGCCCGCGCGGCTCGCGCGGTTACGATGAAATCAATCAAGCGCGCCAGGCAGGCAACTTTGGCTGGCCGTATTTCGTCGGGAGCAACTTTCCCTATGCCAAATTTGATTACGCGACGAAGACGGTCGGCCCGATGTTTGATCCGGCGCGGCCCGTAAATAATTCCGTCAACAACACCGGCGCCAAAGTGCTGCCCCCGGCGCAGCCCGCTTTGATTTATTGGCCGTATGGCGAGTCCAAGGAATTTCCCATGCTGGGCAGCGGCGGGCGGACGGCGTGTGCCGGCCCGGTGTTTCACTTCCAACCCGAATTTGAAAAGACCGGCGGTTTTCCGCAACACTTCAACAACTGGCTCCTGTTCTGGGACTGGCAACGGCCGTTCATGAAATGGGCCCGGCTCGACCTCGACGCGCGACTGCTGGGCATCGAGGCGTTCACCGGCGCCGTGACCCTGGAAAACACACGGCAAAAAATTGATGCGGCGGAGAAGGCCGGGGCGTTTGTCATTCGCCGACCGGTGGATGCGCAGTTTGGCCCGGACGGTTGTCTTTACCTGCTGGATTACGGCGAAACTTGGGGCCCAAACCCGGATGCCAAGCTGATCAAGATTTCGTACCAGTGGGGTAACCTTGCGCCCATCGCGAAGGCGACGGCCAATCCCGCCGCCGGTCGCGAGCCGTTGACGATTTCACTTTCGAGTGCTGGCTCGAAAGACATCGAAGGCGATCCTTTGCGTTTTGAATGGCAACTGTTTCAAGGCGCGGGGGCGTCGCCGACGAATGCCAATCGAGTGGTGACCGGAAAATTTCTTTCCGCCGAGGCGAATCCGATCGTGACGCTGGACCAACCCGGCAATTACATCATCCAGCTGACCGTGAGCGACGATCACGGCGCCAACTCGAAGCTCAGCCTGCCGATCGTGGTCGGCAACACGCCGCCACACGTCCGGTTCGAGTCGCCGCAGGCGGGCGATTTCTTCACGCCAGGAAAGCCGATTGCCTACCAGGTCCGCGTCGTGGATGCGGAGGATGGTGACTCCGCGCATGATGACGAGTTAATGGCCGCGCGAAATTTTGTGAGTGCGCGTTGGAGTCGTGGTGACGGCCAGGAGGAGGTTACGCAGCCGGGACTGGCGTTGATGAAGCAGAGCGATTGTTTCAATTGCCACGCCCTCGAGACCAAAATTGTCGGGCCGGCGTATCTGGACGTGGCCAACAAATACCGCAACCAACCAGGCGCGTTGGAGGCGAGCATCCAGCGTGTGCTCAAAGGCAGCAGCGGAGTCTGGGGCGAGTCGCCCATGCTGCCCCACGAATCCTTCACGGGCGATCAAGTCCATCTGATGGTGCAGTGGGTTTTCGAGCTGAAGCCGGGCCAGACCGGCGCGGGGATCGTGCGTGGCCTTACGGGTTCGGTTGTCGCTCCCACCAACGACGCCCTCCGCGAGATGGTGCTCGAGGCCAGCTACACCGATACGGGCCGCGCTCCGGCGGGCTCGTTGGTCGGCACTACCCAGGTGAAACTTCGGCGCCGGCGGCTCGAAGCCGAGCAGGCGGAAGTTGTTCGCGGACCAAAGGCCAAGGAGAACGATCAGGCAAGCGGGCGTTCAATGCTTGCAGACATTGAACCGACTCACACCCTGGGATTTGAAAATCTCAATCTGGCGGACACGGCCAGCGTGACTTGTCGTGTGGCCAGCGGCGGCACCAATGCCGTGATTGAGTTCCATGCTGATTCGCCAACCGGCGAGTTGCTCGCGGCGTTGGCGGTAACACCCACCGGCGGCTGGGACAAATGGGTGGAACTAAACGCGCCGTTGAAAGCCGTCGACCATCGCACCGCGGTCTGGCTTACGTTTACCGGTCCGAGCACGAATCGCCTGATGAATCTGGATTGGATTGAATTTAGCCCGCCGTGAGGTCCGCCCGCTGACCGACCGGGAGACTCCACCGCCGCTTCTCCTACAAACTCGCAGTGTATAGTTGGTAGGCGGGGCAGGGGGAGCGCGGCGCTCTCGAGGCGCTCGCCAACTCTGGCCGAGCGGAAATCCGCGCGAGGTTAGAATCTTATTTCGCCGGTAAAGGCGTTTCGGGGGGCGCACCCGGAGCGGGCGGGCTGGCGGGCAGCAATTGCAGGATTTCCTGCTGCTGCTGATACCATTCGCGCAGCGGCCGCGAGAGCAGTGACACTTTGAAGTCTTTGAAGTGGGCGATGTTCATGGCTTCCTCCACCTGCTTTTTCAACTGGCCGTTCAACTCGGCCTTGGCGTCGTCGGCCCAACCTTTGAACGAACCGGTCTTTTCGTTGAGCGCCTTGGCGGCGGCAAGCCGGGTTTCGTGTTCGTAAGCGTATTCCGGCACTTGGACGTAGCTCTTGTCCACCTTGCCAATGACGCGGTTGGTTTCGCTCCGGGCGGTGATGACGGTCTTGGCGACTTCGATGATGCGCTGTTCCAGCTTGGCCACGATGTCTTCTTCGCCGATGGCGCCGTCGGCCTCGGCGCCGAGATTGCGGGGCGCATTTTCCAATTTCTGGCAGAGCTGCTTGACGAGTTCCTTTTCCAATTCCGCAAAGTATTTTTTACCGCGTTGCACGATCAATTCCTGTTCCTCCTTGGTGAAGCTGTATTTCTTGTCGTCGAGACCCACGAACACGGCGTAGTTCGTGGAGCTGAGCAATTTCTCCAGTCGCGCAGTGAGGTTGGTGGCGTTCAGTCGCTGGACGATGGGCATGCCCGCGGGCTCGTCCTTGAGTTCGAGTTTGAATTCCACCGGCAGGGCCGAGAAAAGCGCGCGGTCCACGCTGCCCAGCTGCTCGACCTGGCTTTTGAGATATTTCCAGTGGGCGGTCTGGCGTTCCTTCAGGTTCAGGTCGCCGATGTAGTCGAACTGGTTTTCAACGCGGAGCGAACGCGTGTCGGCGCGGAACCAGCCGAGCGTCTTGACGAATTGCGCGGCGATATCGCTGATGGTGGCGGAATAATTCAGGCTGACCTGTTCCAATGGGAGGCGGTCGAGCGGATTTTGCGGGGCGCGCGCACTGATAAACCGCTCGATGACGCTGTTCGGCAGCAGGTCAATGAGCTGGGCGGTTTCGGCGTAGGCGCTGATGACGGGTTCCGGGCCGTAGTCAAACCGCTGCACGTCGCCGTAGCGGCCCACGTCGTCGTCGGTAGCGAACAACAACTTATTCGTGCGCGCCTCGGCGCTGTCGAAATAGCCCCAGCCAATCGCGGCGCGGTCGTGCGGCAGCACCTGCTGGAGTTTCCGCATTTGCCAGCCGACGAACACGCCACCCTTGAAGACCGTGTACTCCATGATCGAAGTCGAGGCGAATTTGTTCGTGTAGGCGTCCAGCGGGGCCCCGGTGAGATATGCCCGGAACCATTCGTTGAGTTCCTTGGCGGTGAGGGTCGCGCCCAGACTGCCGGCGAAATTATGGCGCAACCCCAGGATGTGGCCGACCTCGTGCGCCACCACTTCACGGACATAATCCTGCGCCACGCGTAACACTGCCTCGTCCGTCAGTTCGTCGCTCGCGAGCAGTTCCTGCAGGCCATGCGCCATCTGCCGGGCGAACACCCGCGGATCCAGTTCGCAGCACGCCGCGGAGGCGAGGAACGGCACACCCAATTGCGCCGGTCCTTTTTTGTCGTCCTTCTTCACCGCAGCCACTTCTTCCATCGCGCGCAACAACGCCCGCGCCCGTGCTTTGCCGAGAAAACTGAAGGCGCTGGTCATATACGCCTGGCCGTGCTCCGATTCACCGTTCAGCGGATCCACCAGCACGTCCGCGTAGGCGAAGCCCGCCTTGTCCCACGGCACCCATTGCACGAGGTTGTGCTTCGCGTCCGGCGCCGTGACGCCGTCGGGCGCTTTCTTCACCTGCACAGCTTCCTTGCCGAAGACGCTGTTCCAATAAAGAATGCCGCCCTTCACCGCCTCGATAAATTCCGGCGGCGTGTTGGCCGAATAATAAAAGTCCACCGGTTGTTTCAAAGCGAAACGGTCAATACGCGAAGACACCCGGCCCGTGCCTGGTTCCAACTGGCCCGGAGTCTCGAAAAATTTCGTATACCGGGAATCCACCACGCTCGGCTCCTTGCCCAGGAAATCGCCCGGCTGATACGGCGCAATGAAATAGCGCACCTCGTAGCGCGACTCCACATCGGCATTGCTCTCCCGGCTGCGCGTCTGAACACTCTGGCGGATGATGAGCTGCCCGGCGTCCGTGCGCATTTCAAAGACGCGGCTTTCCGGCACCTCGAGCACGTTGTCGTGGGCCGAAAAATCCAGCTCGCCGCCATCCGTCCACGACTGGGTGAACACCCGCCGCATCCCCTTGTTGAAATCAATCACCACGCGGTCGCCGTCCTGGCGCACGATGGGAAAGCTCGCGAGCAGCCGCCGCGCCGGCAAATCCGCCGTGACGACCAGCCCCTTGGTGGATTCATACATGTCCACGCCGTCAGGAAACAATTCAAACGCCACGATCTTGCCCGCCAGCCCGTGGCTCGTGGGCGAATGCCCCTGCGGAATCAACGACGCGCTGAATAAATAATCCTTGCCGAAACTGTTCTTGGGCAGCGCGAGGAAAAACCGGTCGGCCACCTGCAGTTCCGGCGCCACGGCGGTCTTTTTGTCCGCGGCCGGCAGCGAAATGGCCACGCCGCAGAGCAGGCAGGCAATCGCGCTCCGCCGCACTAAATGAAACAGTGAATAATCCATCCGCAGAAATTGCCGTCCGGCTGCGCTCCCGGCAAGTGCAAACCCATGCCCAAATTGGGGGGGGACTGTAAGGCCCGTGGCAAAATAGCTGGGGCCAAAACCGGAATCCTTGAGCGCAGCGGAGACCGCCGCTGTCGGGATTTCCGTTGGTTCTACCTTCACCCGCCCCAGCACGCTTCGATCACTGCATCGGGATTGGAGTGAATATTATCCTCCCTGGCGCTCGTCCCTCCTTCGGTCGAGGCTCCAGCATTGACGCGTGAAAAATAAATCCCATAATGAAAAAACAATTGAACCTCGCAGCAAATTGCAATCTGGCTCAGCCGCTCGTGCCGCGCGCGCCCGGCGCCCGCAAAAATCATCGCCACCATGAATCCCAGACCGTTTCAGATTAATCGTCGTCGCTTCCTCAAGACCACCGCCGCAATCACGGCGGCCACGGGCGTGCCGGCTTGGTTCCTGGAACAGGAGATGGCGCACGCCGCCGTGCCAAAGCCGCTCGGGGCCAATGATAAGCCCGGCATCGCGCTGGTCGGTTGCGGCGGGCAAGGGCGCGGGGACTGCAATACCGCCCGCCGTTTCGGTGAGGTCGTTGCGGTCTGCGACGTGGACAAGTCCCACGGTGAAGCGGCGGCGAAACAGTTCAAATCCGGAGAAAAAGTTCCCGCGGTCTATACCGACTTTCGCAAGCTCATGGAACGGGACGACGTTCACGTCATTATCACCGGCACGCCCGACCACTGGCATACCTTGGTGAACTTGCTGGCGGTCAGAACCGGCAAGGATGTTTATTCAGAAAAACCGCTCACGCTTTGCATTGACGAGGGCAAACGCCTGGTGAAGGCCGTGCGCGAGCACCAGCGGATTCTCCAGGTGGGCAGTCAGCAGCGCAGCGATCGCAACTTCCGCCTGGCCTGCGAATTGGTTCGCAATGGGCGCATCGGCAAGCTGCAACACATGATCGTGGGCCTGCCCACCGGCCCCAACGACGGTCCCTTTCAAAACCTCCCGATTCCCGAAAGCCTGAATTGGGATTTCTACCTCGGCCAGGCGCCCAAAATGGATTACGTCGGCGAGATGGAACTCAAGAAAGGTGCGGACGGCGCCGAGATCAAGAACTACAAGTCGCGTTGCGCCCATTGGGATTTCCGCTGGTGGTACTGCTTCTCCGGGGGGCAGATGACCGACTGGGGCGCCCACCACGACGACATCGCCCAATGGGGCAACGGCACCGAACGGACCGGACCGGTGGAGATTGACGGCAAATCGTTGTCCGCGATGAAACCCGGCGGCTTCACGGTCGCGGCCACCTACCGCATTGACATGAAGTACGCCAACGGCGTCACGCTGACAATTGTGGATGGCAGCACGGGCACGGAACGGAACGTGGTCGGCAGCGCCACAGAAACGCCCAACGGCATCCAGTTCCTCGGTTCCGACGGCTGGATCTTTGTAACGCGCGGCGACATCAAAGCGAGTCGGCCGGAGCTCCTGGAGACCGCCTTGCCGGAGGACCGGGCGGTCAAGCTCTACCAAAGCAGCGACCATATGGGCAATTTCTTTGAATGTGTGCGGAGTCGCCAAGCTCCGATTTGCGACGTGGAAATTGGTCACCGCTCCATTTCCGTGGCGCATCTGGGCGTCATTTCCATCCGGATGAACCAGCCGCTCAAGTGGAATCCCGACCAGGAAATATTTACCGGCGCGAATGCGGCCGAAGCCAATAAATGGCTGGTCCGCGAACAACGTAAGCCGTATGACTACGGCTTTATTGGCTGAGAACTGGTTGAAAATCTGTAGCGTCGCCGTCTTGGCTGACGTAGAGCCGGGCTTACAGCCAGGTGGAAAACGCCCCGGATCTGAAAGGGCATTCTGAGATCGTGGCGTCACCGACACTCGCAAGATTTTTCCGGGCGGCAAGATGCCGCCCCTTACGGCAGGCAGGATGCCCGCCGCCACTTTTCAAGCAGGCTCTGAGAACCGGTTTGGAAAGTAGCCGTCGACGTGAGGATAGGCGCTGCCTTGCTCCGGGCGCGCGGGACCGGAAAGCCGGGATATTCTTGAAAGATTCCGGGAAAGTCTCACGATCTCTTATTGTCATGTCGTCACGTTCGGAGACTTCTCCAGACCGGGAGGAGCTGCTGCCCACCCGCCGCAGCCTGCTCGATCGCCTGCGCGATTGGGAGAATCAGGCCAGCTGGCGCGAGTTCTTCGACACTTACTGGAAGTTCATCTACAGCGTCGCTCTCAAGTCCGGCCTGAGCGATCAAGAGGCCGAGGACGTCGTGCAGGAAACGATCCTGTCCGTGGCCAAAAAGATGCCGGACTTCGTTTACGACCCGGCCCGTTGCTCCTTCAAAGGCTGGCTCATGCACGTGACCCGGCTCCGGATTATCGACCAACTGCGCCGTCGCCAACCGGTCAGCCGTCCATCGCCCGTCGGTGAGCGCGACAGTCGCCAGACCCCGACGGTGGAACGTGTGCCCGATCCGGCCAGCCTTGAGCCGGACCCGGCCTGGGACGAGGAATGGGAGCGCAACCTCGTGGACGCCGCCATGGAACGCGTCAAACTCCGCGTCCGCCCCGAACACTACCAGATCTTTTACCTTAGCGCTGTGAAGGGCTTGAAGACGGGGCAGGTCGCCCGGATGCTCCAGGTGAACATCGGGCAGGTGTATCTCATTCGCCATCGCCTGGCGAAGGACGTGAAACGCGAGGTGGGACGGCTCAAGGAGAAACCGCTGTGAAGCAAATTCAAACCGCAGATGAACGCAGATGAACGCTGACCAAGCATCGGAGGGCCGAGTTCCACGAGGCCCTGACTTTGCCCGAGGAGTTTCGGACTCGCAGAGCTCGTCCCTCCGAAACAAGATCATGTCCTTTGTCAATCGAACCCTTGCAGCTCTGCGGTCGCCGCGCAGGGATGTTTCATCTGCCTAAGGCGAAGCGTTGGCGATGCCGTTCTTACGGCGAGACGCGCCAGACGGGAAGAACGGCGTGCCGAAGGATCGGCGCCGAAGCCTCCTGCCGGTCCCGAGCGACCGGATCTCCGCTATC
>JANXWY010000164.1 GCA_025350905.1 Verrucomicrobiota bacterium
GACGAGCGGGCGCGGCAGGCCGAAAAAGAGCCCCGCGGCGATGACCAGCAACAATGCCGCACTGCCTAGGACCGGCCGGCGATGCGATAACGCCCAGTCCAGTGCGGGGTCATAGATCCGCAGCAGTCGTTTCATGGTCCAATTATCCTCCTCCCGGCGGAACGGACCGCGCACAAGAAGCGTGCACAACACCGGCACGATGGTCACGGCCAGCAGGGTGGCGCCGACCATGGCGAACGTTTTCGCAAAAGCGAGCGGATGGAACATTTTGCCCTCTTGGCCTGACAGGCTGAACACGGGCACGAAAGCGAGAATGATGATCAGCATCGCGAAAAAGATTGGCCGCCCAACCTGCTGTGCCGCCGTCAGCGTTGCCTGCCAGGTTTCCACGGGCGTGAGTCGCCGCATACCGCCGTATTGATCTTCCAACCGTTCGCAGTGCCGGATCACGTTTTCGGTCATCACGATCCCTGCGTCCACCAGCACGCCAATGGCAATCGCAATGCCGCTCAGGGACATAATGTTCGAGGTGATACCAAATTCCTTCATCAGGATGAACGAAATCAGGATCGAAGCCGGCAGCGGCAAGGTCACAATGAGGATGCTGCGGAAATGCCAAAGAAACACAATGTGCGCCAACACCACGAGCAGGATTTCCTCGGCCAACGCCCGCTTCAGTGTCGCGATGCAGCGCTCGATCAGCGTGCTCCGGTCGTAAAAGGGTTTGATACTGACCCCGGGTGGCAGGCTCGGCGTGATCTGGGCAATCTTCTCCTTCACCGCCTGAATGACGGCCAGGGCGTTCTCGCCGTTGCGCATCACGACGGTGCCGCCTACGACTTCGCGGCCGTTGACGTCCAACGCACCGCGGCGGAAATCCCCGCCCAGTTGCACCGTCGCGACATCGCGCAGATACACCGGCGTGCCGTCACGTTCCTTCAAAACGATGTTTTCCAAATCCGTCACCGATTGGACCAATCCCACGCCCCGGACGACAAACTCCATGCCGCCCTCTTCAATCACCTTGCCCCCGACGTTTAAGTTGCTTTGCTCCACGGCTTCCAGCACGGTGGCCAGTGAAATTTGGAGGACGCGCATCTTGGCGGGTGAAACCGCAATCTGATATTGCCGCACGAAGCCTCCGATGCTCCCCACGTCGGCCACGCCTGGCACCGCGTTGAGTTGGTAGCGGATGAACCAATCTTGTAGTGAGCGCAGTTGCGCCAGATCATAGCTGCCCTGCGGCGATTGCTTGGGATCTACGTCGAGGTAGTATTGGTAGACCCAGCCCAAGCCATTGGCGTCCGGGCCGAGCTTGGGCACCACTCCGGGTGGGAGCAGGTCGCCCAAGTAATTGAGCCGCTCCAACACGCGGGACCGGGCGAAGTAATTGTCCACGCGTTCCTCGAAGATGAGGGTCATGAAGGTAAAGCCGAACATGGAGGACGCGCGCACCTCCTTGACGCCGCGGAGTCCTTGCAGGTTGACGGACAACGGATAGGTGACTTGGTCCTCAACTTCTTGCGGGCCGCGCCCCGGCCAGTCAGCGAAGACGATTACCTGGTTCTCGCTGAGATCCGGAATGGCGTCCACCGGCGTGCGGTAAAGTGCCAGGACACCCCAGCCGATTAGGAACAACGTCCCGCAGACCACCAGAAAGCGGTTCCGCAGCGACCATTCGATGAGTCGGTTGATCACGGGTTTGCGCGGCTAAGGCTTGGCCGGCCGAAAGGATTCGGGGCCGTTCACGGACTGACCGCCCGCGCTACCGTGTTGGAATGATTGTGTTCGGCGAGCCCGGACTTTACGGCCGAGGCGACCCGATTCATGGCGATGGCTTCACGCGCTTCCGCGGCCGCCTCGCTCCCGGACGTAACTGTCGCCGGACTGTTCGCCACCGCCCGCTGATTGGCCAGGCGGTGCTGTTCAGCGACGCCCTGGCCGAAGGCTCGGAGCATTTGTTCCTTCGCTTCTGGATGGCGTGTATTCATCGTCCGCAGGGTCTTGACCGGCGGCGCCGGTTGCGTGCTCGCGGGCGCAGGTGCCGGCGCCGGCGGGGCCACGCGGCTCACCATGGTTTGTGACGGTGCTGGGCGACGGACTTCTTCACCGCAGCCCAACATCTTCGCGCCGAAATATGGATTGCGGAGCGGCTCGCTGGCCTGAAACCACAGTCCCGGTTTCGGCGCCATCGGACAGTGGTAGACCTTCAGCGAACGGTCCTCCGAAGTGTCGGCTTGGAGGAGTTGGACCAGTCGAACAACTTGAGTGCTAAACGGGAGAAAAGCGGCGCGGGCCGCTGTGAGGTCCTTCGCCGTGGGCCACACGGCTGCGGCGGCAATGCCTTCGACGGCCTGGTGCCAAGGGTGAGAGGCGCCAAATTCCGCGCTCAAAGCTGAAGCGGAGCCACTGACTTGTGGAAGGCTGCCCTGCCAGTCGCTGAAGCTGTCCGCCGCGAGCGCAGCAGAAATATTGTTCGCCACGCCGAGGAAATTATCCAACGCCTTTGCCTGAGCCTTAGTCAGCGGTGGCGCGGTCGCGCGTGGTTCGGTTTGGCCCGGCGACGGTAACTCGGCCACGACTTCGGGGTTGGCCGGCTCGGCGCGGGCCGAGAGCGGCGTTTGGGAGTTGGCGAGTTGCGTCTTGCCTTCGTCCGTCGTCGGCTCCTGCCGCATCGGCTGCGTGAACTGGGCTTGGGCATCAATCAAGACGTTGCCGGCGGTGACCACTCGGTCACCTTCCGTCAAGCCTTTCAAAATTTCGCAGAATCCATCGCCCTGTCTTCCGAGCGTAACTTGTCGCAGGGCGTAGGCGCCGCCGCCTTCATCCACGTAAGCATAGGCGCGGTCGCCGGGTGAAAGGATGGCGGTCCGCGGAACGGCGAGCACATCGGGCACTTCTGCCAGTACCGAGGCCTCGGCAAACATGCCGAGGCGAAGCAGGCGCTGGTTCTGCGTGGCGTCGCCAACCACGGGGTTCGGGATTGCGGCGCGGACCTTGATCGTGCGAGTGGCTTCATCCAACGTCGGCTCGATCACGGATATGACGCCACTGAACTCCCGCCCCGGCAGGGCGGGGACTGTCATCTGTACTTTTTGGCCTTTGTGCAGCCAAGGCAGTTGCCGCTCGTAAACGTTGAAGCGGAACCAAAGCACGGACGTATCCACAATGGTCAAGAGCCGGTCACCTTCCATCACGTATTGGCCATTGAAAACCTTGCGCTCAACAATGGTTCCACTCAACGGCGACAGCAGGTCGCTGAAATTGGGATCCATCCCGGGTGCGCTTGGTCCAGGTGTGGGGTGCGTCTCCGGCATTGAACTCATGCCGGGTTTGGTTGGCATTTTGTCTTCGGCCTCTTCGTGGACCCGTCCGGCAAAGTGGGGGGAGGTCGGACTGGTGGTGCGACTGCGCACTACGTAGGCACGTCGCCAGGTTGCTAATTCGGGGCTGTAGAAGGTCAGCAACGGTTTTGCCGCTTCCACCTCGTCGCCGACCGCGCCGACCACCATTTCGTGAATCCGGCCGGCCGCCGGCGCCGAAAAAATGGCCTTCCTTGATTCATCGGCATCCAGCGTTCCGGCCACTCGCAAAGTAAATCGTAGGGGCCGCCGTTTTACTTCGTCGGTCTGCACATTCAGCACCGTGATGCGATTGGAGCTGAGCACGACCCGGTCGTCGTTGGCGACCGAATCGCCTTCGCCTTCATATCTCGGGGTCAGGTCCATGGCGCAAATCGTGCATTTTCCCGGGCCGGCGGACTTCACCCATGGGTGCATCGAGTCCTGATAGCCGACAATCTGGCGCGTCCCGCCCGATGCCGGTGGGTGGGCCGACAACCGCCACAGCCCACGACCAGCAACATAAAGTGCCACTAGCGTGCCTAACAACATCAGCGGTTTTTTCATCACTCTCATCATTTGTTTCTCGGTGGCGTGATCAGACTTCGACCTGGCAGCGTTTGCCCCGACCAAGTCGGACCTCGGCGTCCGATTTGGCGAGTGGCCAAGCCCTCCTCAGGTTGGCTGCGGACTTGCCGCGAACACTTAACCCATCTTCACAACTCCGGCTATCGGGAACAAGCTGAAAGCTACCTAGGGAGATTTCCTAGGCAGGGATGTTTCATCTGCCTAAGGCGAAGCGTTGGCGATGCCGTTCTTACGGCGAGACGCGCCAGACGGGAAGAACGGCGTGCCGAAGGATCGGCGCCGAAGCCTCCTGCCGGTCCCGAGCGACCGGATCTCCGCTATC
>JANXWY010000186.1 GCA_025350905.1 Verrucomicrobiota bacterium
AATTACAATCCGGACGACGAACCGCAGTTGTTGAATGAATTGAAGGCCACCGGAATCAAGGTCGGACTGTTGATTAACTTCGGCCGGACAAAAGTTGAATTCGAACGGCGAGTATTTTAAGCCATTGATGCAATCCGGACAAAGCGGCGGTGGCTGTGGTAACAATCTGTGTTTTATCCGTGTTCAATCTGTGGCTGGAAATGAATTTAGAAAATGAGCAAGCAACCTATTCTCGAAATCAAGAACCTCAGCGCGGGCGTTGAGGGCAAACAAATCCTCAAAGGCGTCAGCCTGACCATCAACCCGGGCGAGGTCCACGCGGTGATGGGGCCGAACGGCAGCGGCAAAAGCACGCTGGCGGCGGTGTTGGCCGGGCGTGATGGCTACGACATCACCGGCGGCGAAGTGCTGTATTGCGGCAAAGACCTGCTCGACCTCGACCCCGAGGAGCGCGCGCGGGAAGGGCTCTTCCTCGCGTTCCAGTATCCGGTCGAGATTCCGGGCGTGAACAGTACTTATTTCCTCAAAGCCGCGCTGAACGAAATCCGCAAGCACAAGGGCGAGTCGGAGCTCGATGCCATTGAGTTCCTCGCGCTCGTGAAGGACAAGATGAAACTGCTCGAGTTGAAGGACGACCTGCTCAAGCGTTCGGTCAATGAAGGTTTTTCCGGTGGCGAAAAGAAGCGCGCCGAGATTTTCCAGATGGCCGTGCTCGAACCCAAGCTCGCCATCCTCGATGAAACCGATTCCGGCTTGGACATCGACGCGCTCAAAGTCGTCAGCAACGGGGTGAACAAACTCAAGCGCGCGGACAACGCCCAACTCGTCATCACCCATTATCAACGGCTGCTAAACTTCATCGTTCCCGATTTCGTCCATGTGCTCGTGGACGGTCACATCGTGAAAACCGGCGGCAAAGGGCTGGCCCTTGAACTCGAAGCGAAGGGCTACGACTGGATTCTCAAGGGCGAAGTGGCGCCGGCGTAAGCCCGCTTGGGTTGGCCCCGATCGACTTGACCGTGATCACCGGCGATTCCGGTTGCCCGAGTCGGGGAAATTATTTTAGTCGCACTGTCGCCGACCCGCCGTGTGCGCTTAGCCCTTCCATCTCCGCAAATTTCTTTACTGCCGGCACCGCCTTCTTGAGCGCGGCGCGGGTGTATTCAACGACGCTGGTGCGCCGTTGGAATTGATCCACCGTCAGGCCGGCGAACGACGTGCCGGCGCCGCCGGTCGGTAGCGTATGGCTCGGGCCGGCCACGTAATCGCCCAGCACCGTCGGCGACCACGGCCCGAGGAAGATCGCGCCCGCCGTCACGATGCCGCGGCTCACTTCGCCCGGCTGGCGCGTCATCACTTCGCAGTGCTCCGGCGCCAGCTGGTTCGTCAGCGCCACCGCATCGGCGAGTGTTTTCAGCTGGATCAGCCAACTGTTGTTCTCCAATGCGCGCTGAATGAATTCGCGTCGTGCCAGTTTGGGCAACTGTTTTCCAATCTCCCGCTCGACCGCCTTGAGCATTTTGCCCGAAGTGGTAACCAGCCAGACGCGCTCGTGACCGGAGCCGTGTTCGGCCTGCGCCAGCAAGTCGGCCGCAGCGAATGCGGAGTTGGCCGTCTCGTCAGCCAGCACGAGCACTTCGCTCGGGCCCGGCAGGAGATCAATCGCCACGTAACCGACCAGTAGTCGCTTGGCCGTGACGACGTAGGCGTTGCCTGGACCAAAAACTTTTTGCACCGGCCGAATCGTCTTCGTGCCGTAGGCCATTGCAGCAATCGCCTGTGCGCCGCCGACGCGGTAAATCTCCGTTGCGCCGGCCGTCCGCGCCGCGAACAAGAGCGCGGGATTGATCGAACCATCCCGGCCGCACGGCGTGCAGACGACGATTTCCCGGCAGCCTGCGACGCGCGCCAGCGTGATCGTCATCAACGCCGTCGAAACCAGCGGCGCCGTTCCGCCGGGGATGTAAATGCCAACTCGCTGGAACGGATCAAACTTTTCGCCCACGGTTGCGCCATGGGAGTTGCGCATCCACCAATCCTTGCGCCGGGAGTTTTTTGCGAAATTCGCGATGTTGGCTTCCGCCTCGACCACGGCCTGGCGCAGGGATTTATCCGCCTTAAGCGAGGCGGCCATGAGTTCCGCCTGCGTCACGGCCAGTTGATCGGCGGTCAATTTCGCCCGGTCGAAACGCTCGGTCAGTTCCAATACCGCTTCGTCGCCACGCCCCTGGACCGTGTCGAGAATGGCGCGAGTGCGTTGCTCAATGACGGGGTCAAACAGGCTGGACGGAGCCGTGACTTGGGAAAGTTGGGCGGCGAAATCTGCGTCGGTGTAACGAATCACTCTCATGTGTGCAGGCTAGGGGAATTTGGCGAGGGAAGGAAGATTGAAGAATGTCGAATGAAGGAAAGCACACTTGCCGCAACCCAGGAGCGGCGACCCTCTTGCCGGCGCGCAGTCCAACCCAACCAACAGGCCGGCACGGAGGCCGGCGCTCCTAGGGCGGCGCGGTCAGCCTCAGAGCGGGCGGTTGAATGGTTCAGGAAACAACGGTCCTTCGGTAATTTCAAAACCGAGCCCTCTTGCAACCTTCAATGTTGAACCTGTAACTTCTCCGCCATGCCGGTGTCCGAGCACATTCGAAAAAAGTTGAGCCAAGTACCGCACAAAGCCGGTGTGTACTTGCACAAGGACCGCTTCGGCACGGTGATCTATGTCGGCAAAGCGCGCGATCTCCGCAAGCGGGTGAGCCAGTATTTCCACCCCTCGCGCCGAATGGGCTGGGACTTGAAGTTCAACGCGCTCGTTGAAGCGATCCACGATTTTGATTTTCACGTGGTGAAAAACGAGCCGGAATCGCTGTTGCTCGAAAGCAAGTTGATCAAGGAATTTCACCCGCGTTACAACATCAGCCTCCGCGATGACAAACGCTTCCTGCTGGTGAAAATCAACCTCAACGATCCGATCCCGAACTTTGCCTTTGCCCGCATCAAGAAGGACGACGGCGCGCGTTACTTTGGGCCGTTCGTAAATTCCACCGCCGCGCGCAACACGCTGGCGCTGGTCCGGAAACAGTTCAACCTACGCGGTTGCCGCGTCTTCACGCCGAGCGCGGCCGACTACAAACACTGCCTCTACGCCCATCTCAAGTACTGCACGGCGCCGTGCATCAACAATGTCACGCCGGAGCAATACCGGGAACAAGTCAGCGCCGCTTGCGATTTTCTCTCCGGGCAATGCAGTGAGATGAAAGAGCAACTCCAGGGGGAGATGCGCAAAGCCGCCGCCGCGCAGGAGTACGAGCAGGCCGCCGACCTACGCGATCTCATCCAGGACCTCGAACGGACGACCAAGAAGGAGAAATCATTTGCGCGCGTGCCGTATTCGCTGCCGCTGTCGCTCGACCCGGCTAGCGATCTGGTGGAGCTGGCCAAAGTCTTGAAGCTGCCGGTGACGCCGCATCGGATTGAAGGTTTCGACATTTCCAACATCAGCGGCACGTTCAAGGTGGCGTCCCTTGTCAGTTTCAAGCAAGGGCGACCGGATCGCGCAAATTATCGTCGGTTCAAGATCAAATCCGTCGCGGGCCAGGACGATTTTGCCAGCATGGCGGAAGTGGTGCGGCGCCGGTACACGCGGCTGTTGAATGAGTCGAAAGACGAGCGTCGAGCGTCGAGCGCCGAAGGGGGCGAGGCGATTCCGCAGGAATTGCAGAAGCTGGTGGATGAAACACCCGCCGAGGTGCGACGCGGCTTGAAGCTGGAAAGAGAGAAAAGGAACAAGGGAGAAAAGGGGAATGATGCCGGTGCGCGAAGTTCCCCTTCTCCTCCGCCCCGTTTCTCCTCGGCTCCCTTTCCCGACCTGATCCTCATCGACGGCGGCAAAGGCCAGCTTAACGCCGCCTGCACTGAACTCGCGAAACTGGGTTTGAGCCAAATCGCGGTGATCGGCCTGGCAAAGGAGTTCGAGGAAATCTATCGGCCCGGCGAGCCGGAACCGTTGCGGCTCGGGCTGAACCATCCGGCCGTGAAACTCCTCCAACGCGTGCGCGATGAATCGCATCGCGTCGCCAACTCTTACAACGCCCAGCTGCGCATCAAGAAAATCTCGGAGAGCCTGCTCGACGACTTTCCCGGTATCGGCCAGCAACGCAAGGCGGCGTTGCTGAAGAAATTCGGCTCGGTCCAGCGCTTGCGTGCAGCGACGTTGGAACAAATCGCCGCCGTGCCCGGGTTTGGCGGCAAGGCGGCGGCGGAGCTGAAGGCATTTTTGGAGGCCCGATCCGAGCCGCGCGCGCTTTCGTAGCCGCCGACGGGCGGCGGCGGATTTCAACCCCTCTCCCGGGCCCGCCGCCTCACGGCGGCGGCTACGGTTCGAGGCGACTTTCCCACTTTCTCCACTGCCCGTTTTCAACTAGGTTCAAACCATGAGCAAAGTCGTTGCTGGAAATCTGCCCGATGCCCAAGGTCACTTCGGCCAATACGGCGGACGTTACGTGCCCGAGACCCTGATGCACCCGCTGCAGGAACTGGAGGCCGAATACTTCCGCGCACAGAAAGACCCGGCATTCCAGCAGGAACTGCAATACTACCTCCGCGAATTCGTCGGTCGCCCCACGCCGCTTTACTTTGCCGAACGCCTGACCAAGGAATGCCGTGGCGCGAAAATTTATCTCAAACGCGAAGACCTCAACCACACCGGCGCGCACAAGATCAACAACGCGATGGGCCAAATCCTGTTGGCCAAACGCATGGGCAAGACCCGCATCATCGCCGAGACCGGCGCGGGCCAGCACGGCGTGGCGACCGCGACCGTCGCCGCGATGTTCGGGTTGAAATGCGTCATCTACATGGGCGCGGTGGATTGCGAAAGGCAGATGCTCAACGTGTATCGCATGAAGATGCTCGGCGCGGAAGTCGTGCCGGTGCATGCAGGCCAGAAGACCTTGAAGGAAGCCGTCAATGAAGCCATGCGCGACTGGGTGACGAACCTCCGGAGCACGCATTACATCCTCGGCACGGCCTACGGCGCGCATCCGTATCCCGTGATGGTGCGGAATTTTCAGCGCATCATCGGCGACGAAGCCCGCCGGCAAATTCTGGAAAAAGAAGAGCGCCTGCCCGATCTGCTCATTGCCTGCGTCGGCGGCGGCTCGAACGCCATCGGACTCTTCTATCCGTTCCTCGACGATGCTAGCGTTAAGATGGTCGGCGTGGAAGCGGGCGGCCTCGGCATCCAGCCCGAGCAACACGCGGCACGGTTTCATGGCGGATCGCTCGGCGTGTTGCAAGGGACGCGCAGCTACATTTTACAGGACGACTTCGGCCAGATTCAATCCACGCACAGCGTCAGCGCCGGACTGGACTACGCCGCTGTCGGGCCGGAACACGCGTGGTTGCACGACCAGAAACGCGTGGAATACACCTACGCCACCGACGACCAGGCGCTTGCAGCGTTCACGAAACTCGCGCGGCTGGAAGGCATCATCCCCGCGCTCGAAAGCGCGCACGCCGTCGCCGAGTGCATCGTTCGCGCGCCGCAGATGAGCCAGAACGCGCTCATCATCGTGAATCTCTCCGGTCGCGGCGACAAAGACGTGGCGCAGGCGGCGGACAAGATCGGTTTGCAGATGCCGAAGTAGTTTGATAATGTTTATCCATGTCAGTTCAGACACAACATCGCTTCACGGTTACGGATTATTACCGCATGGCGGAAACCGGCGTGCTCAAGCCCGACGCGCGCGTTGAATTGCTCGACGGAAAGATCATTGATATGTCCCCCATCGGCCCGTTTCATGGAAGTATCACCAAACATCTGATCCAACAGTTTACGACCGCCGCCAAAGGCCGATGGACTACGGCGGTGCAGGACCCCGTGCATTTGAACGACCATTCCGAGCCGCAACCAGACATCATGTTGCTCAAGCCCGTTCCCGATTTCTACCGGAAGCGGCATCCGCAACCAGAGGATGTTTTCCTGCTGGTCGAAGTTTCCGACACCACTCTGACAACCGACCGCGAGGACAAAATTCCGGCCTATGGACATGCGGGAATTGGTGAAGTCTGGATTATCAATCTCGCTGACCTGACGGTGGAAGTTTATCGCGAGCCGAACTTCACCGGCTACGGCAGCAAGACTATCTTGCGCGCCGGTGATCAAGCCAGGCCGTTGGCGTTTCCTGATGCAACGGTGGACGTGGCTGAATTGCTGAAGCGCTGAACCTCTCCGGTCACGGCGACAAAGACGTAGCGCAAGCCGCGGACAAGATCGGTTTGCAGATGCGGAAGTGAATTCGCCGTGGAGGTGCGAAAATAGAACGCCGTGAAGAGTGAAATAGATGTCAAATCAGAACGTAACCAGCGTCAGATTGGCTATCTGGCTTTAAGCGCTGGAGGAATTGGCGCTGTAGGAGGATTCTTCGGTTTGTGGATGCAAGGACGAATCATGTATGATGGCCAGTCTCTTCACATGGTCGCGGACGTCTTGATTCCTGAAGACATTTTCCTAAGCATTTGCCTGCCAGCCTTGGTGATTGCGTTCAGTGGCTTGCTTCTTTCTTGGGTGATTTTAATGAGTAAACTCACTGAAGAATTTTCTCCGAAAAAAAGGAATATTTTATTCACGGCGCTTGGCTGTATTTTCTTGATAGGCATCATCGCAACTTCAAAAATTGCTGCCGATCAAGATTGGGCGAGAGCAAGAGCGGGGGCAGACTATTATTGGAAAAACTTGCCATCAAATTCTCCAGGTTCCTTGCCTGCTAAACCACAAAAACCAAACAAGTAGCAATCGAATTGGCGCAAAGAGGAATGTCTGAATGCCGACACCGGTGACGATTTAGCCGAAGAAGTCCGCAAATATCACATCCCAGATTTCGCGAACTGGAAGAACCACGACGCCTTTGAAGCCGCCTTTGCCCGGCTGGAAAAGATTTGCGCACGAGCATTGGTAAATAAGCCGGAGCACGGCTCTGTGAGCCGCAGCACATCCAACCTTCAGGCGTTGCAATTTATTCCGAATACCTTCTGTTTGGCGAAGCTGCTGCGGGTCGAAGACCCGCGCTCCATTTTGTAGGAGACAACGTGAGGAGTCTCTAACTTTTCTTCAATTTGAGTCTCGTCACCTCGTCTCCTACGGAAAATAATATGGAGCGCAGCTGTGCCGCCGACCAGCCGCAGCACGCAGTTCAATCCGGACGTTTCCGAACTTTCCACGCGCTGCGGCTGACCCTTGCGGGCACAGCCGCGCTCCGTCGCTCGCGTTACTTGCAGAAGATGTTCAGACCTTTCCCGGTTTCGAGGAATGTCTTCAGGCTGGAGAACACTTTCGGCCAGCCTTGGGAAACTTTGCCCGCCATGGTCGAGCCGGTTGTGAACTTGTCGTGCGTCACGGTAAGGCGGACCATGTCTTCGACCTTCTCCAGCTCAAACGTCACGCGGGATTTATCCTTGAGATCGTCCGGATCGGCCCACGTCAGCACCAGTCGTTTGGTGGGAATGCTTTCGACCACCTTGCCCGTGACCCAGACTTCATGCTCCGGGTTGTGGTGTTCCCATTTCGAGCCGCGTTTCCAATCGGAGACGTTCGTCATTTTTCCCCAATATTGGGCGGTGAATTCGGGTTTGGTGATGGCGTCCCACACTTTTTTGGGCGTGGTGCGAATATAGGTGGTGTAAACTAACTTTGGTTTTTGCATGTCGTTATCCTTTCTTGTTTTTGTTTGCTTCGAGACCCTTTTTCAAATCGCTCAGCGCCTGAAGGCGATGGCGTTCGTATTTGCCGATCCAGCGCTCGGAGATCTCGTGAATCGGCACTGGATTCAGATAATGCAGCTTCTCGCGCCCGCGCCAGACCACGGCCACCAGATTCGCCGCTTCGAGCAGCAGCAAATGCTTGGTCACCGCCTGCCGGGTCATGTCAAGGTGTGCGCACAACTCGCCCAGCGTCTGCCCGTTGCTCTTGTGCAACTGATCGAGCAACGCGCGCCGGCTTTCGTCCGCCAACGCCTTGAATACAGCATCCATCTCGTGGGTTATTATGCAACCATTCGGTTGCATGTCAAGAGACGAAAGTTTTTGATGGTGGCTAGATTGACGTGGTAGGGACATCGCGCTGCAATGTCCCGCCCGTATAGCGGGCGGAACTGGCGCTGGCTTTACCAGCGCGGACGGCGCAGCGCGCCGTCCCTACCCGCCGTTGACTTGAACGGAATCGCCTTGTTCACTGTCTGCGCACTTGATGCTTCAAAATTCAAAACCCGCCAGTCCACTAAACAAAGCCGCCGCTGCCATCCGTGACTTGCATGCGCGCCACGAGGAGCGCCACCGTCCGAGCGGTTTTCAGTTCGCGTTTGCCGACCGCATTGATTTCCTCAACGCGGCCGCGTGGGACTCGGTCGCGACGAACGGTAGTCTCTTCCTGCGGCGCGAGGTGTTGCGCGTCATCGAGCAGCACGGACCCAACAATCTCGTGCCGCGCTACGCCATGATTTTCCGCGACCAGAAGCCGGTCGCCACACTGGCCGCACAACTCGTTACGGTGACCAATAAACATCTGCTCAAGGAAGGAGCGCCCGCAGGCAAGGAGCGCAATCCCTTGAAGCGCGTGTTCAAGCCAGCGGCCAAGGTCGCGACGGCCAATTTGAACGAGCCAATACTTGTGGCGGGGAATCTGATGTCGTGGGGCTTTCACGGCATCGCGTTCGCGCCGGGCGAAAATCCCGCCGCGCTCTGGCCCGGCGTGGCCGAGGCGTTGTATCGCATCCGCCGCGCGGAACGGTTGCTGGGGCAGGCGAATTTCGTGCTCGTCAAAGATCTCACCGAACGCGAGTCGGGCCTGGAAGCGTTGCGGCGATTCAGTTATCGCCCGCTGGCAACCGAACCGAACATGGTGCTCGCCCTCCATCCCGCGTGGCGAAGCTATGAGGATTATCTCGGCGCGCTCGATGCCAAGTATCGGCGCAATGCAAAGGATCAGGTTAAGAAGCTGACGGCGGCGGGTTGCACGATGGAAACGCTGACCGATCTTGCGCCCCACGCGAACCGGTTGCACGAACTCTATCTCGCCGTGCATCAGAATGCCGCCGTCCGGCTGGTGACGTTGCCGCCGAACTTTATTCCGGCGCTGGCGAGGGAGTTGCATGAGAACTTTCGCTGCACGGTGGTCCGGCGCGGAGAGGCGTTGCTGGGTTTTGTCACCACGTTGCGCGACGGCGACACGGCCATCGCCTATTACATCGGATTTGATCGCGCGGCCGCGGCGGAAGGATTGCCGATCTATCTGCGGCTCCTGCACGCAACCATCGCCGATGCAATTTCGTGGGGTTGCTCCCGCCTGTCCCTCGGACGAACCGCCCTCGAGCCCAAGGCCGCTCTCGGCGCGAAGCCCGAAGCGATGTGCGTGTGGCTGCGCCATCGGGTGCCGGCGATGAACTGGATGCTCCGCGGGGTGTTGGGCGCGGTGCCGCACGAGGAAGCGCCCGAGCGGAATCCCTTCAAAGCCGTCCTTGATTCCAAGTCGGGTTAAAGCCGGGCGGAAGCACAAACTTCCCAACGGGCCGGCGCTGGGTTAACACTGGCGGCCGATGAAGCTTACCTTACTGCTCGCCGCGTTGGTTGGCGCCACTTTTTCCATCCTTCGGGCAGAAGAGACGGCGGCGATTCCACAACCAAAACCTGCGCCACCGCCCATGTTTCAGGACGTTACCCGCGCGATGGCCCCGGTAGCCGTGCCAGTGGCCAGCAAAAAGGCCCTGCGCTTTTACCGCAGCGGCAACGTGCTCTGGTGCGTACGCGCCGTGGCAGGGTTGTTGATCCCGGCGCTGTTTTTGTTCACGGGATTTTCAGCGCG
Organism: Verrucomicrobiota bacterium; assembly: GCA_025350905.1. Taxonomy (GTDB): domain Bacteria; phylum Verrucomicrobiota; class Verrucomicrobiia; order Limisphaerales; family JADLHS01; genus JADLHS01. Next base: position 9,851 of record JANXWY010000186.1, read on the forward strand.
GCTCCGGTCGTGGGCGGAACGGATGGGCTCCAAATGGTATTTTGCGTTTGCCCTCTACTGGGTCGCGTTCGCCGGCCTGTGTTACCTGATTGAGCTGCCCTTGGATTACTACCGTGGCTTCGTGAGGCTGCACAGTTACGATTTGTCCAACCAAACTTTTGGCAAGTGGTTCGGCGATTCGCTCAAGAGCCTGGGCGTCCTGCTGGCCATTGGGCTGGCCGGAGGTTGGATTCCTTTTCAACTTATCAAGCGAAGTCCGCGCCGCTGGTGGCTTTACCTGGGACTGCTCTACGTGCCGTGCAGTTGCATGATGCTATTGATCTGGCCGGTGATGATTGACCCGCTGTTCAACAAATTCCAGCCGCTGCAAGACAAGGTGCTCGAAGCGAAAATCCTGACCCTGGCCGCACGGGCCGGGATCGAAGGCGGCCGGGTTTACGAAGTCAACAAGAGCGTCGATACGAAAACCGTGAACGCGTATGTCACGGGTTTTATGGGCAGCAAACGCATTGTGTTTTGGGACACCGCCCTGCGGACGCTGGACGAAGGAGAACTCCTCGCGGTCCTGGGTCACGAGATGGGGCATTATGCGCTGGGTCACATCGTTCAAAGCATTGCGCTCTCCAGCGTCCTGATTTTCGTTGCGTTATATGCCAGCCATCGGTGGCTGGGGCGCATCCCTGGCCGATACCAGAGGCGATTTGGAATCCGCGCCTGGTCCGATTTCGCCGCACTGCCGCTCCTGGTACTCATTGTCAATTTCCTCGCCCTGATATTCGCGCCGGCCGAACTGGCGTTCAGTCGCCATCAGGAACACGAGGCCGATCGCTTCGGCTTGGAACTGCTGCACAACAACCACGCTGCCGCCACCGCTTTGCTCAAACTCCAACAGCACAACTTGAGCAACCCGCGGCCCGGGAGGATTTACACACTTTGGCGCGCCTCACATCCGGCCATCGGCGAACGGATCGATTTCTGCAACCGCTACCGGCCCTGGGAGGCGGGCGGGCCGGCACGCTGCGACGAATACATCCGGCAGCGACCGGTGCCCTAAATCCTTGACGCTCCACTTTACTTCGTTACTTCGCGCCGCCGTCCACGCCGGCAAGCCAGGCTGGGTCGCCTTCCCGCCCGCAGGCGGGAAGGCGACGGTAATTAAACGTAGCTCCCGACCCGCCCCCGCGGACGGCACGGCGGACGCCGGGTAAAATCGGGTGCGTAGGCTGCGGTGCTCACAAAACAATTCCGATGACTAGGGCCTGGAGCTGGTCCAAAAAATCAACGGAGGCCACCGGTGATGTAAAGCGTTTCACCGGTGATCCAGGAGGCGTCCTCCGACGCCAGGAAAACCACGGCGGGCGCAATGTCCTGGGGTTGGCCGATACGGCCGAGGGGCGTCTGCGCCTCGACCTGCTTGCGCATCTCGCTTTCGGCGATGCCCGCAGCGTGAAATCCCTCGGTCTCAATCATGCCGGGATTGACGGCGTTGACACGGATTTTCCGCGCGCCCAGTTCCTTGGCGAGTGAACGCGTGACCGCATCTACCGCGGCTTTCGTCGCACTGTACACCGAACCGTTCGGGGCGGCGAACGTGCCACTGACAATGGAACTGATGTTGACGACGCTGCCGCCGGCGGGACTGAAGTATTTGACCGCTGCCTGTGTCGTGAGGATCAACCCGAGCACATTCAGGTCAAATTGTTTGTGAAAATGGCCGGCCGTGACATTTTCCAGCGGGGAGAATTCGTAGATGCCCGCGTTGTTCACGAGGATGTCGAGATGGCCGTAAGCCTGCTTCGTCGCGACGAACAAGCGGTCGATATCCGCCTGCTTGGAGACGTCACCTTGCACGGCCATTGCCTGGCCGCCTTGCCCCGTGATCTCGTTGACGACCTTGTCCGCGCCCGTTTTGCTGGAAGCGTAGTTCACGACGACCGCTGCGCCTGCCGCCGCCAGATGTTTGGCGATGGCCGCCCCAATGCCTTTGGAGGCGCCCGTGACGACGGCGACTTTGCCGGTGAGTTTTTTGGTGAGGTGGTTGCTCATGTGTTTGGTCTTTCTTGGTTCGTTGTTTATGTTGGGTCAGTCTCTGTTACTTAAACAGTAACAATAACGGGTAAATCTTTTACTTTTTCTTCACGTCGGCCACGATCTGCG
>JANXWY010000232.1 GCA_025350905.1 Verrucomicrobiota bacterium
GGCAGGCGAGACGCCTGCCCTACTTTTGTCTTCACCGTCACCGACACCGGCATCGGGATGACGCCGGAACAACTGGGCAAACTTTTCCAAGCGTTCATGCAAGCGGATGCTTCGACGAGCCGCAAGTTCGGCGGCACCGGCTTGGGCCTGGCCATCAGCCGCAAGTTCTGTCAGCTCATGGGCGGCGACATCACCGTCACCAGTGAGCATGGCAAAGGCAGCACGTTTACCGTCACGCTACCGGCCGTGGTCAAGGAAGGTGTTACGGAACCGGTGACCGCCACCGTCAGCCCCACTCCGCCTTCCGCACTCCGCACTTCGCACTCCACCGTGCTCGTCATTGACGATGATCCAGCAGTGCATGATCTGATGCGGCGTTCGCTGGAAAAGGACGGCTTCCGCGTGGAGGTGGCCGCCGACGGCAAGACCGGCCTGGAACTGGCGAAGCAACTCAAACCGGTGGTCATCACGCTCGACGTGATGATGCCCCGCATGGACGGCTGGGCGGTGTTGAGCGCGTTGAAGGCCGACCCCGCCCTGGCGAACATTCCGGTGATCATGCTGACCATCGTGGATGACAAGCAAATGGGCTTTGCCCTGGGCGCCGCGGACTACTTGACCAAGCCAATTGATTTCCAGCGCTTGCATGGCGTCCTCGAAAAGTATCGCAAGCCGGCCGGTCCCCAGACCGTGCTGGTCATTGAAGACGATCCGGCCGCGCGGGACATGCTGCGACGGACGCTAGAGAAGGATGGCTGGCAGGTGGTGGAAGCGCAGAATGGAAAAGTGGGCCTGGAGCGACTGGCCGCAACCACGCCTGCCTTGATCCTGCTGGACCTGATGATGCCGGAGATGGATGGTTTTGAATTCATGGAAGCATTGCGGCTGCGCAAGGACCGTCACCGCATCCCGGTGATTGTCATCACCGCAAAGGATTTAACCGAGGAAGACCGACGGCGGCTCAACGGTGGCGTGGAGCGCATCCTTCAAAAGGGCGCGACCAGCTCGGGAGAAGTGCTGGACTTGGTCCGCGCCGTAACCGCTGGCAAAATTGATTACGAAGTCTGAGGCACCGAGCCGCATGAAACCACTTTGCAACCGCAATTTCATGCTCCGGCTCCGGTTCTTAATCTTGCTCTTCCCGGCTCCGTAGTCTTACCTCAACGCAACACTGACCGAAGCCAAGCGTAAGAAAAAGAGCAAGAGCAAGAGCAGGATTAAGAGGCAAAACAACTTTATGGCAAAAATTCTATTGGTCGAAGATAACGAAATGAACCGCGACATGTTGTCGCGCCGCCTGGATCGCAAGGGTTATGCGGTCGTCATCGCGGTGGACGGTCAGCAGGCGATTGACCTCGCCGCCAGCGAAAAGCCGGACTTGATCCTCATGGACATGAGCCTGCCAGTAATAGACGGCTGGGAAGCGACGCGCCGCTTGAAAGCGGACGCGCTGACGAGGCAAATCCCGATCATCGCCCTGACGGCGCACGCCATGCCAGAAGATGAGCGCAAGGCGCGCGAGGCCGGTTGCAATGATTACGACACCAAGCCGATTGAACTCCCACGTTTGCTGGAAAAGATTGCGGCGCTCCTGGGAAGCGCCGGACCGACATGAGCCGGATTGCGAAAAAAAAGTCGGTGAAAGCCGCCGCCAGCCGGCGTTCCGCCAACGCAGCCCGGCAATCCCCCCGTTCGCCCGTCGTCGAGGTTCCCCGCCGACTCGACCTGTCAAAAATCCGGCATGATCTGCGCACCCCGATCAATCACATCCTCGGTTACTGCGAAATGTTGCAGGAAGACGAGCAATTGCCTGCGATCTTTGCCCCTGATCTGGCGAAAATCCATGCGGGCGGACGGCAGTTGCTGGCCTTGATCGCGGAGTATTTCGACGAGGAAACTTTCGAGACCAAGCGGGGCGATGTTCAGCGGCTTTGCCACGATCTCCGGACGCCCGTGAACCAGATCATCGGTTACAGCGAAATGTTGCAGGAGGAAGCCGAGGAAATTGGCCGGAAGAAATATTTGCCGGACCTGCGCAAAATCCGGGAAGCCGCCGCCGCCTGGCTGGGGTTGATGGAGGAACATTTGTTGCCCACCGGCAGCGACGCGGACGCGGCGGCGGTGCTCCCGTCCGAATTTGAAGGCTCCCGCATTCTGCCCCCGGGAATCACGTTTCAATCTCCGGCGATGAGCGGCGCCAGGAGAACCCGGGCAGTCCATGGCCGGCTGCTGGTGGTGGACGATGACGAATCCAACCGCGATATGTTGAGCCGGCGATTGCAGCGCGATGGCTACACGGTGCAAGTCGCGGCCAACGGCGTGGATGCGCTCCGCCTGCTCCGCACCTCCGCGTTCGACTTGGTATTGCTCGACTTGATTATGTCCGGCTTGGACGGCTACCAGGTGTTGCTGAAGATGAAGCACGACCCGGCGCTGCGGGAGATTCCGGTCATCATGCTGTCCGCGCTGGATCAGGAGGGCGGCATCGCCCGGTGCATTGAACAGGGCGCGGAGGATTATGTCGCCAAGCCCTTCAGCCCGGTATTTCTGCGCGCCCGCATCGAAGCGTCGCTGGAAAAAAAACGCCTGCGGGACCAGGAGCGGCTGACCTACGCGGCGCTGCTGACGAGCCAGAAACGACTCGCCGCCGAACTCGCTGAGGCAGCGACGTACGTGAAATCACTCTTGCCGCCACCCCTCGAAGGCCAGGTGCGGGCGCAGTGGCGCTTCCAACCGTCGGCCGAACTGGGCGGCGATATTTTTGGCTACCACTGGATTGATGCCGACCGCCTCGCGATTTATCTGCTCGATGTTTCCGGTCACGGGGTGGGTGCGGCGTTGCTCTCGGTGTCGGTCTTCAACGTGTTACGAATGCAGTCGCTTCAGGAGACTGATTTCGGGGACCCGGCCGCGGTGTTGCGGCAACTCAATCGGGGGTTCCCGATGGAGCGCCACAACAACCTGCTCTTCACCATCTGGTACGGCGTCTTCGACCGCGGCAACCGGCGGCTGACGTATGCCTCCGGGGGCCATCCCCCAGCCGTGCTGACCGGTGATACGCCCAACGCCACGCAGCAACTGAGCACCGGCGGCCGCGTGTTGGGCTGCGATCCGGCGACGGAATTCCGCAGTGCCTCCTGCGCGGTGCCTCCGGGCAGCCGGCTCTATGTTTTCAGCGACGGGGCTTATGAAATTTCGCAACCCAATGGCCGCACGGCGCAACTGCCGGATTTGCTTGAGCAACTCGCGCAACCCGTTTCACCAGGCAGCTCCAAACTGGATGACCTGGTAAAATGGGCGCAAGCCCTCGGCGGGCAGTCTTCGCTCGAGGATGACATGTCCATTTTGGAAGTTGAATTCTGAAGCCGCCCGGCGGCTTCGACTCCGCCGCTTCAAATCCGCTTGATCATCATCAGAATATTTTTCCCGTCGACCCGGCGATATTCCACGCCGTCGAGAGATTTGCGGATCATGTGAATGCCGAGTCCGCCGACGGGTCGCTGCTCGAGCGGGAGGGAAAGGTCCGGGGTTGGGTGCGCCAGCGGGTTGAAAGTGCGGCCGTCATCCTGCACCTGGATGCGCAATTCGTCGGCGGTCAGGCCGAAGCCGATCGAGAGCTCATGGTCACCGTGATCGTCGTAACCGTAATGTAGGATGTTGGTCAGATGCTCCTCGAGGGCCACCTGCACTTCGTGCAATTTCCGATCCGGGATATGGTGCGCCGCCGCAAATTGCTCCAATTGATCCTGCGCACGGGCGATTTCGGTCTCCCGGTTGCACAAGACAAGGTCAAGCTGATGAGTCATGCCCAAGGTGCTGGCAACCCGCTTGGCATCATCCTTTGCGCGGGCGGATCTATTTTTCAACCAATTCCGGAAAGCCGGTCATTTCCAACGTCGCCGCCACCTCGGTGGAAGGCCGGGTGACAAGGAAGACGAGGCTCTTGCCTTTCATCTGACGGTGATATTGAAGGAGTACGCGAATTCCCGCCGAACAAAGAAAGGTGGCGTCTGCCAGGTTGACGTAAATGGCTTTGGCGCCCGCCCGGATGGCCGCCAGCACCTCCACCTCGAGCTGGTTCGCCGCCGGACCGTCCACGCGGCCTGCCATCAACAATTCCCAGCTGTCACCGGTGATGTTTTTTTTGATATCCATAGATTTGACCAAGGGTCAGTTCATTAAACTCTCCGACCGGCCCGGGTTCAACCCCAAACTTCCAGCCATGGCGACTCCGGGTGCGATCAAAGTCGGGTGAGGCTATCTGACGGAGCGCGAGCGGTCCCTCGTTCGCAGCGCGGGGCCAGACCGGAGCGCATCGAGCCTTGCGGCGCGCTTTATCGTAGCGAACGGCTGCGGACGAGGGACCGTCCGCGCTCCGGAGAAAATCAACCCTTCCCTCACCCGTATTTAATCGCACCCGACGACTCCCGGTAAACTCCCCAAGGCCGCCGAAATGGATCACGCCCATTAGCCCGGACCACGGGTGAAGTCGAGCTCGCGGCGCCAGCGGCCGCCGTCATTTCACGGATGGTGGAGTTGCAAACCAAGCGGGGCAACGGAGTTTGTGGCGGCCGGCTGGCACGGTTGCTTCGCACCGCTCGCGGTTCCCATTTATCATCTCCCTCCCCACCAAGCGGCGCGTTCCCCCTGGACCAAAAAAAACGGCCCCGCCGTTCCGAATCAAAACTGCGGGCTTGAACCCAGATGGAGAACCCTTTTAATAGGCCCATGCGCAACGCACTCTTTCCCGTCCCACCCCGGACGGACTGCCGACATCATGCCCGCCGCAACTGAACCCCTCTCGCGCGAGCAAGTCTCGTGGCGCTGGCGCATCCTCGTCGCAACCTATTTTGCCTACGCCGGCTATTATTTCACCCGGAAAGTCTTTGGTTTAATCAAGACTTCCCTCAACGAACAGTTCGGGTGGAGTATCGACTCCATTGCGCACCTCTGGACGGCATTTCTGGTCGCCTACATGGTGGGGCAATTCCTCTGTGGGTTCATCGGTCGCAAGTGGGGCCCCCGCATGCTGTTATTGGGGGGATTGGGCATCTCGATTGGCTGCAACGTCATTTTTGGCCTGACCAATTCCTATGGCACGTTCATGGCCTTCATGATTTTTAACGGTCTGGCCCAGGCCAGCGGCTGGCCGGGTTCCGTGGGCGGAGTGGCGCAATGGTTGCGTCCGCTCGAGCGCGGGCGTTTCATGGGCGTGTGGTCGACCAGCTACATTGTCGGCAACATCGCGGTCAAGATGCTCGGCTCGACGCTGCTGGGGCTCGCCGGCTGGCGGTGGTCGTACTTCGGTTGCACGCTCGTGAGCTTTCTGATCTGGTGGCTGGTTTATTTTCGGCAGCGAAACAAGCCGGAAGACGTCGGACTGAAACCCATCGTCGCGGCGGAGACCGAGGACACCCGCACCGTGCGCGCCTTGACCGCCGATCATGTCACCGCGCGCGAATATCTCCGCCTCGCGTTCAATCCGGTGATCCTGGCGATGGGAGTCAGTTATTTTTCCATCAAGTTCCTGCGGTACGCCTTGGATTCCTGGTTGCCCACCATCCTCGCGCTGATGGGCGTTTCCAAGGCCGCCGCCGGGTGGTACTCCATCTTCTTCGATATTGGCGGGATCATTCCGGCCGTGCTTTCCGGCTGGGCGTTGGACCGGCTCTTCAAAGGCAACTGGGCGCGGCTTTGCTTTTTCATGTCGTTAGGGTTGATCGGCGGCTACCTCTGCATCCTGCGATTTGAACACAACCCGCTAGGCATGGCGATTTGCTTTGGGCTGGTGGGGTTCATGATTTATGGCCCCGACACGATGTTGAGCGGCGCGGCGTCCGTGCATGTCGCGGGCAACAAGAACGGCGTGGCGGTGGCGGGACTGGTCAATGGCATCGGCAGCCTGGGGCCGGTGGTTCAGGAAGAGATGATTGGCTGGATCCTGAAAGGTCAGGACAAGGTGGCGGGAATCCATGCCGTCAATGTGCTCGCGCTCGCCATGAGCGGAGCCTTTTCCCTCCTGATGCTCGTGGTCATGTGGCGCGTGAGCAAGGCGCACCAACAAAACGCCGAGCAGCGGTAGATTTTCGAACGGTTGCGGGGCAACAACTCCAGCCTTTTGATTTGGGCGCCAACCGGTTCGCTCAGACCATAATCTTCTCGTTCTTCGGATCGAAGGGTGGCTCCAGCAGGGCCCGGGCGGGATATTGTTTGCCGGCAAAGTCGATGGTGTATTTGCCGCCGAGCACAAAGTCGGGCGTGATGACTTCCTCATGTTTCACGTAGCCGAATCCGAGCGCCCGGCCGAGGGTGAAGCCGTAGTAGCCCGAGGTGGTCGTGCCCATGAGTTTGCCGTCGCGGAAAATCCGTTCGCCGCCCCAGAGCATCGCTTCGGGATCTTCCATCACGAAGGAGGCGAGCCGGCGTTTGACACCGGTGGCTTTTTGTTTCCGCAGCGCCTCCTGGCCAATGAAGTTGGTGGCCTTGTCGAGTTTCACCATGAAACCCAATCCCGCTTCGTAGGGCGTGTCGCCCGGGGTAATCTCCGCACCCCAAGCGCGATAGGCCTTCTCCATGCGGAGCGAGTTGATGGCGTAGAACCCTGCGTGAGTCAGGTCGTATTTCTTAGCGACCGCCTGCAGGGCATCGAACACGCCTTGGATCTGGTCCGCGCGTGCGTGCAGTTCCCAGCCGAGCTCACCGACGTACGTGATCCGGATCATGAGAACGTTGGCGTTGGCGAGGCTGTGCCATTGGGCGGAACTGAACGGGAACGCCTTCAGCGAAAGGTCGGCGTCGGTCAGTTCGTTGAGCAACTTGCGCGAATTCGGCCCCATGACGCCCACCACGCCGTAGGCCGGGGTAACATCCGTGATCGCGGCCGCCTCGCCTGGCAGGATGTGCTGGTGAATCCGGTAGAAATCCCGCGTCGGCTGTCCGGAGCCGGTGACGATGTAGTATTGGTCCTCCGCGATCCGCGCGAAACAGAGGTCGGACTCGTAGCCACCCCGCGCATTGAGCATCCCGCTGTAGAGAAACTTGCCGACCGGCATATCCGCGTAACCCGGCGAAAGTCGGTCGAGCACGTGGACGGCGTCGCGGCCTTTGAGCATGAATTTGCTGAACGAAGATTGATCCCACATCGCGACGTTTTCGCGAGCGGCGCGATGTTCGGCGGCGGTGCAATCCCACCAATTCTGGCGCCCGAAGGAATAGTCCATCGTCGGCTTGACGCCGTTGCGCGGGAACCAAATGGGGCGTTCGATGGCCATCTTGCTGCCGTGGAACGCGCCGAGGGCATTGAGGCGATCGTACAGTGGGCTTTTGCGCGTGCCGCGTGCGCTTTCCAACTCGTAATTCGGCCACGCCATCCGATACTGCAGGCCGGGTGTCTCGGCCACCCGGTGGCGCAGGAAATCACGGTTGTTTTGGAACGGCGAGAAGCGACGAATGTCCACGCCCCACAGATCATAGGGCGACTCGCCCGCGAGAACCCATTGCGCCAGAACGTCGCCCGCGCCGCCGGCGTAAGCGAGGCTGTGGCCGTTGAAACCCGCCGCGACAAAAAGTTTGGCCACTTCGGGCGTCTCGCCGAGGATAAAATTGGTGTCGGGGGTGAACGTCGCCGGGCCATTGACCATCGTTTCAAAATTGTCCTGCCCGAGGGCCGGGACGCGGTGGCGCGCCGCGGTGATCGCGTCGGCGACATAACTACGATCTTCCGGCAGCGGTATACCGGCAAACTCAGGCGGGATGGGGTCAACCAAACACGGCTTGCTTCGTTTCGGAAACGTGCCGAGAACAATCTGCCCGCGGTCGTCGGTGCAGAAATATATCGCTGCATCCGGATCGCGCACGCAAGCCAGCTCAGCGTTCGCGCCGGCGTTCGCCTGCGAGACGAGGTGCGGATGTTCAACCGGATACACGGGCACGTTGGCGCCGCACTGCAACGCGAGTTGTCGCGACCACATCCCGGCGCAGAGGACGACTTGTTCGGCGGCAATCTCGCCTTGGGTGGTGGCCACACCGGTCGCGCGGCCCTCTTTGCAAAGAATGCTCGTGACACGCACGCCGGTCACGACCGTCGCGCCGCGTTGTTCCGCACCTTTGGCGAGGGCGAGGGCCGCTGGTCTGGGATCGACGCGGCCATCCGTGGGCAACCACATGGCGCCGCGAATATCTTTCGTCTCGAGGAGCGGCCATTTTTGCTTTACCTCCTCCGCGGTGATCAAGTTGACATCCAGTCCCGACGCCTGCGCCAACGGCACGGCGCGGCGGTATTGAATCAAGCGCGCCTCGGTCTGCGCCAACACGAGCGAGCCGACCAGCTTCCAGCCGGTAGCGACGCCAGTTTCCTTTTCGAGCGCCGCGTAAAGTTTGGCGCTGGCGTCAATGAGTTTGCGCAACCCGGCTTGCGGTGCGCCGCCAACCAACCCCGCCGCATAGGCGGTCGCGCCACCGCCGAGATCGCCTTGTTCCAGCAGCACGACATCGCGACAGCCCTGTTTGGTTAGATGATAGGCGACGCTGCAACCAATGATGCCGCCGCCGATGATGACGATGCGGGTTTGTTTGGGGAGTAAATGGTTCATAGTGACCTCAATTGTATTGGCGTTATTTCTTTGTCAGCTGAGACGATGAAGTGGAACGAACCCCTCACCCTGACCGTCTCCCCACCCGACGGGCCGAGAGGAAAGCAAAGCACGGCGCGGAGAATTATCAACAGTGCTCGCTTCACCGAAAGACTGCCGATGATTCTCCCTCTCCCCTTCAGCAGGGGAGAGGGCCGGGGTGAGGGGATTTTCTTGCTTCATCATCGCGGATCAACAGCTAGGCAGCTTATGGTTTCGTGAGACCATAGTATTCCGCATAGATGCGGGCGGCGCTGGCTTGGGCGTCAGGCCAGGTCCATTTTGAATCGCTAAAGCGGTTGGGGCTGAGGCTTTGGACATAAGGCGACGGTTTCGGCTCCAACAACGACTCGGCCACGTGGCGGCCAATGCCGGCGGAACCGGAAACACCGTGGGCATTGCAACCGCCCGCCATCACGAAGCCTTTGACTTTCTCCGTCGGCCCGATGATGAAGCGGCCATCCGGCGTGAACGTCGGCCAGCCTTTGAAAACGCTGCGGATGCCCAGGTCGGAAGCCTTGGGGAATTGTGGGACGAGGTCTTCGGCAAATTTCGCCAAGACCTCCCAATCCGGTTCGATGCCGGGGGGATTTCCACCCAAGGCATATTTGTGCGGATCGGTGTGCAGCGGATTCGGCTCCCAGCCACCGACCAGCAGCGCATTGACGTCGGTGCGGATATAAAGGCTGAGGTCAGGAATCCGGATGACGGGAAAATCCGGCGTCAACCCTTCGCAAGGAACGCTGATAAAATATTCGTGCCGCACGGGAACAATCGGCAATTCCAGTCCGACAAGCTTGGCGATGTGAAACGCATGCGCGCCGGCAGCGTTGATGACGATGTCGCATTGGATTGGACCTTGGTCCGTGATCACGCCCGTGACACGGCCGTCTTTCATGACGATTTGTTGCGCGGCCGTGTTAACGCTGAACTGCACGCCCCGGCGCCCGCTGTGCGAGCAATAACTCGCGGTCAAATCATACGGCTGCAAATAGCCGTCGGTCGGACACCACAGGATGGATTTGGCCATGGAAAAATTCATCCCCGGCCATTTCGCTTCGGCGACTTTCGGCGTGAGGTATTCCGTTTCCAAACCGGCGCGGTCGGCGATCGCCTTCATCCGCTGGAATTCTTCCACACGCTCCTCGTTTAAGGCCACGCGCAGCGAGCCGGTCTGCCGCCAGGTCGGATTGGTTTTCGGGTCCTGCTGCAGATCCGAAAAAGTCTTTACCGACCACATCGCGAGTTGCGTGCGTTCAATGGTGGTGCGCACCTGGCCGACCAGACCGGCCGCTTGAGCCGACGTAACGGCGGCAACCGACGACTCTTTTTCGATGAGCAGAATGTCAGTCTCGCCGGCCAGGGCGAGTTGATAGGCGGTGCCGCAGCCGACCGCCCCGCCGCCGATGATGACAATTTTTGCGTCTTTGATCTTGCTCATGATTTTTCGCTTTCGGTCATTTGCTGACTAAATACTGGCGGCCCGGCTTCCCGTCGCGCCGATACTCACGCCCACGGCGAGGCCCACCGGCTTCATTTGCGTCTTCGCCCAGGTCACGGAGGCGCGTTGAGTTTGGCGATCCATTGCGGGACGAGTTCATAGACATCGCCGACGAGACCATAGTCGGCCACTTCGAAGATCGGCGCGTCCGGATTGTTGTTGATGGCGACGATGGTCTTGGAGTTCTTCATCCCCGCCAAGTGTTGCACCGCACCCGATATCCCCAGCGCAATGTATAGCTCCGGCGCGACCACTTTACCCGTCTGGCCGACTTGAAATGCGTTCGGCGTAATGCCCGCATCCACCAAGGCCCGCGAGCAGCCGGTCGCCGCGTGCAGTTTGTCCGCGAGGCCGCCCACCAGGCGTTCAAAATCCTCACTATTCTTGATGCCGCGCCCGCCAGAGACAACGATGCGGGCCTCGGTCACGTCGGGGCGGTTGGAAAGCTTGGAGTGCAGCGCTTCAAATTCCGCTTGCGTCGGCAAAGTCGCTTCCTCAACCACCAAGCCGGTGATGGCGCCGAGTTGGGCACGCGCATTGGCAGGCGCGTAAGCCGACGGCCGGATCGTAACGATTTGCGGTTTGCCGTGCAGGGCAACGGTCGCCACGACGGCGCCCGCAAAGAGCGGACGGCGGAAACAAAGCTGGTCGCCGCGGAACTCATGTCCGATCACTTCGCTGGCCATCGCGCCACCAAGCAATCCCGCAGCGCGCGGCAAAATATCTTTCGCAAAGGTGGTCGCCGCCGCAACCACCAATTCGCAACCGCTCTGCCTGACCGCCGCCGCGATGACCTTGGCGTAGCGATCGGCCAACGGATTGAGCAACGCGGGATGGTCTGCGACCAACACCGGAGCATGCGCCGCCGCATCCAGCGCGACCGTCGCAAGGGAGTGGCCAAGCAGGAGACATTCAACGCTGCCTCCGGTCGATTCCGCGACCGCATTGGCAAACGTGAGCGCCGAACGGCTGCCGAGCCGGAGGCCTTGGCCATCGTGTTCGCAAAGGATCAGGACGCGCATGGTCTAGGTTGAGTGAATAGGACAGAGCAGGAACAACCCCTCAGCCTGGCCCCACTGCCGTTGAATTAGGCTTTGGAGCCGAGTTCGTAATCTTAATCGTACTCTTGCTCCTAATCTCTGTGCGGCGGGAAGATTATGATTAGGAGAAAGTTTAAGATTACGAACGGCTTGGCGTTGCTGCGTCCCAACGCTTAATTCAACGGCAGTGCACCCTAAGCCTCTCCCCCCTCGGCGGGGGAGAGGGAACAGCAAAGTTTGTCCGGCGAAAGTTCCAGACTTCTTCGAGCAGACCTCAGCCGCAGGTTTGCGTCGAGGCGGAGGAGGATTCTCCCTCTCCCCTTCAGAAGGGGAGAGGGCCGGGGTGAGGGGACATTTGGCAGCCTCAGACACGGGTCAGATCACTTTCTCTTCGTCGCGCAGTTTGCCGAGCAATTCGTCGAGGCTGCCGACGCGTACGCATTTACGCCGCGAGGGAACGGCCGCGAGGCCGAGCCATTGCAGGCGCGGCGCGATCGCCAATCCCAGTTCGGCCGGTGTCAGACGCTCGATAGATTTTTTACGAGCTCTCATCATGCTCGTTAGCGAGGCGTAGCGCGGCTCGTTGAGGCGCAGGTCGGCGGTAACAACGGCGGGCAGGCTGACGCGGATGATTTCCAGGCCCGCATCGGTTTCGCGAGTCACACGCAAGCCGCCGTTGAAGAATTCGATTTTCGACGCGAAGGTGGCCTGCGGCCAGTCGAGGAGGGCGGCCAACATCTGGCCGGTTTGGCTGAAGTCATCGTCCACGCCCTGCTTGCCCATGAGAATCAAATCGGGTTGATATCGACCGGCAAATGCCTGGAGCAGGCAGGCCACGTTCCAAGGATCCAGCGGCGCATCGCAGTGAATCAGGGTCGCGTTGTCCGCCCCCATTGCCAGCGCGGTGCGGAGTTGGGGCTCGCCAGCCTCAGGGCCGATGCTGACGGCCAGCACTTCGGTCACCTCGCTGAATTTTTCCCGAATCCGCAAGGCCTCTTCGACGGCGATGGCATCGAAGGGATTAATCACAAACGGCAGGCCGTCCGTGACGATACCCGAGCCATCGGGTTGGACCTGGATTTTCTGGTCGGGGTCGGGGACGCGTTTGATGGGGACGAGAATTTTCACGCGCTCAGGAACGCTTCACTTTTGGGGACAGCATTGGATTTTTCGACCGGCTGCTAATCCGGGAAATGGACGTTGAAAACCGGCGCCGGGTGCGCGGGCGCAGCTTCATTTTTGCTTCGCCAGCATCTTCAAATACCAGCGCACAAAGCTGTCCACGTTGTATTCTTTCACCGTGGAATAGGGTCCGGGGGTGAAGGCACTGGAATTGACCCCGCGTTGCTGGCGCTCACAAATCTCCCAATCCTGTTCCGAGGTCAGTTGCCAGAAAGGCATCAGTTTATCCAGCTGATAATCCCGGCCTTCGACCGCCTTCGCGTCCACCAGCCACCAGACGCGGAGGGCAGTGAGTTGAGGGCCGACCGGGAGCAGCCGTGTGCTCACGGCGTGATCACAACTGGAATGGTTCCAAAAATTCGGCAGGGTCCGAATCCGCATTGTGCCCACATCGGCGTCCGAATAATCCCCCATCAACGGCCCCACGCGCTGGCCGTCCATGGATTCAGAGACGTAACCGTCCACCAGCGGCGTGCGATTCCCGGAAAACCAGATATTGTTTTCGGCATCGGGAAACTTCGTCATGCCGGTCTGGGTGTGCGTGGGCGCGAGCCCGGTAGCCTGCCATTTCTTTTCGCTGCGCGCGACCACCCGGCTGATTTCCTTGCGAATGCGCGGCGTGGTGTCGTCGGCGTTGAAGTGGTCAAAGTTCGCCTTGATGTACTGCGGGTGGTTGAGATTGCAATGATAGCACTCGCGGTTGTTTTCCCAGACCAGTTTCCAATTCGCCCGGACCAGATAGTCGACCGCTTGGGCAACCTTCGCCCGCTGGAGGCCCTGCGGCTGGGCCAGGGGCGCGAGCAGTTCGTGGGCGGGCTCAAAGCTCGGCGGGTCGACGGCGAGCGACAGGAAAATCAATCCGGCCGCTTCCCGCACGTGAACGCGCTTCAAACCCAGCTGGGACTTGTCCAAATCATGCATGCCGCGGCACGACAGCAAGGCGCCGTCCAACCCGTACGCCCACTGATGATACGGACACACCAAGCGGGACACGTGACCTGCGGCGTCGTTGCAAATCGGGGAGCCGCGATGACGACAAACATTGTGCAGGCAATGAATGGTGCCGGCCGGTCCCCGCAGCACGATCAGCGGATCGGCCGCCACTTGGAGCGTGAAATAATCGCCCGGTTTGGAGAGCTCGCAGCTGTGCCCGGCGAAGAGCCAGCCCCGCCGCCAGATGCGGTCCAAGTCGGCACGATAAATCTCTTCATCGGAATGGAACTTCCCGGGCAACGCCCAGCCCGGACGACATTCCCTCAACCAGGATGCGGTCGATCCGTTTGCGGCGGAACCTGCTGGGGGCTGGGGGCGGGGACGGTCACCCCGGCGCCCAATCGATCGCAACCGCTGTCCGGTATTTTTCATGTTTGCACTTTAATCGTAGGCGGAATTTTTGCGGGCCTCAATAACCTGTTTTAGGGGGCGTCATCGGGAGCGAGTGCCTGGCCCGATTGCCCGGCGGAGCGGAAAAACCTACCGCCGCCGCCTCAGTCATCATCATCATCTTTTTTCGTTTGCTTCACGAGGATCAAGCCGAGTGGGCGTAAACCCTTGCCATGACCGCCGACGAATTCGGCCGGATAGCGGGCATCGCCTTTGATCGCGTGCCAGAGGTAACGATTGAAAACGTCGTCGTTGATCCGGTCGGGTCGGCGGAAATCCATCCGCTGAACTTTCTGCGCATAGTAGCGCTGCTTGGGCGACATCTGACTCGCGACGACGCGCTCGGTGAGCGGAATATTATTGGACAGCGCGGTGTAGGGCGTAAGGTCCGGGAGGTTTGTAAAACACTCAAACATGAGCGGCGCCATGGCGTCCTGCTGATTCATCGGCGGCAAACCGAGGATGCGTTCCATGGTGTGCAGTACGCCGGCTTGATTGTAGAAAGTACTGATGCGCTGGTGGCGTTTGGTATAGGGACTGACGACGAGACAGAGGGAGCGGTGGCCGTCCACGTGGTCGTAACCGCTCTGCGGATCATCTTCGATCACGAAGATAACGGTATTGCTGGCAAAGCGGCTCTGCGTGATGGCGGCCACCACCTGCCCGAGCGCCAGATCGTTGTCCGCGACCTGCGCCCGGGGGGAGGGAGGGCCACCGGTATGATCGTTGGGTAGGTAAAGCAAATGGAAGGCGGCCCAGTCGCCGTTGGCTTGGGCGAGGTTGAGTTCCTTGATGAAGCCGCGCGCCCGGACGACATCCGGGATATCGAGATTCCAGCCCGGAACATTGGTCGAACTGTAGGGGCGCAGCGCTGCGACGCCGATGTTTTGCACGTAGCGAATCGTGTCGGTATTGTTCACGTAATCTTGATAGATCTGCAACCAGGTGCGGGCGGGTGAGGTCGCGGCGTAATCCATCTCGCCGTAATTTCGGAACGTCAATCCGTGCTGCAGCACATTGTTCCAGATGAAACCGGAGGAAGAGTAAGTGAGCGGATCATCGCCAAAGGTATAGCTGCGACTGAAGCCGCCGAAGGCTTTTTCCAGATGATCGGTGCTGTTGCCCTCGGTGCTCCAGGAATGGCCGTCCGCCGACAGGACGCCATTGCAATAAAAGTTGTCGAGCAGCACGTATTGCAAAGCGAGCGCGTGGTGGTTGGGCGAAACAAACTGCGGATAGAGGCAGAGGTTGGAATCGCCGTTGCCCTGCGGGAGGTCGCCGAACATCTGGTCATAGGTCTTGTTCTCCTTGAGGATATAAACGACATGCTGGAACACCGAAGGTTCCCCCGTGCGCAGCGGCACCGGCTTGGGGGATTGGCCGGGGAGGGCCGGCTGCTGGGTTTGTCTGATCTGCGGGACGCGTCCAGCCTCGAAGGCTTGCGCAGTGTATTTGCTCAACGGTTCCGCCGCCGGGATCGGCAACTTTGTGGCGGTGCCAAGGTGCGCCGAAATCTGCCAGCCGGTGGTGGCGGGCGGGCCCGAGCGACTACCGAGGCCCTTGACGTTGGCCACATAGAGGTGATTGTCATCCGCCACGACGGCGCCCGGATACCAGTCCGTCGGCAGAAAACCCACGACGAGACTATTGGTGTGTTGCCCGTTCGGGAGTTCCACCACCGCGACGGCATTGTTCCCGCCGCTGGCAACGAATAAGCGCGAACCATCCTTGCTCAACGCCAGACCCGTGCTCGCACTCCCATACGGCAACGTGGGATCCGGCCGCACCAGGATGGTTTCCTTCACCGCCCGCGTCACGGTGTTGATTACGCTTACCGTGTCGGAATTCGCATTCGCCACATAGAGCGTCTGGCCGTCGGCGCTCAATTCCAGATCACAGGGATGCAACCCGGTCGGCGTCTGCGCGGTTTCCAAGCCGGTCAGTAGATCCACGAAAGACACAACGCCACTCGCCGCCACGCCCCGGCTGTCGATCACCACCGGCGTACCAGCGGAGGTCGCGGTCAGGTCACCGCCCGTGGGGAAGCGCCCGCCCCAATCGGAAACGTACGCAGTGTCGCCCGCCGGGGAGAGCCCCACATCCCATGGCGCGATCCCCACATTGATCCGCTGCGTGACGGCACCGGTGGCGAGATTGACGACGGCCAGCTGGTTGGCAATCGAGAGGCACACATACGCTTTGGAATCGTCGGCCGCGAGGGCGAGGCCACAAGGATACGCGCCGGCGGGCAGCGAAATCGTGCGCGCGAACGTGACTAGGCCATTGGTGGCGACGGACCAGTCGTAGAGTTCATTGCCGGCGCCGGTGACATACACATGCGAACCGTCGTGGCGCAGCGCGATGCCGTGCAACGAAGCGCCGCTGCCCGGGTAACTCGCAATTTGCAGCAGGGTCCAGGTCGCCGCATCCACGACGAGGAGATTATTGATGTTTTTGAGGTAAACAATTTTCCCGTCGGGCGAGAGCACGAGATCCACGGGTCGGCCACTGAACTGGAGCTGTTGGCCCGCCGGGCGCAAGATTTGTTTCGTCGGAATGACTTGCTCCCCGTCCGGCAACTGGCCGACCGCGATGTCCGGCAGGAACTGGCCGACGCGATAGAACGCCGTCGCGCTACTGACGGGAACGGTGAGGCTGCGATTGGTGTTCGCAGGGTCGACCGTTAACCAATTTGGGGAAAACAGATTCGTCGCCCGCTCCACAAAGCAGGCCCCATTCGGCGCGGTCCAGTTCAACGTGACGGAGGCCGCGCCGGTGGACGGATTGCTGATTCGGACGGCGGCGTTGCCAGGGGGCAGTCCGTCCGGCGTCGGCCCGCCGAGCGCGGCGATGGCGGCGGGCGGCAGCCAACCGTTCAAAAACTGGATGCTATTGACGAAACCCGGCTGGGTGAATCCGCCCACAACAATCCCAGTGGTGTAGAGCAACGCGGCCGGCCCCAGGGCGTAGCGTCCATCCACGCCCCCAGGCAACGACTGGCTACCGACATTCACGCCGTTCACGTACTTCGTGAGCTGCTGACCCGACGGGGCGGCCAGGTCCACGGTGAACGCCACGCGATACCACGTGTCTGGCGCGAGCGAGCCATTGAACGGTCCGTCGGCGCCCACCCCGTTCGGGTCCGGGAGCACGCCCGCGTTGCCGACGAAAAAATCCGCCTCGTTGCCGGGGTGGTTGAACGGATCGGTTTGAAACAAAGCCCGCCACTGGTCAGTACTGGCAGCGGGATACATCACGTCCATGATCAAGGTGTATTGGTTGACGAACTGGCCACCGCCGTTGGGCTTGGCTCCATGCCGCATGTAATAACCTTGCTGGACGGTATTGCTCCCGAAAGCCATTACCTGAGCGGGCAGGCCGTTGAGGATCAGGCCAGGAAATGTCGTGCGGGCGGCGGTGTCCGCGAGATATTCCAAATCCGCACCGACCGTCGCCCGCAGGTCGCCGGAATCGAAATCCCACTGTCCCGTCACGCGGGGTACGTAAACGGTCAACCAGGCCCCGCTACTTTCGATGGCGCCGGAGCTATTGCTCACGACCACAGTGTAAACACCCGGACTCGTACTACTCACCGGCGTGAGGACCAGCGTGGCGTTCGTGGCCCCGGGAAGATTCGTGCCATTCATCCGCCATTGGTAAGTGAGGGGCGGCGGGCCGCTGGCCAGGACGGAAAAGGTGGCCGTCGAACCCACGCTGACATTTAGACTGAGCGGCGGCTGCGCGAGGAGGGGCAGGGCGCCGGGCGTGATGCTGTATAGACCGAAGTCATCCACACCGAAGTACCAGCTGTCCGTGCCGGCATGGGCGAAGCGGAAACGGACGGCGGGCTGGTTATCCGCCGCGAGGAGGCGAAACAATTCCACCCGCTTGGATTCGACGGGATCATCGTCGACGCGCGCGCTGATGTATGACGCCAACGCTGGAGTGATGGGCGCGGCGATGAAGGCTCCGTAAGAGCCGCCGTAGGTCGTTCCGGCAATGAAGTTGGTGGCCACATCGGAATACCGATTGGTGAACGTCTTGACGGCGTCAACGCCTCCATTCCCGCTCGTGAGCACATCCGGTCCATCGACCATGTACACGATAGGCAACCACGAGGCGCCGCCGTTCACGGAATATTCCACGGCGCCAAAGCTATCCTGATTTTGTTCGAAGAGACTGTGATACGAAACGTACACGTTGGTCCGGCCGGTCAAATCAAAATCCGGGGACCACAGGTATTGGATTTGACTGCCCTCGCGCCAGCCAGAGGTGCAAAACAGAAACCGGCCCGTGGCTAGATTCGTCACGCCCTGGCCATTCACCACGTTGGCGGGATTGGCCGACAGCACGCGCGAATAGTCCTGCAGCGTGTGGCTGCTGTAGGCCAGAAAATTGGAATTGAACCGGCTGCGATCCACGACCAACCAACCGGCGTACGCGGCTGAGTCCAGGTCAACCAGATCGAAATTGGTGGCCGGTAGCGTGGAATAGTTCGTCCGCGACCAACCCGGCGGCAGGCCGCCTTCGGCCACCGTGTCGAAGGATTCAAAATAAATCGGCGACGGTAGCGAAATTGGGTCCGCCAGCGCCGGGGCGACGCTTGCCGTCAGGCAGACGATCAGCCCCAGGAAAGCGAAGGTCAGCGATCTGAACGCGGCCATCAAAAGGCCGAAGCCAGAAGTCGGCCCTGGGCCCTCGGCCCTCGGCCTTCCGCTCTCTGCCCTCCGACTGGGGGTTTGGCAGAAATGATATTTCATTACCACAAGCTGAACAAAATTGACGCGGGCGGACGCGCACCACCCCGCCTAGACTGATGCCACCTTAAGCTTTCAACCCGTTCCCGCAATCCCTTGTTTTGGTGGGTGACCCGAGCCAGAAGCCAGAAGCCAGCAGGCCGAGCGCCCGAATTCCGGCCGCCGCTCGCTGGTTACAATGCTGGCTGGGTTTCACTTCTGCAGGAATTTCACGACCGCTCCGATGCGGGTATGGACGTTCAGTTTTTGAAAGATGTTTTTCACGTGGCCATGCACGGTCCAAATGCTGATCTTCAATGCGTCGGCGATACTCTTGTCGAGATAACCCTTGCTCAATAAAGACAGGACCTCCTGTTCGCGATGGGTCAATTTTGAGATTTCCTGGATGCCGTGGCTGTCCGGCAACGGCTGCAGCAATCGACGAAAATACTGCAGGGCCCCGGCAGCCGATTCGTGGCTGGAGAAATGGCTCCCGCCAACCGTCGCGGCGACCGGTTCGAGAAGCCGGTTGGAGGGCAGACGCTTCAAGAAATAGCCAGCAGCTCCGCCCGGAACTGAAGCAAACAGTTGATCGCTGTCCTCGTACACCGAGTAGGGCAGGCAGGTCACGCTCGGCGCGATGGTTTTCAATTCCCCCACCCATCCCTTTTCGGAGGTGCTGGCGAGACTGTGATTCGCGAGAAGGATACGGATTTGCCAACGGGATAGCCAGCGCAGCGCTTCGGGCAGCGTGGCAAAGGTGGCGATGCAGCAAAATTCCGGCTGATCGGCAATGCAGCTAGCAAGCGTATGACGAAGCCCGGCGTCGGCTTCCACGACGGCGACGTTCAGTTGCGCGGTGGGATTAGGGACGGCAACGACCGGAGGCGTACGTACGGCCGGGGTTGGCGTGTGGATCGTCGTGTAGGTCCAGGCCACGGGATTGTCAGTCCAACGAAAAGCCAGGGTCAGTTCGCGGCGAAACCGCGCATTGGCGGCTTCCCAGCCCTGGCCCATAACTACCCGCTGAATTCTCGCGGCCTGAATGGCGGCCCGCCCGGCATGGCTGGTTCCGAGACGAAAGTAGTGGCTCGTTCCGGCGTGCTCAATCCGAACCGAATACTCCTCGGTCGAATTGGTCTGGGCGAATTCAAGATATTTTCGATGCAACAAACGCGGCTTCCAATAACTGGCGCCTTTTAGGACCGCAGACTCGAGCACGGCCCCAGGGGAAGCGGAAGTGGCTCCGAAGTGCGTCACCGTCGGCCGGCGGGCGATCGCTTCCCGGCCGGGAGCAACGATTGACTCGTAAATCTGCCAGGCCTCGCGGGCCGCGGCGGCCCGGTTCGCCGCCGTCAGCGAGAACGTTCGACGACGCCCCCGATGCTGGATTTTGACCGACCATCCTTTCAGCGCCGTGCGTTGGCCGTCCCGGGTAAAACTATTCTTGAAGAGTCGCCGACGCCAATACGCCGCCTGGAACCCAGGCCGCGGCGGTTGATTCGGCCGGGCCGGCTTCCGCGGCGTCGTGGTGCTTGGACGTTGCTTGGACACATGAAACAATTAGCGGCGCGGACTGAATTTTGCAAGCATGGCGGCCTCGGCGGCAACCTGGTTGGTGGAAATTCAATCCCAATCCCAAGGACACCACAACCACGGACCAGAGGAGTGGCGCTGGTCGGCCGAGATCGGTGGCGCAGACGAAGCTGCTCGCATGTGATTAAGGCGGTCAACTGAGTCGGGCCGAATCTCAGTTCGCAAGTCACCACCAACACCCCAGCGAATCCTCGCTTTGGGGTTGCGGTCGTGGACTTCCCGCACCTGTGAGGCTGATACTTTTGTCTGATTATCCGCTGGCGGTTCCAGTCGGGGCGGCCCCAGCCTACCGTTGTGGTTGCGCCTATTTCCGGCAACCAAGTTCTGGATCGCGATTCGCGACCACCGGCATGTCAGCCCGCGCTGCCTCCTCTAACCTTTGCCTATGCATCTCCTTACCTCGCGCCATCTAGGCCTCGCAGTCACCTTCGCCCAATCCGTATCCGTGATGAATTTCAGGCAAACCGTCCAGCCCAAAGCACGTATGCCTGCAGGGAAATCCATTGCAAAGGTGAGGGCGAAAACGCGGGAACCACCAGCCGATGGGGTGCTGGCCTTCCTTGATGTTCTCTGGAGCGAGGAGTCATTACGTTTCCACGAGCACGCGCCGAGCAAGCCCCTGCCTGTTTCCAGTGACGCAGAGCTGACCAAATCGGATTTCCTGACAGCGGTGGGAAGTTGGCGGAGTTTTCAGAGAAATCAGGAATCCCGGGTGGCCAGGCCGGCCCTCCTTCTTAGGGCGTACGACTAGGAATAGCCCGGACCGATTCGGGAAACTCCTCGTGTGTCATCGGCGCGTTAAGACTCGCAGCCGCGCGCATTATCGGCAAATCCAGGAGGGAAGGCTGGCGCGGTGAGGTTTGACGACGCAATTAATCGATTTGGTCGCATCTGGAACGCTATCGTAACGGTTCCGACTCTCGGTTGTCATTATTGATACCTAGAGTTCAAGTTAATTGTTTGCACCCGGCTGAAGTTGGAAGTCGGCAGGATCGAAAAAGAAAAAAATCAGAATCAAAATAATTGCATGGGCACATTCCTTGGGAATCGTACGGGTCCAGCACTTCCTCCCCCAAAGAGGGGGGTTGTCTCGTTCCGGGCATGACATAAGGTGGGTTGAACACCGGAATACAAAATATGCGTCAATGCGGACACCGTCGCGCAACCGCTAACTTGAACGAGTCGGGAGCGAGTTATGCACTAAAAGGAGCCGGCTTTACCCTCATTGAATTGCTGGTGGTCATTGCAATTATTGCGATTCTCGCCGCCATGCTGTTACCCGCGTTGTCCCAGGCGAAAGGCAAGGCGCAACAGATTTCCTGCCTCAACAACATGCGGCAACTCGGCTTGGGAACGCACCTGTACGCCGATGACAGCAGTCAGTGGCTGCCGCCGATGCAGGACGCCTTGCCGGCGGGTTATGAAACCAGCTGGCGTTCCTACCTTTTCAATTTCGTCGGCAAGAATAAGCAAGTTTATGACTGCCCGGTGGAAACCAAGGAAGTTTACTCCCAAGGCCAGCGCGACAAGTTGCCGCCGGCCCCGGAACTGGCGGGCCTCCCCGTAAATGGCGAAATCAAACTGCTCAGCGGCATCGCCGCCGTGAACGTGCATTGGGAAAAGGGCGGCGCACCGCCACCCTTCGGCCGCCCCTATGAGAACAACGTCTGCCGCTGGGCCAACATCCAGAAACCCTCGCATGTGTTGCTCTATGGGGACGGACACAGCGACATCCGGAACGAGTGGCCGAATGACCGCTGGTGGATTTGGAAGTACGATGTGCCGAACTCGCCGGGGTTTAATCGCGTGGCCCAAGGCGACAAGGGAGCGGTGCGGCACAACCGCCGATCCAACTATGCGCTGGCGGATGGCAGCGCAGCGCTGCTGGATGCTGGCCGTATCCCCTGCAATTTGAATGAGTGTTGGTGGTCGGTAAGGGCCGATCCACACTGACATTATCCAGCATGCCGAACCGCCGACCCCTGCAACCTCCGCCGCCACGAATTTCCAATTTGTAATTTCTTAATTTAAATTGAATCCATGAACCGACCGAACGTTTTCAAGCTCGTTCTGGCCGTCGCCCTGTTGGGGGTCGCCACGGTCCTCTTGGTTCGCTTCCTTCGGCAAGGGGATGGCATCTCGGAACAGACTTTTTTCTACGACCTGAGCGAAAAGAAATTGTTTGCGGCGCCGCGCGAGGCGCTCCCACCGATTCGGGGACTCAACGACGCTGAGGAGGATGCCGTGCGCGCCGTTGTCATTTCTACCACGGACAATCCCCAGGCTAAGGCCAGCCGTAAAATTGCTTATCTGGAAAAGTATGCCCCCGAGTTCAAGCAGCAGCTGGAGCAGGTGCGAACCGGTTCGGCCGAGCCCTTGCCGCGCGGGGCCCGCAACGAATTTCGATTCGTGCGGCGCGTGAATGAAGGCGAATGGCACCCGGTCAGCTCCCCCGAGGGTGAGAAAATTTTGACGGAATGGAACGTTCCCGGTCTGGATGGCAAATTCCCGGCGGTGTGTGTGCCATGAACGCCGCTTTTGACCGATCTCTTTTTTCGCGCGTGACCCCCCCCGCTCCAGGAAGACTGCGGCCGGACGTGGTTCGAGGAAAATGCTCCATCCCTTCGTCCCCCCTAAAAAGGCGATTGCTCGTTTTCCCACGCGGGTTAGATTGCGACCTACCAGACCGGCCAAAGCTTCCGCTAACCAGCTGACTTTGCCGGGTTGAAATGCGAATTCCAATTCTGTATCCAGAACAAACAACAAGCACCAACCAAACTATGAAACGAAAAAACACAAATGGCCTGGCCATCCTCGCGGGTGGCCTGGCCTTCGTCGGCACCGCGCAAGCCATCGATGTCATAATTGATGGCAACTTCGAGAACACCACCGGCGGTGGGATCGTGAGAAATGGCGGCACGCCCAATCCCGGTGTGGGGGGTGGCTGGTCCACTTTTAGCACCTACACCTACTCCACTGAATACGCCAACCCGGGACCCGCCAATTCTGGAATTCAATTTTTGCGACCGTACGCGCCCAGCCAGTCGGTAACCCAATTGGTGAGTCTCACAGCTTCTACCGCACTCACGCCAACCGACATCGATGGTGGCCAGGGTCGTTACACCGTGTCGGCGTGGTTCAGCAGCTACCTCTCCCAAGGCGATTACAGTGTCCTGACGGTTGACTTTCTTGACGCCTCAAGCTCCGTGGTGGGCAGTTCCGTCCCCTTGGGCGGCTTGGACTTCGTGGCTGCCATACCCACCGGCCCCAGTCTCACGGGCAAGTATCCCAATGGCAAAGATTGGGCCCAGGATTCACAGAACGGGACGATCCCATCTGGAGCCCGCACCGCGCGCGTAGTCGTAACCTCTACGGCCGTGGCTGGATCTCCGGACGGTTACGTGGATCTGGTTGCGTTGGACGTGGCGCCCTCGACCGATACGGCCCCCATTATGGTCGCCGCGTTTCCCGGCAACAATGCCATCAACGTCGACCCGCTGGTCAATATCTCGGTCACGTTGCAAGACCGCGCGACGGCGGTGAACACCAGTTCGATCAAATTGTCCCTGGACAACAACCTCGTATCGCCCGTCATTCAAAAGGTCGGCACGAATACGACGGTTCAATACGCCCCGGGGGCCTTGGCCGCACTTTCGACGCACACCTACAAGATTGTTTTTGGTGACAATGGCGTACCCGTCACCACCAAAACCAATCAGTTTCAGTTCAGTGTAGCCAACTATCCCACCTTGCCCACGTCCCAACGTACGGCGCTCGGAACGGAAGACGCCGCCAAACCGGGTTTCAACGTGAAGGTTTATCAGGTGGAAACCTTGACGGACCCCGCGGCTGCCCAAGTTAACTTGGAGGATGACATATCATTGTCGGAAGCGCTGCTGGCCGGACGCGTGGGACCGAATGTTGCCGACCTCACTGGTGCCGTGGGCAATGCCTTTGTCGTAACCGACGTCATCAATTGGGTGAATACGAGTGGCTCGACGGCCAATTTCCCGAATGATTCCGGTTTTCCGGGCATCCCTAATCCCGTGGGTAGCGAGGACAGCTTTAGCGATGAGATCAGCGCCTTTGTTCGCTTTCCCGCCGCCGGCTATTATCAAATGGGGGTGAACAATGAGGATCAATTCCGGCTCAGCGCCGGCACCGCAGGCACTTTGGTACTGCAGATCAGCGGCCCAACGAATGTTGCCCTCCCGTGCGTCACGATGGCGACGAACATTATCTTTGTCGGATTTGGAGGGGCGCTGCCGGCAGTGCCACTCACTGCGCCCATTGTGTACGCCACCCCCAGCGGCGATCCGGAAGACGCCTGCAACGTCGCCACGAACACCGGACTCGCCGGAAAAATTGCGTTACTGGATCGCGGCGGGGTTAATTGCAATGACGTCGTGAAAGCCAAACAAGCCCAACTCGCGGGGGCGGTGGCCGTCCTGATGACAACGCCAGGCGACGCGGGCTTCCCCTTCCGCCTCGGCGGCACGGATCCCACCATCAACATTCCGGTCTTGGTGATCGCCGAAAATTATGGCGGGAGTCTATTGAAGTCCTACGCGACCAACCATGTGGCCGTCTCAGCCACGATTCGGGCGGACGCGAATCCGCGCATTGCCGAATGGGATTCCAACAAAGGGTTCGGCAGCGTGAATGTGTCCGGCGGCTTTGCCGTGCCAACGGCGGGCGTTTATCCGTTGCGCTTGGTGGCGGGCCATAAAGGTGGCCCTTCCGGGGCCGCCGCCCGCGCGAACCTGGAATGGTTTTCCGTCAAACCCGATGGCACCAAGATTCTCGTGAACGACACGACGAATCCGGACGCGCTACGGACCTTCCGTGCCCGGAGCAACCCGACCCCCGTCTTGAATGCTCCTGCACTTGCGGGCGGTAATGTGACCATCTCGTGGACGGGTGCGGGCACGTTGGAAGAAGCGGCTGCGATCACCGGGCCGTGGGCCGACTCGGCCAATCAGAATAATCCGCAATCGGGGCCGCCGACCGGCGCGAAGAAATTCTATCGCATCCGACAATAGTCCAAGCATCGCGGACCAATGAGCCGCGCAATTACCAGCGGCTGGGAACTAATTCCCAGCCGCTTTTTTTACAAGGACGCAAGGCGACCCTGGGCTGGGGAACATCAATAACCGAAGGCATCTATTGCTGGCTGGAGCACCGGCAGCCAAGGGGCCAGATGCTTTTCATAATGCTGCCAGCGACCAATGGCCCGCGTGTAAAGCGGCTGGCTGACGGCCTCATAAGTGGGGGAGCCGACGCCCTTCGCTTTGAGGCGATCACGGTAATTCAAAACCGACGGTTCCCAGGGCAGGCCCAGAAAATCCAGCGCCCGGCGGGTTTCCTTCTCCAAATCGGCCACGGTATCTTCGTACCGAACTTCCAGCCACGGCGCCGCGATCATCTTTCGAAATTTCCGCCACGTGGCCATATCGTTCGCGTAGCGCTCGGCCGTTCGTTCCAAGGTGAGGAAACAGACGCTGTTGGCGTTGAGGGGTAGATATTGCATAAAACAACTGACCACCACGTCCCGAGGATCCCGCAGCGCGATGAGCAAACGGGCTTCCGGAAACAGCCGCAACAACCCCGGCAGCACCAGCGTCAGCGTCGGGTTTTTATCCAGATGCACCCGCTCCCCAATCGGTGCATTCAACGCCGCTTGCATGTAAGCCAGATACCGTTCCCGCAAGGCCGCCAGCTTCGGCAGGGGAATCGCGTCCAATAATTTTGCGGTGGGCAGCGGCGTCGCCGGCGTCAGCCACATCGCGGGGAATATGTCGCGCGCAAAGGCCTCGCGTTCATCCGAACTGACTAAACCGGAATGGCTGTCGAGCACCTGCTCCAGCAGCGTCGTGCCGGACCGGGGAAAGCTGGTGAGCACGGCCGTTCTTTTCGGCGGTAGCGAACGACCGGCTTCCAACCAGCGCTGGAAATATTCCGGCGTGAGCGACTCCGCCAATCCGCGGAGGTGACCCAGCACCGTGTTCGACTCTCTCCGCATCGACCCTTCCCGCTGGAGAAGGATTTCTTTGCCCTTAAGCATCGCCGCCATCGCCAGCTCATATTCCTCCCGCCGGTCGTGCCGCGCGGCCAGCTCCGACCAGGCCTGGGCGCGAACTTGGGGCGGCGCTTCCGCCTGGACGGTCAATTCCCGAAAGAGTCCCTCGGACGCGGTGTCATCCTTCATGCGGCGAAGCAGCCGGGCCTTGAACAAATAGGCCTCCTGGTACTCCGGGTCGGCTTGCAAGCAGTGCCCAATCAATTCAAAGGCTTCCTCCACGCGGTGACGGCGTTCGTAGAGAATCGCCAATTCCAGGCAGGCATCGGGAATTTCCTTGGTCATCGCGAGCACCCGCTGGAAGCAGGCGATCGCTTTATCGGGTCGAAAAATCATCCGGTAACTCTGGCCGGCCAGATGCAGGATGTTGGGTTGCCGAGCGCCGACCTTCATCATCCGGTCCAGCATTTCTTCGGCGCGCTGAATTTCAAAGCGCGCGCCCAACGCGCGGCTGGCATCGACCAGCGCGACAAGGTTCTGTGGGTGCTGGCGGACGGCCGTTTCGAAAAGCTGCAACGACTCCTCGAAACGATTGGCAATCCAGAGCGCGCGCGCCTGTTGCAATTCGGGCAGATCCACCCCCAAGCCCGGAATGATCGTCTTCTGGGTCCCCGCGGGTGGGACGAATCCGCCCCCTAAGCCGTGACGTCTTTTTTTTGAGGACATGGTGTGAGCGCTCACGCAAAGTTGAGCACAAGCAGTCCCCGCCAGCGAACAAAAAACCGCGACAAAAAAAACCGCGCGTCAGGAATTCTCCCGGGCCAAAATGGTTGGCCCGGCACTGCAGCGGGAGTCATCACGAGCAAAATTCTCCTTCTACCACGCCCGGATTTTCAACATGCTTGGACGCACGATGAAATTATTTGATTTGGCGGACGAAGTGGCCGTGGTGATTGGCGCGACCGGCGTGCTGGGCGGATCCTTGGCCGAGGGCCTGGCGGACGCGGGCGCGCAAATCGCGGTCCTCGGTCGCCACACGGAACGGGGCGAAGCGCGCGTGAAGACAATTCAATCCCGCGGCGGCACCGCGGCATTCTTCCAAGTGGATGCCGCTTCCCGGGAAAGTTTGGCGGCGGCGCACGCGCAAATCACTGCCACGCTCGGCGCGCCCACGATTCTCCTGAACGCGGCGGGCGGTAATCATCCCAACGTCACGGTCACGCCCGAGCATCCGTTCGCGGCCATTTCGCTCGAAGCCTGGCGCGCCAACTTCGATTTGAATCTGGTGGGCGGGATCTTCCTACCCTGTCAGGAATTCGGACCGGCCATGTGCCAGCGGGGCAAAGGCAGCATCATTAATATCGCCAGCGCCGCCGCGCATTTGCCGCTCTCCCGTGTCGTGGCGTATTCGGCCGCCAAGGCAGCGGTGCTGAGCTTGAGTTTGTTCCTGGCCCGCGAGTGGGCGCCCCAAGGGGTGCGCGTGAACACCATTACCCCCGGCTTTTTTCCAGCCGAACAAAACCACAAGCTGCTCTTTAACGCCGACGGCTCGCCGACCCCACGCACCCAGGCAATCTGGGGACACACGCCGATGAATCGGTTCGGCGCGGCGAAGGAATTGGTCGGCGCGGCGGTTTTTCTCGCCAGCCAGCAGGCCAGCAGTTTCGTCACCGGGGCGGACATCCGCGTGGACGGCGGCTACCTGAGCCAGACGATTTAGTTTTAACCGTGCGGGCCAGCCGGGCGTCTGGTAAGGTGCAGTGACGATGGCCCGGGTCGACAACACGGAATCCTCGCTCGCTGCCGGTCAGCGGGTGTTTGGTCGTTATTTCCTCACGCGCACGCTGGGGGCAGGCGGCATGGGCGTGGTCTGGCTCGCGCATGATCGTGTGCTGGAACAGCCCATCGCGCTGAAATTTCTCGCGCCCCATCTCGTCGAGGATCATCACGAAGTCGAGCGGTTGAAAACCGAGACGCGCCGCAGCCTCAAACTGGCGCATCCGAACATCGTCCGCATTCACGACTTCATCCAGACGCCGCAGGGCGCGGCGGTGGCGATGGAGTATGTGGACGGCTGGTCGCTCTGGACGCTGAAGGTGGACAAACCGCGGCAGATTTTTTCGGTGGCGGAATTGCAGCCCTGGATTCGCGACCTGTGCGCCGCGCTGGATTACGCCCACAACGAAGCGCGCATCGTGCATCGCGACATCAAGCCGGCCAACCTGATCCTCAGCTCGCGCGGGCAGATCAAGGTGACGGACTTCGGCTTGTCGCGGGAAATTCAGCGCGGCCCGGTCCACGACGCCGCCCATCCGCCCATCGTGGGCACGGACTGGTACATGAGTCCGCAGCAGTGGACGGGCGAGCCGCCGGCGGTGGCGGACGACATCTATTCGCTCGGCGTCACCATCTACGAATTGCTTACCGGCAAACCGCCCTTCTACGAGGGCGACGTGTTCACCCAGTTGCACGAAGTCATTCCCCCGAGCATGACGGAGCGGTTGTTTGATTTTGGGGTGGAGGACGTCATGA
>JANXWY010000249.1 GCA_025350905.1 Verrucomicrobiota bacterium
TGGGTTCCATTCCGGGCGGGGGCGGGGAAATTCTCGTGGACCGCGTGCGCCAGCGGATCGCGCCCCTCAAGGCGATGAGCGATGACTGGCTCGCCGTGATGGATTTGGCGCATCGGCTCGGACTTTTTTCCAGCGCCACGATGATGTTTGGGCATGTGGAGACGATTGAGGATCGCATTGCACATCTGGAGCGATTGCGCGCGCAGCAGGACAAATCGCTGAGTTACGCGAATGAACCCCTGACCCGGCCTTCGGCCACCCTCCCCCCATCCGATGGGGAGAGGGAAGGGGTGAGGGGAAGTTTGACCGGCCATTTCACCGCGTTCATCGGTTGGACGTTTCAGGCCGAGCATACGAAGCTCCGCGCGCCGACGGTGGGGGCGCATGACTATTTGCGAACGCAGGCCTTGGGGCGCATCTACCTCGATAATTTCGAGAACGTGCAAAGTTCGTGGGTTACCCAAGGACCGGACATCGGGCAGGTGGCGCTCAAGTTTGGCGCGAACGATCTGGGCAGCATCATGATCGAGGAAAATGTCGTGAGCCAGGCGGGCGCGACGTTTCGCCTCGGAGTCGCCGACATGCGCCGGTTGATCCAAGACCTCGGGTACGAACCGCAGCAACGCGATAACTGGTATCGGTTGGTGAACTGAGTTGGTGTGCCGGCGGTAGCGTTCGCTCCGGGAAAGGCCAGCCAACTCTCGGACGAAACTTTTGGGAATGTGCCGCGGTGGATTCCTGCGCTCCGGTCATTTCGAGCCAAAGACGCTTTCCAAAATAACTTCCTTCGTCTTCCAAATTAGCGCCATGGTCAGCGCGAGCGGCAGCAGCGCCAGCAGCAGCACCAGCATCAGCACCGACCACTCGTTCATCCGCTCCAGCCGCACCACCTGGATCAGCACCGGCGCCGGCAGATGCGGCATTTGGCGAAGAAAAACATATCCCGCCGCCAACAGCACCAGCGCGACGAGCAGACCGCGATTGATCGCGGTGAATTGCCGGGTCTCCTGTCGCAGCGTTTCGTCCGGCAACATGTCGCCCAGCCGCGCCAGGACCAGGTTGAGATTGAACAGAAACAAAAGGCCGGACAATGCGAGCAGGACGACGACCAGGGCAAAGAACGGTTGGTCCGGCACCTTGTTCCACCAGTAAAGAAACGGGCAGAGAAAAAAGTTTACCACGCCGATGAGCCGGGCCCGGTCCAGCGCGATTCGCCACGAACGTTCCTGTTTCTGGAAGGCGCCAAGCTGCCACAGGCCGAACAGCAATAATCCCGTCGCCGCCAACCCCGGCACAACGCTGAACGCCTTGAACCAGCCCGCCGTAGCCGTGCCCACACAGACGATCAACGCCACCGGCAAGCCCCAGAACAGCGCAGACAAGCCGCGCACGAGCCGACCCAGGGCGCGGAGCAGCTCGGGGTTGGGCAGGGTGTCAGGCATGAAACAACGAGAAGGAAACCTCGAACACCCAACCACGAATGCCCAACATCCAATCGTGCGGGGGATTCTGGGGTTCGGAGTTGATTGTTGGGGGTTGGAGGTTGGAAATTCTCCTCGCCTTGACCGGCCCGCGTGGCACGAGCGGTGAAGTCGCCTGGTTCATCGCGCCCTTCAAAACGACAAGTAGGTGTACGCCTTGAGCCCGCGCTCGTAATCGTCCAGCAACCGCATCGCTTCGGACGGCTTCATACGATCCGATTTGATCGCCTCGTCCATCTGCACTTTCATGCGGCGCTTCAATTCATTTTCATCGTACTGCACGGAGGCCAGGCATTGCACAATGGTGCTGCCCTCGATGATTTCCTCGACGTAATAACCGGTGGGTTCATCGGGATCGAGGAAGACATGCACCTCGTTGACCCGGCCGAAGAGATTATGCAGGTCACCCATGATGTCCTGGTAGGCGCCCATGAGAAAGAAGCCGAGGTAGTAGGGTTCGAGCTGGCCGTTGCCGTTCGTGTTGAGCGGGTGGAGCGGTAAGGTATCCCGCACGTCGCGCAGATCAATGAACTTGTTGATCTGCCCGTCCGAATCGCACGTGATGTCCACCAGGGTCGCCTCCCGCGTCGGCCGTTCGTGGAGCCGGCTGACCGGCATGATGGGAAACAACTGGCCCAAGGCCCAGTGATCCAGCAGGGATTGGAACACTGAAAAGTTGCAGAGGTATTGATCGCCCAGGCTGTCGTCCAGTTTGCGGATTTCTTCGGGAATGTAGGCCTGGCCCTTGAAACTCTCGACCACGGCCTGGCCAATCTCCCAGTACAGATTCTCAATCTTCGCTTTGTCGGGTAAATCCATCATGCCCAGCGTGAACATGTGCTGCGCGTCATCGCGCCGTTCCTGGGCGTCGTGATACGCTTCGAGCTTGTTCAACTTCGCGAGGTTCTTCTGGATGTCGAGCAACTCGCGGACAATGGGCTGTTCGTTCTCAC